>NZ_JBWLKN010000005.1:0-369401 GCF_059026195.1 Streptomyces sp. A01 | reverse complement strand
GAACTGCTCGTTCGACATGATCTGCGTGCCGGGACGAGCCAGCTCGGCGCGCATGAACAGCGCCATCACGCCACCGAGACAGAAGAACGCGAACGACGTGACCAGATACATCGTGCCGATCGTCTTGTGATCGGTGCTGGTCAGCCAGGCGACGGCGGCGCTTCCCGGTCGGCGTCGCCGCCCGGGAGCCGCCGCAGGGGGGTGGTGGGAACTGTTCTCGCTCATGCCCCGCCTGTGTCCGGCGTCGTCCGTTCTGCCACACTCCGGGGCGGCGACAGGGATCACACGCTCGGGTGTGACGATCGAGGACGTGCCGGACACCTTCAGAACATGAGCAACGACGAGGCATTCGCCGCTGCCTACCGCGAGCACTACTGGGCGATCAGCCGCTTCGTCGCCCGGCGGCTGGACGGCGGGGTGGGCGACGTCGAAGAGGTGGTGGCGGAGGTGTTCACCGTCGCCTGGCGCCGCCGGTCGGACCTGCCTCCGGCGCCGCTGCCCTGGCTGTACGGCGTCGCGCGCAACTGCCTGGCGAACACCGTGCGCGGATACGGCCGCCGCAGGCGCCTTGTCGACCGGATTCGGGACGACGAGACGCGGCACGGCAGGCAGATCGTCGACAGCCCGGACGCCGAGCGGCCGGGCGCGTGGATACACGACGCGCTGGCCCGGTTGTCGGAGGCCGACCAGGAGGTGCTGCGGCTCACCACGTGGGAGGAGCTGGGCATCGAGGAGGTCGCGGTCGTGCTCGGCTGCGGCACCAGGGCGACGGCGATGCGGCTGCACCGCGCGCGCCGTCGGCTGCGTGCCGAGATCGACCGCATGCGCGTGACCGTCCCCGCCTCGCCGGGCCCGGCGGCGATCAGCAGCGACACCGCGAAGGAACGTGGCCATGGCTGACGAACTCGAACTGCTCCGCCGTGCCAACCCGGTGAGCTCCGACGACGGCCACTGGCGCGACCGCCCGCTGCACGCGGACGCCGAACAACGGCTGGACCAACTCCTGCACAGCGGCCGGACGCTCCGTACGACCAGCCGTACGACCAGCCGTACGACCGACCGTGCAACTGGCCATACGACCGACCGCCGTACGACCGGCTGGCCGTCGCGCCGTACGACTGGCCGGACCACCGGGCGGGGAGTGACCGGCCGGAGAACGGGCTGGTCAGCCACTGGCTGGACGCGGTCCGCCTCGCGCATGGCCTGGGTCACGGCGACGGCCGCCGTCGCCACACTCGTCGCGCTCGTCCTGCTCCTGGCAGGGCCGAACACGACGCCCGCCGCCGTCGCCGCACCCCGGCCACTGATGCCCCAGGCCGGTTCCACTCCCCTGCCCCTGGACCGGCTCGCCGACCGGGCCGCGGCCGCCGCTGAGGATGGCGGCGGCCAGCCACTGCGCCAGGGCAGCCACGTACAGACCTGGAGCCTCAGCATGACCTCGGGCCCCGACGCCACCCCGCCGATCACGCTGCCCGAGGAGCGCATCACCCGCTGGAGGTCCGACGGCAGCCACACGGAACTGGTCGTGGCGACCGATCCACGGCACCCGGGAAGGCCGGTCATCACCGACGCCGACGGAACCCCGCGCGTCGTGGACGACGGTCACGTCATCAGCCGCCAGACGGCCCCACCCACCTGGAGCGACGCGCCTCCGCGGGCCCGGCCACCGCACGACACGACCCGCCTCCGCGCCTACCTCAACGAGGTGGATCGCGACGCCTCCCGGGACACCGGCAGCCTGCTGGACTCGGTGAGCACGCTGCTCGACCACTGGACCCTGGGCGCCCGCGAGTCCGCCGCCCTGACCCGCATCCTGGAGCGGGCCCCAGGGCTGCGCCCCGTCGGCGAGGTCACCGATCGCCTGGGGCGGAAGGGCCAGGCGTACGTGTACGACTCGTTCCCCGGCAGCCGCGAGATGCTGATCCTCGATCCGGCTTCCGGCGCGGCCCTCGGTCTGGAGAGCACCTTCACCACTGACCAGCCAGAGTTCGGAGTGTCCGCGGGAGACGTCATGTCCTACCGCGCCTGGATTCGGTGACGGCGGTACGGCCTGGCCCGGCGGGGCGGCGGCGTCGTTCCGCTCGCGTCACAGCGGTTGCGACGTCACCGCCATCTGGGGGAGCCCTGCGAGCAGCAACGCCGTACCGAGCTCGATCCACCGGTACTTGGCGCGGATGATCTCACTGGTCCTGCGGAGAGAGGACGACAGCGGTGGGGCCGGGTCGCGCGCGACCCGTTCCAGGGTGCGGCGCAATGGCTCACCGCCCGGCCCCTGGGTGATGTGCCCGAAGAATTCGGGCACCGCGGTGTCCCGGCCGTTCCCGCCGTGGCGCCGTGGAATGAGGGCGCAGACGAAGCACGTGGTGGCGAGCAACGCGGTGACCATCCCGCTCCACCACAGGACGTCCGCCCCCCAGAGGCGCGGGGCCGCCCCTGAAGCCTGGTGTGCGGTCGCCGTGCTGTGCATGCCGAGCGCGGCTCCGGCGAAACCCAGGAGCACGGCCGCCTTGGTGTCCGCTCGTGAGATCTCCGCCCCGTTCGCGGCCATGAGGCGTTCCATCACCGCCATCGTGTCCGGCTGCCGTGCGGTCGGCGGGGCGGTGACCGCCCGTCGGCGGCTTCGCACCGTTCGGTGGTGCTGCTGCCGGTACGCGGAGGGAGTCGGCCGCCGGGGGCGGACAGCCGTAACCGCGGGCGTACGGGGCATCGGGCCTCCCTGTGTCGCTGACCGTGTCGGACTGGGTCTCCGGCAGCCGTGTCGTCCCAGGCGGCCGGTGGCCCCTGTGCGTCCGGCGGCTGTCCGGCGGCTGTCCGGCGGCTGTCCGGCGGCTGTCCGGCGGCTGTCCGGCGGCTGTCCGGCGGATCATGGTTTCTGCTGGCCGGGGACGCGTCGCCCCACGGCCGAGAGACGGTCACGCAGCATCTCTGACAGTTCCAACCGCTCCTGCTCGGTGAGTTTCCCCAGCAGGCGGGCCATCTCGTCCTGCCAGTCGGTTTCCTCGCGCAGAAGACTCTGGTTGTCGACCGACCAGCTCAGCACCTGACTGACCTGGTCCGGATGCCGCAGGAGCCAGAGCGCGGCCAAGGACGCCGGTCCGCTGCGCACGGCCTGCAGACAGAACTCGTACTCCTCTTTGCGGTTGGCGGTCCAGGAGTACGGAAGACCGGCGTCACCGGACTGCCCCAACCGCAGCTCGCCCGCCGATTCCCGCGAGCCGACGTCTGTCACCCGGTAGGCGAGACCGAAGTCCGCCAGCTCGTGTGCTGACTCCAGTTCGTCCATCAGCTCTCGTGCGCCGAGACCGCGTCCAGCAGAGGACAGCGACTCTTCCAGGTGGTGCAGGCGGCGGTCGAGGTCCTTGCGTACGACGCCCCACCCGTGCGTGGTCCGGCTGCAGACGACCCGCACGGGGTCGTACACCCACCACAGCACACGGACGTCCACCAACTCGGTCCCGTACGGGGTCGGCAGTGCCACGGCCCGGGTGTCCGAACGCTCGGCCAGGTAGACGTGAAAGGCGCTGTCGTGGCCGCCCAGCAGTCGTGGGGGCGCGGTCGTCTCATCAGCTGTCAGCCCCGGCTCGCCGCATTCCTCGCCGGTGCCACGGCCAGGACCTGGCCGGTGCCGGGAGCCCAGTACGTGATACCCGCCGGCGCGGTCCCTGAGCACCAGGACCCGGTCCATCCGCCCGGACCAGCGCTGCCGCAGGATCTCGCGCCACGGAGCGTGGGTGGCGAGGCTGTAGACGCTCTCGTCGGTCACGATGCTCTCCCTCCCGGGTGACTCATGCTGTGCGGCGGGCGCTCACCACTGCGCCACGCGTCGAGGGCCTCTCGTACGACGCGTCGTCCGGCCAGCTCGTTGTCCTCATGCCGGTCGATGTCCACGAACAGGCGCAGGACCCCGTGCGTCATCTCCTGTGCGAGTGAGGACAGCAGGACGTCCAATCCCGCGTGCTGCCGTTCTCCCCAGGCGGCGACGCGGCACCACAGGAGCAGAGAGCGGGATGTCGCGTCGAACAGGTCGTCGTCATCCAGGGCGCGGTGGACGAGATCGATGATGGCCGGGGCGAACTGCCCGTCGGACAGCAGCTGCCCGTGGAACCATGAGGCGTCCTGTAGCAGGTACGGAAGGGTTTCCAGTGCCAGCTTGCCGTCGCCGCCCCCGCGGTCGGCCCACTCGGCGAGGTACCGGAACACCGTCGCCTGACTGCCTGCCGCGAAGAGCTCACGCATCGCGCGCTGGACGGCTCGGGCCACGGTGTGTTCGCGGGCATCGCCGCCGTTCCGGGACACCGCCCTCAGGAGGCGCATGGCCAGGTCCGGCCGGGAGGCGCCGAAGTCGGTGCCGCATGTGAGCGCGACGGTGGCGCGCAGCTGCCATCCGCCCCGCCCGCTCCACTGGCCGAGGCGGTACTTCACCTCGGCGACCAGGGCCGGGTCCTGCGCCGCCATGCCCAGGGCGTACGCCGCGATCGCCCGGCTGGTCATCCGGTCGGACTCGGCGAGGTCGCGGATATGCTGGAGTGCCGTCCGCCCGCCGCCCCACCCCGCGGCCGTTCCCATGATCCGGCCGACTGGCTCCGTCAGGTCCTTGTCGGCGCTCACCTTGCCCATCCAGTCCGTCAGCAATGTCGACAGCTGGCCGTACTCCCGCCACACGTACCTCAACACGGCCTCGCCCTGGCGGTGCCTCGTGAACCGCACGGGCTCCACCGCGTAGCTGTAAGCAGAACCCGTGTGAATCTCTTTGGGGGCGCACTGCGCGCGTACGGTGCGCAACAGTTCCTGCAAGGAGCGGCGGAAGACGAACTGCGGATTGGGCCGGGGCTTCTCCGGCCGCTCGCCGCGCCTGTCCTCCGGCCCCTCGGGAAGTACGGAACTCAGGCGTCCGTCCGCGAGCGTGAGAAGCCGCTCCGCCTCCTGCCGCACGACCCGGTGGTCAAGGCCCTCGAAGACGCAGGTCGCCAGCAGGAAGGCCAACCCGTCCGCGTCGTCGAGCAGCTTCCTGAGGAGGTCCGGCACCTCTTCCTCGGCGAGGAAGCTCAGCCGGTCCCTGATGTCGGTGGAGTCCGCTTCGGCTCCGCTGGACGCAGCGATGGAGGCCACAAGCTCCACTACCTGTGCGGGCACCAGGTCGGGCACGAGCAGTTCGTCCAGCAGCCCGGGCTCCAGGCGTGACAGCAGCCGGTCGCGCTCGGCCGCCGAGGGCACGGCGGCCTCGAAGCGCGCGGCGAAGACCGCGCGGGGAGAGGGCGGTACGCAGGGGATCACAGTGATGTGGAGGTCCCGCTCCAAGCGCCGTGCGAGCTCCGGGTCGTCCGGCAGAACGATCACCATGCGGGCGCCCGCGTCGCTCAGCTGACGCCGCACGTTGCCGACGAGCCCCGGCTTGAGCGGGTAGTTGGGCAGCAGTCCGTCCACAAGGTATCCGCGGGCCCCGGCGCGATGAGGGGACCACGACGCGAGGCTCATATCGCTGTCGACCGCCCGCAGATCCATGCTGTTCCCGCTGTGCCGGTACAGCAGGTTCAGCGCCGCCGTGCGGCGCCCGGTCCCCGGTTCACCGGTCAGGAACAGCACACCGGTGTCCAGTGCCGCCAGCGCCGCGGCAAACCACGCCGGCTCTGCGAACCCCACGCGGGCCTCCAGGATCTCGACCGCGGAGATCGGCCCTTCGTGTGCCTCCACCCGCCTGCCGCCGGGACCGTCCGCGACTCCGCGGTTGTCCACGCGTTGCCCACCGTGAAGGGCGCCCGCGTTGACGTTCCCGTATGGCGCGTAGACGAAGGCAGGTATCCGCCCACCTGCCGTCAAATCGGCCAACGCGCCACCGAAGACGTCGTTCAGGTCCTCGTCGGGAAGGTCCTCACCCAGGTCCGCGCCTGGAGCGCGTGGCTCCTCCTCCGGTACCGCGCCGGACGCGTGCCCGGACTCGTCGGCGGCGTCGGGGCGCTCTCGTTCGGCAGTCACCGGCGGCCTTCGTTCTTGTCACCGTGGACGGTGTCGCCCTGGTTGCCGTGGACCGTACCTGCCTTGTTGCCTCCGACATAGTCGCCGCCGCCGGTATCGGTGTTGCTGACGCTCTGGCCACCGTGCACCGTTCCGCTGTTGGCGTTTCCGCGATCCGCCCTCGTCATCACCGGGCGGTGAGCCTCCCCTCGTCCACCGCTGTCCGATGTGCCGGTCGTCCGCGCGGGGCGGGCCTCGTGGTCCTCGACCACTCGATCACCGAGGATGCGCCGGTCGTACAGGTTGCCTGACGGGGCGGGCACATGCAGCCAGGCCCGCTGGTCGAACCGTTTGCCCTCGACCGTGGCAGGGACCTCGATGAAGTGATCCGGGTGCCGCCCGGTGTAACCGCTCGCCACCGCGTCCTGGTAGCAGCGGTCGGAGAGGATGGCGGCGACCTGGGTGATGTTCTCACTGGAGGCCGCCAACATCGCCTTGACCGGGCGGGAGTCGAGCAGCCGGTGGGTGTCGTTGCGAGGGGTCCCGTTGCCGTCGAACTCGTCGCCGGAGTCAGGCAAAGGGCCGATGTGGAGGCTGACGCGCAGCCGGATGCGCACGGCACCCGAGGAGTGCACATTGAACTCCGTCAGCACGTCCTGAAGCGTGTTCAGCCAGGGGTGGATGGCAAACGGCATCGCCGCCGGGTCGAAACCGAACACGTACCCGTCCCCTGTCGAGTTGGGAAACCGCCTGTCCTCCCAGATCTCCGCGAGGTCGGTACGCTCGAACGACACTTGCAGCAATTGGGGGATGGCCTGGCTGATCGCGCCGTGCTGGACGGCGGGGTAGCCGGTGAAGTCCTTGGCATCAACGGCGACAACTCCCCGATATGGGGGAAGGCGACGGCTACGGGAGTGGGGCGCGGCGCTGATTTCGGGCAGCGCTTGGTGGGGTGCGTGGGGCATCGAAGACATCTTTTCCCTTTACGTGTTGACGGCCCGGGCCTGTGCGATCCAAGGGAGAACGGCGGCTGTCGTGCCCGTCCAGCTTCTCGACGGCCCACATGCTGGTGTGCTTTTTCGACGCGTATGACATGTGACGGGCGCCACACTTCCGGCAGTCAGGGCCCAGCCGCGGCGGCGCTGAGGGCTCACCGGCCGAGGACGGCGGCTGCGCGGCGCAGGGCAGGCAAGTCGTTGATCACGATGCGCATGCGCTGCACCTGAACCCGGGACGTCTCCAGTTCCGCGAGCTTCGCCGTGATCGTGTTGCGTGAGGTCTGGAGATGCTGGGCCAGCTCCTGCCGTGTCAAGGCGAGTTCCAGCGGCTGATCAGAACGGTCGGCGAGATGGCCGGAGATATCCGCCAGCCTGACCAGCGTCGCCGCCAGCCGGGGTAGGACATCGCCTCCTCCCCGCGCCTGATCCGATTCGCGCAGCCTCGTGAGGGCATACCGCGTGAGCGCGGGGGACAGATCACGGCTGGCGACGAACCGGGTGAACTGCTCCTTGCTCAGGACAGCGACGGCACAGTCCGTCAGCGTCTCGACGCTCGCCAGCCGGACGCCGCCGTCCAGCACGGCTACTTCGCCCAGGAGTTCTCCTCTGCCGCGGAAAGCCAGGAGTGTGAGCTCGCCGTTCCGCTCGGTACGCACCACCTTGGCCACGCCGTCGAGCAGGGCAAGCACATGAGTCCCCGGCTCGCCCTGGCGCAGCAGCACACTGCCGACCGGGTGGCGGCGCTCAAACGCGTGCCGCACCATGTCCCGCCACCTCGCCTCGCCGATGAGGTCGCGCAAGCTCCGGCCCGGCGCACCCGGAACTCCCCTGGAGTGGTCCGCCGAGTCGCCCATGCGATGACCCTAGGAAATCTTGCGACACAGCGCAGGGGAACGGCGTGATTCCACAGCGCGACCGCCCTGCCCTTCCGCCCGACGGGTCGCGCGCCCCCGGGCCCGCGCCACCACCCGGCCCCGTCGGCACACCCCCGCTACGCCGGGCTCAGCCCGCTCGCGTGCGCGGCTTCGCGCAACACCTCGACGAGCATGGCGAAGGTGAGCCTGCCCGTGAACGTGTTGCGCTGGCTCGGGTGGTAGCAGCCGATGAGGCGCAGCTCCTGTCTGTCGCCCGCGCCGGGCAGGGTGATCTGGGCGCCGTGTCCGAAGGCCGGCCGTGGACGGGGCAGTTGCCAGCCCGCGTCGTTCAGTACGGGCAGCAGGGCCTGCCAGCCGAAGGCGCCGAGGACGACGACCGTACGCAGACCGGGGCTCAGCAGTTCCAGCTCGGCCGCCAGCCAGGGGCGGCAGGTGTCGCGTTCCTCGGGGGTGGGCTTGTTCTGGGGCGGGGCGCAGTGCACGGGGGACGTGAGTCGTACGCCGTGCAGCGCGAGGCCGTCGCCGCGGTGGGTGGCGGTCGGCTGCGAGGCGAGGCCGACGGTGTGGAGCGCGGCGAACAGGAAGTCACCGGCCGCGTCACCGGTGAACATCCGCCCGGTCCTGTTGCCACCGTGCGCGGCGGGTGCAAGCCCGACCACCGCCACCGCCGCGTCGGCGGGCCCGAAGCCGGGGACAGGCCGCCCCCAGTACTCCCAGTCCTGGAAGGCCGCGCGTTTGGCCCCGGCGACCTCCTCACGCCAGGCCACCAGCCGCGGGCACGCCCGGCACTGGGCCACGTGCGCGTCCAGTTCGCCGACGCTCGCGCAGAGGGGCGCGTGGCGGGCCGGGAACCGCCGGTCGGCGGCGTCCGGCAGGGGATCTGTCACCTCGGCTTCATCCGTTCTCCCCGTGGTTCTTCCCGCGATTCCCGCGATTCCCGCGATTCCCGCGATTCTCTCCGCGCGTGGTCGGCTTCCTCGGGCCTGGCAGGCGCGTCGCGGTCGTAGGCGAGTGAGCCCGCGACGTAGGTGGCGCGGATCGTGCGGTCATCACCCAGCACAGCCAGCGCGAAGAGCAGGTCCCCGATGTTCTCCGCGTGTGCGGCGCGCTGGGCCAGAAGAGGGGTGGCGCGGGGGTCGAGCACGACGTAATCGGCCTCTTGGCCGGGCTCAAGGGAGCCGACCACGCCCGACAGGCCCATCGCCTGCGCACCACCGCGTGTCGCGAGGTAGAACGCCTGGACGGCGTCGAGTGCGTAGCCGGAAAGCCTGGCGACCTTGTATGCCTCGTTCATGGTGCGCAGCATCGAAAAGCTGGTACCCGCCCCGATATCGGTGCCAAGGCCGACCTTCAAGGGGTGTTCGACGTCCTTGGCCTCGCCCATGCGGAACAGCCCGCTGCCGAGAAAGAGGTTCGAGGTCGGGCAGTGGGCGATCGCCGTGCCGGTCTCCGCGCAGCGGTCGCGCTCGGCCTGGGTGAGGTGGACGCCGTGCGCGAGAACCGCGCCGGGGCCGAGCAGGCCGTAGTGGTCGTACACATCCAGATAGCCCGCGCGGTCGGGGAAGAGGGCGCGGACTCGCGGAATCTCCTCAGGGCTCTCCGACACATGGGTCTGGACGAGCGTGCCGGGATGCTGCTTCCACAGGGCGCCCGCCGCTTCCAGCTGTCCGGGCGTACTGGTCGGAGCGAATCTGGGCGTGACGGCGTACAGGTTGCGGCCCTTCCCGTGCCAGCGTTCGATCAGCGCCTTGGAGTCGTCGTAGCCGCGCTGCGCGGTGTCGAGCAGGCGGCTGGGCGCGTCGCGGTCCATCAGCACCTTGCCTGCGGCGATGCGCATACCGCGCTCGGACGCCGCCTCGAAGATCGCGTCGACCGAGCCGGGGTACACGGCGGCGTAGGTCAGTGCGGTGGTCGTGCCGTTGCGCAGGAATTCGTCGCAGGCGAGCGAGGCGACCCGGCGGGCGTGCGGGCCGTCGGAGAACCGCTCCTCCGCCACGAAGGTGTGGTCGAGCCAGTCGCTCAGGCCCGCTCCGAAGGCGGCGATGGCTTCCGTCTGTACGTAGTGGGTGTGCGTGTCGATGAACCCGGCGCTGATCACCTGGCCCGGGTAGTGGACGGGCTCGACCCCGGCGGGCAGCCGGTCGCGCAGGGCGGCGTAGTCACCCGCCGCGGTGACACGGCCCCCGGCACAGATGAGCAAGCCGTCCGACTCGTACGCGAAAGCCTCCTCGTAGCTCGTACGGAACGGGTCGTCCCGATAGCGCACGAGGCCACCACGCACAGCGGAGACCCCGCCGGCGGAGACCCCGCCGGCGGAGACCCCGCCGGCGGAGACCCCGTCGGTGGAGGTGTGAGCAGCGGGGCTGGTCATGCTCGGCGTCACTCTCCTCTGTCCGGCCTCCCGGCCTCCCGGGGCCTCTGCTCAGTCTGTGCCCGGTCCGTCTCGATTGCCTCGATTGCCCCGGCTGACTCGCTGACTCGCTGACTCGCTGACTCGGCTGCCGCCATCGCCGTCACCCGACCCGGCCGTCTGTGCGCGTTCCTCAGGCAGCGGTCGTCGAAACGCTCTGCCGTGCCTTGCTGTGCCGCTGGTGACACACGCGCCCAGGGCCGCCGACCAGTCATCCGGACGGCAGGAACCGGGGGTTCGCGGCGGCGCCCTCGGTGCTCAGCAGGACGACGGTCGAGGTGGGGCCGAGGGCGAGGGCGGCGCGGCGGGCGGCGGCTCCCTCGCCGGTGAGGGTGGCGCGTACGCCCGCCAGCGAGGCGGCGCCGCAGGGGCCGGAGGAGACTCCCAGGGCGGCGAGGTCACCCGCGGCGGCGGCGCTGGCCGCGTCGCTGACGGCGACGGCGGCGTCCAGGCCGTCCCGCAGGAAGGGCCAGGCCAGGGTGGAGGGTGTGCCGCAGTTCAGACCGGCCATCGTCGTCTCACCGGTCGGCACGCTGACCAGTTCCCGCCGGGTCAGGCTCTCCAGGACACAGGCCGCGGTCTCGGGTTCGACGGCCAGCAGGCTCGGGGAGCGCCGGGCGGGGTGGCCGCGGTAGTGGGTGACCGCGGCCTGGGCGAGCGAGCCGACGCCGACGGGGACGGCCACCAGGTCGGGCACGGTGCAGCCGACCTCGGACAGTTGGGCGTCGATCTCGGTGAAGAGGGTGGAGTAGCCCTCGACGATCCACGCGGGGATCTGCTCGTAGCCGGACCAGGCGGTGTCCTGGATGAGCACCGAGTCCGGCGCCGCCGCCGCGTCGGCCGCGGCGCGTACCGCCGCGTCGTAGGAGCCACCCGCCTCGGTGACCTGGGCGCCCTCGGAGGCGATGGCCGCGACGGCGGCCGGGTGGATACCCGGCGGTACGAAGACGTGGGCGCGCTGCCCGAACAGCCGGGCCATCCGGGCCACGGCCCGGCCGTGGTTGCCGTCCGTGGCGGTGACGAGCGTGACCGTACGGGCTGCTCCCGCACCGTCCGCTGCGCGCTCGGCGAGGACCCGGTGGACCGCCCACGACGCGCCCAAAGCCTTGAACGCGGGCAGCCCGAGCCGGGACGACTCATCCTTGACGAACACTCTCGCTACGCCCAACTCCGCTGCCAGCCCCGGCAGTTCGGCCAGCGGAGTGGCCACGTGACCGGGCAGCCCGGCGTGGAATTCCCGTACGGCCGCCGGGGCGGCGGCACAGGTCCACGTTCGGGCGGTGGCGGGGCGGGCGAACCACGACAGCGCGGGGGCGGACGGCGACGAGGCAGAAGAGGCAGCGGAGGCGGGGGGCTCGGGCATGGCAACAGCGTGCGACGCACCTGCCCCCTCGGTCCAGCACATATTTCCGGCCGGGGCTCGTCAGCGATACCGATGCGTTCGACAACGCCGGCTCGCCCCGCCCTGCTGATGGCGGTGCCCGATGGTTCGGCGGGCTATCGGCCGCGATCTGGGTACCTGGGCGGGCATGGGCGAGATTCTGGTCGGGACATGTTCGTGGACGGACAGGGCGCTCGTCTCCAGCGGCTGGTATCCGCCGGGGCGGCGCGACGCGGAGGGGCGGTTACGGCACTACGCCGACCACTTCCCCGTCGTGGAGGCCGACGCCTCTTACTACGCCCTTCCCAGCAGCCGCAACAGCCGCCTGTGGACCGAGCGCACCCCACCCGGTTTCCGCTTCGACATCAAGGCGTTCTCCCTGCTCACCGGCCACCCGACGCGGGAGAACGCACTGCCGGCCGATCTGCGGCCCGCCCTCGGCAGGCAAGGCCGCGCGGGGTACGGGACCACCGATCCCGGGCTGCTCGACGAGGTGTGGCGGCGGTTCAGCGACGCGCTCGAACCGCTGCGCCAGGCAGACCGCCTGGGGACGGTGCTGTTCCAGTTCCCGCCGTGGTTCGCCCCTGGCGCGCGGTCGGAGGATCATCTCCGCCAGTGCGAGCGGCGCACCGCGGGCTGGCCGGTGGCCGTGGAGTTCCGGCACCCGGACTGGTGGCGCGATGACCGCTACGCCCGTACGGCCGAGCTGCTGACCGACCTGGGGTTCGCCGCCGTGGCCGTGGACATGACGCAGACGCTGCCGACGTCGATACCCCCGGTCACCCCGATCACCTGCCGTCAGCGCGCGGTGATCCGCTTCCACGGCCGCAACACCGCCTGGGGCACCGGCTCCAAGGAGGACCGGTTCCGCCACACCTACTCGGCCGCCGAACTCCGCGCGTGGCTGCCCCGCGTACGGGCCATGGCCGACCAGGCCGAGCAGCTTCACGTGCTGTTCAACAACTGCTGCGCCGACGCGGCCGTCCGGGCAGCGGAGTCGATGAGCGGACTGCTCGGCACGCGGGCGGCGACGACCCGGCCAATCCGGGCGATCTGAGGTAAGGCTTGGACCTGTGCAAGGAAACCCGAGGATTGACTTGGGTTTTGACCATGGACGACGATCTTCGCGGGCCCAGGACAACGACCGTTGCCCTGGATATCGCGGCGGCCCGGCCGCCGCGAACCGGCTGCGGGTCAGGGTCCTCCAGTGTCCCCACGCACCAGTCCGCCGCGCTCGGCGACGCGTCTTCGGAGGGTGGACTGTGGAAGCACTTGAGGCGGTGGCCATCGGCGCCGCCGGAATCGCCGCCGGTGGGATGAACGCGGTGGTCGGCTCCGGAACACTCATCACCTTCCCGACGCTGCTCGCCTTCGGCTATCCGCCGGTACTGGCGAACGTGTCCAACAACATGGGCCTGGTGCCCGGTGTGCTCAGCGCCGCCTACGGATACCGCCGGGAGCTGAAGGGCCAGTTGAGGCGGCTCGTCCGGTTCGGTACGGGCTCGCTGATCGGCGGGCTCATCGGCGCGCTCCTCCTGCTCAAGCTGCCCGCCGACGCCTTCGACGCGGTGGTGCCCGTGCTGATCCTCCTCGCCTGTGTGCTGGTGCTCCTGCAACCCCGGCTCAACCGGTGGCTCGCCGGGAGGAAGCCGAGCGGGCGGGAGGACGGCGGGGTGCCCATGTGGTGCGGCGTGCTGGGGACGGGGATCTACGGCGGCTACTTCGGCGCCGCCCAGGGGGTCCTGCTCATGGGCCTCTTCGGCAGTTTCCTGCGCGATGACCTCCAGCGGCTGAACGCGGCCAAGAACGTCCTGGCGTCCATCGTCAACGGCGTCGCCGCAGTGGTCTTCCTCGCCGCCGCCGACATCGACTGGGCAGCCGCCGGCCTGATCGCCGCCGGATCGACGCTGGGCGGCCTGGTGGGCGCGCGAGTGGGCCGCAAGCTCCCGGCCAACGTGCTGCGCGGCGTCATCTTCACCGTCGGGATCACAGCGGCGACGATCTTCCTGGTGCGCTGAGCCGGGGGCACACATCCCACATGCCGGGTGCACTGAGCCGGGGGCGTCCCGCAGACCGGGGGCGCCGAACCCCGGGCGGGCCGTCAGGGCAGCCGCCGCCGGGCCTCGCCAAGGAGCGCCACACCCTCGGCGATGCCGGCGGGCGTGCTCGCGGCGTACCCAAGGACCAGGCCGGGCTGGTACGCGGCCTGCGTGTGCCACGACAGCGGCTGCGCCTTCACCCCGCGGGCGAGGGCCGCCGCCGCGAGATCGACGTCGGCGAAGTCGGCCTCGAAGGTGATCGTCAGATGCAGCCCGGCCGCGGCGCCGCGTACGACGGCGTCCGGAAGATGCGCGGCGAGCGCGTCGATCATCGCGTCGCGACGGCTGCGGTGCCGCTTGCGGAGGAGGCGCAGCTGACGTTCCATCTCGCCGGACTCCATCAGCCGGGCCAGGACGAGTTGGGGCAGCGCGGCGTTGCCGAGGTCGGCGCACCGCTTCGCGTCCACGAACGCGTCGCGGTACTTCGGCGGTGCGAGCACCCATCCCACCCGCAGGGCGGGGGCGAGGAGCTTGGACACGCTGCCCGCGTAGCAGACGCTGTCCGTGAGCATCGACCGCAGCGCGGGCACCGGCGGCCGGTCGTAGCGGTGTTCGGCGTCGTAGTCGTCCTCGAAGACCAGCCCGCCCTCGTCCGCCCAGCGCATCAGCTCGCGGCGCCGTTCGCCGCTGAGCACGACACCCATCGGGAACTGGTGGGCCGGGGTCAGCAGCACGGCCGGGGCCCCGCTCGCGCGCAGCGCGTCGACCCTGATGCCCTCCGCGTCGACGGGGACCGGGGGCGTACGCAGCCGCCAGTTGGCGAGATGCTGGCGCGCCCCGAGCGATCCGGGGTCTTCCACCGCCATCGCGTCGATTCCCTCATCGCGGAACACCTGCCCGAGCAGGCCGAGCGCCTGAGCGGTCCCGGCGACGATGACCACGTCACCGGGGTCGGCGCGGATGCCGCGGTAGCGGGCGAGCCAGTTGACCACGGCGAGACGCAACTCAGGTGTCCCGCGCGGATCTCCGTATCCGAAGCCGGAGGCCGGGAGGTCACGGAACACCGAGCGTTCGGCGCGCAGCCACGCGGCGCGCGGGAAGGTGGCCAGGTCGGGCGTCCCCGGCGTCAGGTCGATCCGGGCCGGTGCCGCGCGCAGCACGTCGAAGACGTCGGCGCCCGGGGCGACCGCGAACGGCCCCCTCGCTGCGGCTGACGCGGCGGGTGGGGCTGGCGCGGCGGGGCTGATGGGTGGTGCGGGTGAAGATGTGGGTGCGGATGCGAGCGTGGGTGCGGATGCGGATGCGGATGCGGATGCGGATGCGGATGCGGATGCGGCGGATCGTGCCGCCGCTGTCCGTACCGGTGCCGGTGTCCGCCGTTCCGCCGTGAGGGCCGCCGGGGCCGCCGTGGCCGTCAGCGGAGCGGCGACGACGACCGTCCCGCCTCGGCCGCGCCCCTCGGCACGCCCGTCCTCGATCAGACGCTGATACGCCTCGGTCACCACACCACGCGATACGCGCAGTTCGGCCGCCAGCACCCGGGTGGCGGGGAGCCTGCTCCCGATCGGCAGCCGGCCGTCCGATATCGCGAGCCGGAGCCGCCGGGCCAGCCAGTCGGACAGGCCGCCCACCGGCGCTTCGGCGACGCTGAGCTGGAGGAAGTCGGAACCCGGCGTTGTGGACCGGTCCGAAGCGTCTTCGTCAGACCTGTTCATCAGGCCATTGTGACGCGGGAGCGTGACACGCGAGACGTGCCGTGTGCCGTGTGCGCGTGACGGCATGGTGAGCGCGGCCACCGCGCGCAACGGAGCGTGCGCGGCAGACGACGCGCTGGCCCACGGGCTGACCTCCCCGGCCGACGGGGATCACGGGATCGCCGATCGACGGGTGCGGGTCAGCCCTGCCGGTCAGCCCGCCAGAGCCGCGAGGGTGGCGTCGAGGTCGGCGGGGCGCGGCCGGTTGTACGGCAGGCGGGACAGCACCCGGGCCATGCCGCACGTGTCGGTCAGGGCCGAGAAGACCAGGCCGCCCGCCACACCCGCGGACAGCCAGCGGGCGACCGGACGGCGCCGCCCGGCCGCCAGGCCGGTCAGCACGAGGGCACCGGCGGCGAAGCGGACCTGGCGCTCCATCGCCCACACCGTGCGGGCGCCGTCCGGATGGTGCAGCTCGTTCCCGCGTGCGCGCCAGGCGGCGGTGCCGCCGGTCAGGTTGACGGCGTCGATCCCGGCGGCGTTCAGCGTCTGGCACGCGGTGCCGGAACGATTCCCCGAAGCGCACACCATGAGCAGCCCGCTCCTGGTGGAGGCGGCCCGTAGCGCGGCAAGAGCGCGGTCGAGGTCGTCCAGCGGAACGTTGTGGGCGCCTGGCAGGTGGCCGGAGGCGTACTCACCCGGCGTACGGACATCGACGACGGTCAGCTCGTGGAGCCGGTCTTCGGCCTGGTCAACGGCGAGATGCTGGGTGGTGTTCATGAGAAGTACTGTCGTTCCCTTCTTCGGCCCGCCGGCCTGAACCAGCGGGATAGAATACCCACCGGGGTATACCGGCGGGGCAGAGGAGAGGAGTGGGGCTTGTGGGACTCCAGATGGCGGCCGATGAGCTGAAGTCCGTGGTCAACAGGCTGCGCCGGGCGCAGGGGCAGATCGCGGGCGTCATCAGGATGATCGAGGAAGGGCGGGACTGCGAGGACGTCGTCACGCAGCTCGCTGCCGCGTCCCGTGCCCTGGACAAGGCGGGTTTCGCCATCATCGCGACCGGGCTCCAGCACTGCATGGCCGACTCGCGCGACAGTCCGGAGGGTTCGGCTTCCGACGCCGCCGCCACCCCGGTGGACCGGGAGCAGATGCGCGCCCGGCTGGAAAAGCTGTTCCTGTCGCTGGCGTGAGCGCGTAGGCAGGGCCGGTCGTCGGCGTGAGCGCGCAGGCAACGCCTGTCGTCGGGGCTGGACCGGCGGCCGGGCCTCGCGGGCGCGGCAGCGGCCCGACCCGGAATCGTCCCCCGGGCCCGTCCCCCGCACCCCTCGTCTCGTGCCACGTGCCCCTCATGAGGCGGCGACGGTCAGCCCGGCGTCCCGCGCCGCGTCGAAGGAGTCATCGACAGCGACCACGTCCCGACCGGCCGCGTCCAGCAGGGACGCGGCGATCGCCGCCCGCATCCCGCCCGCGCAGTGCACCCACACCGTGCCCGGTGGCACCTCGCCGAGCCGCCCGTGCAACTCGTGGATGGGGATGTGCACCGAGTCCAGGACGCGGCGGCCCCCGGCCAGCTCCGCGTTCCGCCGCACGTCCAGCACCACCGTTCTCTCGCCGCGCTCCCTGGCGGCGGCCAGTTCGGCGAAGGTGGCGCGCGGGAAGGACCGCAGCCGCTCGCCCTCGCGCAGCCAGCCGGTCGGCTCCCCGGTGGCGGCGCCCGCCGGGCGGTCGATGCCGACCCGGGCCAGCTCGCGCTGTGCGCTCGCGATCTCCTCCGGCGTCCCGGCGAGCAGCGTGACCGGCTTGCCCCACGGGATCAGCCAGGCGAGATAGGTCGCCAGCCGCCCCTCGGCCTCGAAGTTGTACGCGCCGCCGACGTGGCCCTCCGCGTACGCGATACGGCTACGGAGGTCCACCACCCACTCCCCGGCCGCCAGCCGTCGCGCGATGTCCTCGGCGTCGGCGGGACCCGGCGGCGTCAGGTCCACGGGGGCGGGGCCTGCGGCGTTGGCCGGGCCCATGTGCGCGTAGTAGGCCGGGACGTCGTCCAGCCCGGCGAGCAGTTGGGCGACGAAGGAGTCCACGTCCTGCGTGAGCGCGTCGTTGCGCCCTCGCTCGGCGCCGATGGTGGTGGTGTCCCCCTCGGACTGCGACGAGGAGCAGAAACTGCCGAAGCCGTGGGTGGGCAGAACGGTGACGTCGTCGGCGAGTTCGGCCGCCAGCCGGTGCGCGGAGGCGTGCTGGGCGCGGGCGAGCCGTTCGGTCAGCCGGGGCTCGACCAGGTCCGGCCGCCCCACGCTTCCGATCAGCAGCGAGCCGCCGGTGAAGGCCGCCACCGCACGGCCGTCCTCCTCCAGTACGTAGGAGGTGTGGTGCGGGGTGTGACCCGGTGTGGCCAGCGCGCGCAGCCGAAGATCCCCGTCGACCGGGATCTCGTCCCCGTCCGCGACCGGCACGCGGTCGAAGGCCACCCGCGCCCCGGCCGGGACGAGGTAGCGCGCCCCGGTCAGCCTGGCGAGCTCAAGACCGCCGCTGATGTAGTCGTTGTGTACGTGCGTCTCCACGACGGTGGCGACCCGCACGCCGCGCCGTGCGGCGGCGGCGATCACCTGGTCGGCATCGCGCGGCGGGTCCACCACCACGGCCGCCGATGTCCCGCCGACGAGATAACTGCGATTGCCCAGCCCCTCCAGCGCCAGCGTCTCCACAAAGACCACTGCCTGCTCCTCACGACGACCTGTACCGCCGGACTTCACGGCCGACTTGACCGACGAGTTCACCGCCGACGTGACCGACGAGTTCACCGCCGAATTCATCGACGACCCGCCCCGACGGCCTGCACCGACGGGCGTTTACCCCCGGGGGTATGCGATTCCCCAGCCTAGCACCGGTACCCCCGGGGGTATATATGCCGCGCACGGCAGAGAGGAGACGCGCACAGCGGAGAGGAGAGAGGAGAGGTGTCGTCAGCGACCGGTCACGGCGTGACGTCGGAGAACTTCGGCACGTCGCCCTTCGTCGTCTTGAGGTCGATCACGGAGAACACCGCCCCCTGCGGGTCCTCCAGCGCCGCGAACCTGCCGAACGGCGAGTCCGTCGGCCCGAAGTGCAGCGTCCCGCCGCCTTCGGTGGCCTTCGCCACGGTCGCGTCGCAGTCGTCGACGCTGAAGTACACGGCGATGTACGGCTTCATCTCGGCGGGGAAGTCGTCACCGATATTCATCCGGCCAAGCACGATGTCGTCGGCGAGCCTGAAGACTCCGAAGTCGATTTCGTCGTCCTCCATCCGCTGGGCCCCGTAGGAGAAGACGGCCGGGTAGAAGGCGTCCGCCGCGCCCGGGTCGCGGGTCATGACCTCGGCCCAGACGTACGAGCCGGGCTCCCCGCGCTTCTCGAACCCCTCGTGCTTCCCTGCCTGCCAGACGCCGAAGGGGGCGCCACTGGGGTCACGCGCGATGAGCATCGAACCGAAGTCGCCGACGCGCATCGGTTCCATCACCACTTCGCCGCCGTTGTCGCGGACCTTCGTGGCGGTGGCCTCGACGTCCGGCGACGCGAAGTACAGACACCAGGCCGACTGATCCTCGCCACCTGGCATCGGGGGAACGATCGCGGCTACCGCCTTGCCGTCCGAGTACGCCTCCGTATAGTTGCCGAATTCCGTCGCGCTCTCACCGAACGTCCAACCCAGCACGTCCCCGTAGAAGCGCTTGGCGCCCTCCAGGTCCGTGAACATCGCGTCGGCCCAGCACGGAGTGCCTTCCGCTGATGCGGCCATGACCCCGACTCCCTTCCGCTTGGCAGATGGTCCGGCTCTCACGCTAGCCACTCACCGGCCGCCACGCGCGGCCAGAACGCCTCATATTTCGGTGTCCGGCAAGGGGCCGAAAGTATAGAGTACGGTGTACCCAGATTGAGACCGCGTGGCTCGGCTGCCCCGGGCTCAGCACCCCGCGCCCACCGCGCGCAGCTCACCCGACAGACCCCGGCCCTCCACGGACCCCGGCCGTTGCACGCACCTCACTCACCACGCGACACCTCTCCCCCGCGCCACGCACACCCACATACGTACGCACATGTGGGCATACGCACGCACACGCATCGGCGTACGCACACGCGCGCACAGCGCTCCGCACTGGACAACAACACGACAACGACGGGACAGCGACGGGACAGCGACACGACGACGACACGACGACGACACGACGACGAGAGCGCCACCCACCCGCTCTCCACCCGCCAACGACCCAGCGATCCCCCGTCGCCGAACCCGACAACCACCCCACGACGACCCCACGACGCCCCGACAACCACCCGATACCGCGCCACCGCGCCACCGCGCCACGTAGCAAGGGAAAGCCGGATGCACTCTGATCAGCCGAGCCACCAGCCGCCGTACGACGCCCAGACGCCGACCGCCGCCGACCGCCACAGCGTGATCCAGGTCCGGGGGGCCAGGGAGAACAATCTCCAGAACGTCTCCCTCGACCTCCCCAAGCGCCGCCTCACCGTCTTCACCGGCGTCTCCGGGTCAGGAAAGTCCTCCCTCGTCTTCGGCACCATCGCCGCCGAGTCACAGCGACTGATCAACGAGACGTACACGGCTTTCATCCAGTCGTTCATGCCGAGCCTGGGCCGCCCCGATGTCGACTCCCTGCACAACCTGAGCGCCGCCATCGTCGTCGACCAGGAGCGGATGGGCGCCAACTCCCGTTCCACGGTGGGCACGGCGACCGACGCGTACACGATGCTGCGGATCATCTTCAGCCGGCTGGGAACACCGCACATAGGCACCTCCAGCGCCTTCAGCTTCAACAGCGCCGAAGGCATGTGCCCCGAGTGCGAGGGGATCGGAGAGGCGTCGAAGATCGACCTCGACCAGCTCCTCGACCGGGAGCTGTCCCTCAACGAGGGGGCCATCACCGCGCCCGGGTTCGCCGTCGACTCCTGGTACTGGCAGGTGCTGGCCCACTCCGGGCTCTACGACCCGGACAAGAAGCTGAAGGACTTCACCGAGACCGAGTGGCAGGACCTGCTGTACAAGCCGTCCGTGAAGATCAAGGTCGGCTCGAACAACTTCACCTACGAAGGGCTCGTCACCAAGGTCCAGAGGATCTACCTGTCCAAGGACAGGGACTCCATGCAGTCCCACGTCAGGACCTTCGTGGACCGGGCCGTCGTCTTCACCGCCTGCCCCGCGTGCGGCGGTGCCCGGATCAGCGCCGCCGCGCTCTCTTCCACGATCAACGGCGTCAACATCGCGCAGTGCTCGGCGATGCAGATCAGCGATCTGGCCGCATTCGTACGCGGCATCGACGACGCCTCGGTGGCGCCGATGCTGACCAGCCTGCGGCACCTGCTGGAGTCCCTGGTCGAGATCGGTCTCGGCTATCTGAGCCTGGACCGCACCTCCTCGACCCTGTCCGGCGGTGAGGCGCAGCGGGTGAAGATGGTCCGGCACCTCGGCTCCAGCCTGACTGACGTCACCTACGTCTTCGACGAGCCCACCATCGGCCTGCACCCGCACGACATCCAGCGCATGAACAGCCTGCTGCTGCGCCTGCGCGACAAGGGCAACACGGTGCTCGTCGTGGAGCACAAGCCCGAGGTCATCGCCATCGCCGACCATGTCGTCGACCTCGGCCCCGGGGCCGGTACGGACGGAGGGCAGCTCTGTTACGCCGGTGATGTGCCCGGGCTGCGCGCCTCCGGCACCCTGACCGGACGCCATCTGGAACACCGCGCGCGGCTGCGCGAGCAGGTACGGAAGCCCCAGGGGCAGCTGTCCATCGAGGGCGCCGACCGGCACAACCTCAAGGACGTCAGCGTGGACATCCCGCTGGGCGTGCTGACCGTGGTCACCGGGGTCGCCGGGTCCGGCAAGAGCTCACTGATCCACAGCTACGTCAGTGGCCGGGACGGCGTGGCCGTCGCCGACCAGTCCCCGATCCGTGGCTCCCGCCGCTCCAACCCGGCGACGTACACCGGCCTGCTGAACCCGATCCGTACCGCGTTCGCCAAGGCCAACGGCGTCAAAGCGGCCCTGTTCAGCGCCAACTCGGAGGGCGCGTGCCCGGGCTGCAACGGCCTCGGGCTCGTCTACACCGACCTCGCCATGATGGCCGGTGTGGCCTCACCCTGCGAGGAGTGCGAAGGCAAGCGCTTCACGCCGGAGGTGCTGACGTACACCCTGCGCGGCAAGAACATCAGCGAAGTGCTCGGCATGTCGGTCGCCGAGGCGCATGAGTTCTTCCCGTCGGGCCAGGCGCGCGCCATCCTCGGTCGGCTCACCGACGTCGGCCTGAGCTATCTGCGGCTCGGTCAGCCGCTGAACACCCTCTCCGGCGGCGAACGGCAGCGGATCAAGCTCGCCATCCACATGGCCGACAAGTCCTCGACGTACGTCCTGGACGAGCCCACGACAGGTCTGCACATGGCGGACGTGGACAAGCTCCTCGCGCTGCTGGACCGGTTGGCCGACGACGGCAACACGGTCATCGTCATCGAGCACCACCTGGCCGTGATGGCGCACGCCGACTGGCTCATCGACCTCGGCCCCGGCGGCGGACACGACGGCGGCCGCGTCGTCTTCAGCGGCACGCCGTCCGACCTGGTCGCCCAGGCGGACACACTCACCGCCCAGCACCTGCGCGCCTACGTCGGAGCCGACGCGTAACCGTCGCCGCCGCAGCCCCACCCGGTGAACGGCACCCTGGATGACGCCGTCACCAGGTGGGGCGGGCCGAGACGCCGCCGTCGACCACGAGGTCATGGCCGGTGATCCAGGAGGCCATCGGCGAGGCGAGGAAGACGCAGGCGTCGCCGACGTCCTCGGGCCGCCCCAGCCTGCCGGTGGGGGCGGCCCGCTCCCAGCGCCGCACGCCGACCGGCCAGTCCTCCGCCAGGCCGTCGCGGGCGATCAGCCCCGGCGAGACGGTGTTGACCCGGATGCCCCGCGGCCCGTACTCCAGGGCGGCGGAGCGGGCGTGCATGACGACGGCCGCCTTCGACGCGCAGTAGTGCGCGTGCAGCGCGGTGGGCTGGGCGGCCTCGATGGAGGCGATATGGGTGACCGTGCCGCCACCGCCCGGCGCCATCACGGCGGCGGCGGCCTGCGTGCAGGCGAAAGCGCTCAGCACATTGGCGTCGACCACCGCGCGCCAGTCGGCGGCGGTCATGGCCGCCAGCTCCTGGGTGGGCTGCACGCCCGCGTTGTTGACCAGCGCGGTGAGCCGCCCACGCCACTCGGCGGCCTCCGCCACCAGCCGATGGCAGTCCTCCTCGCCGGACAGGTCCGCGCGCAGCGCGAGCGCACTGCCACCCCGCTCGGCGATGCCCGCCACGAGCGCTTCGGCGGCGCTGCCGCTCGTACGGTAATGCGCGACGACGGCAGCCCCGGCGGCGGCGAAACGCAGCGCGATCCCCTGCCCGAGGCCACCGCCCGCCCCGGTCACGAGGACCACCTGCCCACTGAGGTCGGGAAGTTGCCCGCCCTCCCCCGGGCCGCCGGTCACGGACGGCACAGCGCCGGTCACGGGCGGCACAGCGCGGCGATCCGCGCTGCCTCCTGCGGATACCGCGCGCCGAGGTCGGCGGCGTCCCCGTGCTCGTACCCCTCGTAGGTGAACCCGGGTGCCATCGTGCAACCGAACAGCGCCCACGCGCCGCCGTCGGCGACACGGCCGCCCATCCAGGTTCCGGCGGGCACGGTGTACTGCACGTGCTGCCCGGCGAGCACGTCAGGGCCGAGCGTGACCGTACGGGACGACCCGTCCGCCGCCAGCAGGAGCAGCGCCAGCGGGTCACCCAGGTAGAAGTGCCAGACCTCGTCGGTCGGCAGCCGGTGCAGCGCGGAGTAGTCACCGGGCTCCGTGGTCAGCAACCCGACGATCGCCGACCCCTCGGGCCGCCCGTCGGCCAGCTCAGCCCCGGCCCACGTCCGCCGGAACCGGCCTCCCTCGCGGGGCAGCGGCTGAAGCCCGTAGAGCTGAACCAACTCCTCCGGGCTGGGCGTACGAGGCCCGGCAGTGTCGTCGCTACGCATGGATCGGCCCTCCGCTGACAATCAGCCACCCACCCTACGCACGCACCCGGCGAGACGAACTCCTCAACGAGGCTTTCAGGCGCTGATCTGAGCGGCCTTCTCGCGCAGTGCCTGCGCCTCCGGCGTTCCCTGGTAGCGGCGAAGCCGTACGCGCATGTCGCGCAGGGCGGCTCGGATCTTCACTGAACGGACGCCGTCGGCACACTCAAGGAAGTCGCCCCAGGTCGTCATCGCGCCGTCCACGTCGCCTTGTCGCAGTCGTACAACCCCCAGATCCGCGAGAACGATGGCGCGAGTGCGTCGTCGGTCGAGGCCATGGATGTCCAGGGCGAGGTGCAGGTGATCCTCAGCGGCATCCAGGTCACCGAGCCGGGCACGGATCATCCCGCTCTCGTGTGCCCATCGACCAGGTGAGTAGTGCGCGGCCCACGACTCGCCTCCCGGCGCTGCGGGGCGACCGATGGCCGACTCGGAGGCCGCCAGGTGCTGTGTGGCCAGGCGGCGGTCGTCATCCTGGGCGGCGGCGTTGGCGAGGGTCGCCTCGTAATAGGCGACGGCACGCGGGTTGTCGAGGTGACGGCCATAGTCCACACACGCTTCACCGAGCTGGACCGCTTCTGCCCGGTAGCCCAACTCAACGCATTGGACAGCGAGACCCCGTAAGGCCGTGGCGGACAGCTCGGCGTCACCGGCTTCGGCGGCCAGCCGGAAGGCGTGGGCGTAGTAACCCTGGGCAAGTCCGCGCAGCTCGGGCGTGTCACCCTCATCCTGGGCCATCCAGCCGGCCAAGTGGACGAGCTGGCTTGTCGCGCCAAAGAGCTCGCGGCCGATGGCCTCGGTGAAGCGGCCTTCCAGCCAGGGTGCGACGTCCTGGGTGAGGTATCGGACAGCAAGGTGGCGTGCATGGCCGCCGCCCAGCTCGGAGGCCGAGTCACCGAGCGACTTCACCAGCTGCTTGACGGCCGCTACCTCGCCCTTGCCCACGCGTACGGAACCGGCGGAGGCGTTCCGGGAACGGCGCGTAATGCTTTCGAGGTCGGGCAGTCCGAGGGCCGCCAGGGCGTAGCCGCTGGTGGCGGTGATGAAGTTCCGGCGGTCCACGTCACTCCTTCCCAACTCAAGGACTGCGATCACGGTATCCGCGGGTGGCTGAGTCGGCCCATCACTGCGCGAAGCATTGATCGCCTCGATATCGAGGTCCAGCACTGCCGCCACATACGGCCACCAGTATTCCGGCGCCCGGTCACCGGCCATCCACTTGTGGGCGTACTGCCTGGATAACCGGCCCGGGTGGCCACTCTCCGCCATCGACACCGCGCGGGCCAGGTCACTCGGACCCCACCGCCGTGCTTCGCATGCCCGCATGATCAGGGCCGCAACTCCCTGCTTCGTCACCCCGTCACCCCACCCTCCTGGACTACACGGGAGTACACAGGACTACATCGTGAACCTTCCTCGACGGCGGTAACCGGCCGTTGACTGGACATCACCCGCTGGATTCCCGACGAGGCGCGCACCTGACGCCCGTCCGGCCTGATGTAACGGGCAGCCGCCCCTACCGCTGAAGGAGACGCCAGTGCCCACGACCGCTCAGAACAGCTCCCGTCAAACCACGCCTCGGCTCCCAGCCGACGAAGTGGTGACCCATACCGCAGCGGATGTTGCCTCGCATCCCTTCATCAGACACGTCGCCCCGGTCAGGCGAGACCTGCGCTACGACCGCACGAGTGGTCACGCCCGCCTCCCGGTCGAGGTGTGCCTACGGGACGGCACGACGATCCCCACCACTCTCGTCTTGGACCCCGGCCAGGCCCAGTTGTTCGTCATCCAGCTGGAGCGCGGCATCGCCTTGCGAGAGAACGCCATGGCCACGAGCTGAACCCCCCGAACTTGAGCCCCACCTCTTAGGGAGGACCCGTGCGACAGCTCTCCGCGCCCGCGACGACGGACGTCCGGCTGACCACCGGCTACTACGTGGACGCCCGCGGCCTCAGCCCGTACGTCACGCACCTGCTCGCCCGCTGCCAGACAGTCTTCGACGTAAAACCACTGCTGGCCGCTGACCTCGACAACCCCTCGATCCACGGACTCGGCACTGACCACGGCGGCGTGATCGACCCAGGTGCCCTCATTCAGGGCGAAGTCATCGTCCAGTCCGGAGCTCGCATCGAGGCCGGGGCCATGGTCTTCGGACCTGCCCTCATCTGCACGGGCGCGGTCGTCAGCGCGGGTGCCCTGGTCCGCGAGTACAGCGTGATCGGGCCTGGCTGCCGGATCGGCTTCAACGCGGAGATCACGCGCAGCCTGCTCGTCGGACACGTCTTCGCCAAGCATGCCTGCTTCATCGGCGACTCCGTCATCGGCTGCCGGGTGAACTTCGGTGCCTTCTGCTCTACCACCGGCTTGCGCTGTGACAGTGGCCCGGTAGCCGAACCGGCGATCGAGGAGATCACTGTGAACCTCGACGGCCGCCGCATCGGCACCGGCCAGACGAAGTTCGGCGCGGTCGTTGGCGACGAAGTGACCCTGCCTGCTGGGACCGCGCTCTCCCCCGGCACGCTGATCGGTTCCGGGACCGTGATCTATCCCCGCAACCAGCTCGGCGGCACTCTGCCCGTCGGCTCCCGGGTCCGGTGACTGCCTTGCGGCCCCCCACCGATGGCATCGTCAGGGTCACTGGCGGCAGGCCGCTCCTCGGCAGCTATCGCGTGCAGGGCAGCAAGAACATCGCCCTCCACCTCTACGCCGCCGCTCTCCTGGCCGACGAGCCTGTCACCCTGCGCAACGCCCCCGATGTCGTGGACACCGGCGTGTGCGCCCGCCTCCTTCAACACACGGGCGCGAGCGCGGCGTACGACGGAAACGACTTCACCGTCACACCCGCCGCCGCGCTCTGCCCCGTCATCCACCCGCAATTCGGGCGCCTCGTTCGTACGGCCACCGTCCTCGGCGCTTCAGTACTGGCCCGCACCGGGATGGTGTCCTTCCCTTACCCCGGCGGTGACGCGTTCTGTCCACGGTTCATCGATCGCCACCTCGCAGCCATGGAAGCCGCGGGCGCGGACCTTTTCAGTTCCCACACAGGAATTCGCGCCATCACCAGCCGTAGCGGCGTGCAGCCGTTCACCGTGGACGTGGGTACTCCGTACGGGCCGAGCCTGGGCGCGACCGTGACCGCCATGCTCCTGGCCGCCCGCGCACCCGGCACCTCCCTCGTCAACAACCCCAGCACCGAGCCGGAGGTGACTGAGACCGCCCGCTTCCTCGCGGAGCGCGGGGTGGGCATCGCCTTCGACGGTGCCGGACTGCACGTCACCGGCGCCGACCACATCGGCGGCGGCACCTTCACCGTAACCGGCGACCGCATCGAAGCCGCGACCGTAGCCATGGCCGCCGCGGCGACTGGTGGCGGCGTCACCTTGAGCAGCATCACACTCGCTGACCTCCCCGAAGGCCTGACCACCCCACTTTCCGCAGCGGGCCTGGCCCTCAGCTTCGCCGGACGCGCCGCCGAAGCCCTCCCGACGCAGTCCCTGGACGCCATTGATACTCAAACCGGCCCGCATCCGGCTCTCCCCACGGATACCGCACCGCAACTCGCCGCACTGCTCACCCAGGCAACCGGCACCTCTCTGATCCGCGAGCGCGTCTACCCACAGCGGGACACACACGTAGCCCCCCTTCGAGCCTTCGGCGCCGACATCAGCGCCACTGGCCCGCTGATCCACGTACGCGGCCCCGTACGCCTGCGAGCGGCCCAAGCCGAGGCCTCCGACATCCGCGCGGTGACCGCCCTTCTGATCGCTGCACTCACAGCGGATGGCACCTCTACGATCCGGGGCCTGCACCACTTACGGCGCGGCTACGGCCACTTGCTCGATGGGCTGACCACGCTGGGAGCCGAGATCACCACTGAACCGGAGACTCCGTAAATGACCTACCCCACAGCCTTCTCCGTCGCCGACAACCACGCCCTGCACGAGGCTCTGCGCACTGCTGTCGCCAACGGTGCCACCCCCGGTGGTGTCGTCATCACTGGTTCCGCGACCGGCCCCCGCACTCTCCTCTCCGCAGGCGCCATTGCCCCTGAACGGGGACCCGAAGCCCCCGACCAGCACACGGTCTACGACATCGCTTCCCTCACCAAGGTCGTCGCCACATGGCCACTCATCGGCCGCGCCCTCGACCAGGGCCTGCTCGACCTCGACGCGCCCCTCCGCGACGCCCTACCGTCCATGAAGGGCGAAACGCCCAGCGCCGACCCCACCATCCGTCAACTTCTCGCCCACACCAGCGGCGTACGCGCATCTACACGCCTCGACCACTACCGGGGCGCCGAGCTGCCGCTCCACGAGCTCATGAGCTGCGAGCCGCTGGAAGGCACCCCGGGACGCACCCATCGATACGTCAACCGGGGCTTCATCCTCCTCGGCCTCGCCTTGGCCCACGTCCACCAGCAGCCGCTCGACCAGCTCGCCCACACCCTGTGGACCAACCTTGGCATGCGTCACACCACATACGGGCCAGTCACCCGTTCCCCGCAGGTCGCCCCGACCGAACGGCGTCTCCCCGGCGTACCGCGTATCTGGGGCTCAGCGCATGACGACAACGCCGCCCTGATGGGTGGGATCGCCGGCCACGCCGGAGTCTTCGCCAGCACCAACGACCTAGCCACCTACGCCGAACAACTCCTCATCGCCTACACCAACGAGGACGCCGCCCTCGGCAGCTGGCTCCGAAGCAGCCTCGTTCCACATGCCGAGATTGAACCGAGTCTTCACCGTGGCCTCGGCTGGATCAGCGCCCATACCGGCCAGGTCGCCTACCACCACGGCTTCACTGGCACGAGCATCTACCTCGCCCCGGCCGTCGGCCGCTACATCGTGATCTGCACCAACGCCGTCCACAACGGTCCGGCCCGCACTCGAATCGCACCCCTGCGTGCCCTTGCACTGAAGATGGTCTCCGCAACCTGATAGGAGACGCACCAGCCCCGCCGTCTTGACGCAGCCGTACAGCTCGGCGGAGGCCTCGGCCGAGCCATAGTTGATCACCTCGCCCAGGCCCTTCCCAGGGTCGTCCCCGCCGCTTCCCGTAATCGGCGCATCTCCGAGCCGAAGAGATGTCGGGCAGGCCGGTCGGGCGTCAAGTCGCATGGACATGCGGGCATGTGCAACCCCTTTTCCCGTCAAGTGATTGCTGATCCCAGGAGACCAGCGCGAGACGAGGTACCCCCCATGGCATCACCCCCTGAACACCTCCGCCAGCACGCCGAAGCCGTACAACTCGCCATGGGCAGAACTCTCCTGGGCCACGTACGGGACCTGATGGCCGATCCCAGGGCCTCGGCCCATCTGCTGCGCTACTCGTGCGCGCGGTTGTCGGAGAGTCTGGACGACGCGCTACGGATCGCCGATCAACGGAGCGGCCAGGCACGCGCAACCGACGTACTTGGCCCGGTCAGTGACGACCCGGCGCTTTCGGCGGAAGTGACGGAAGTGACGGAATGAGCCTCCCGTACGAGATCTCCCGGCCTACGGCCACCAGACCCACGCACGATGCAGCCCTTGCGAGCCCTGCCGTTCCGCGCTTCATCCAGCACACCATTCGCCAAGCACCCGAGGCAGATGTGACGTACGAAGCCTTCTGTATGACGGTCGGCTGCCGGGCCGAATCCGGCGGCTACGAGAGCCAGGACGCAGCACAGGACTGGTGCTTGCGCCACACCGGCCGCCACCCTGGGCATGACCTGTTCCGCCGGGTGGTCACGGACTACGCCCGGGTCCTCCGAAGTGAGGCGTGACGTACAAGGTCGTGAACGTACGAGCACGGAGCGGTCGGTGACGGGAAGCGCCGCCGGTGCGGTGGGTAGCCCCCGTCGGGCACCCACCGCACGGCGGCGGCTGGCTCTCCGCGCTACCGCGCGGCGTGCGCGCTGCGTGCGGTGCGTTCGCGCAGGGACTCGACCGTCCGCGCGAAGCTCTCCGCGCCGTGGCCCCGGGACACCTGCTCGTCGAACAGCGCCTGGAGGGGCGCCAGCAGGTCGGTGGGGACGCCTTGGGCCGTGGTGGCCGCCAGGATGTTGGCCAGGCCCGCCTGGTTGATGACGAGGTTGGACGTCTCGGTCGCGTAGTCGCCGGAGTCGATCTCCGCGGCGAAGCCGGGCAGCGCGGCGGCGGCCTCGGTCAGCCAGCGGACCAGCAGCGTGGTGAGGTCGGCCGCCTTGATGCCCGCCGCCTCGGCCAGAGCCGCCGCCTGGAAGAAACCCGCGAACATGCCGTACATCCCGCTGAGCAGGGCCACGTCGTAGACCGGGGCCAGGCCCGGATCGGCGCCGACGAAGGTGGCGGAGCCGAGGAGTTCGAGCTGCGGGCGGTTCGCCTCGAAGGCGGTGGCCGAACCGCTGTAGACGACGAACGCCTCCGGGGTGCCGACGGTCTGCGGCACCGCGTACACCGCGCCGTCCACGTAGGAAGCGCCCTGCGCGGACACCCAGGCGGCGAGTTCGCGGGCCTGCTCAGGGATGCCCGAGGTGACATTGACCAGCACCCGGCCCGCCAGCGCGGCGGCCGCCGGGGTGAGCAGCGCCCGTACCGCGTCGTAGTCGAGGACGCAGACGATCACCAGATCGCCTGCCGCGATGGCCTCGGCCACGCTGGCCGCCCGGGTCGCTCCCTTGGCGACCAGTCTGTCGGCCTTCGCCCCGGAACGGTTCCAGACGGTCACGGGGTGTCCGTTGTCGAGATAGATGTCGGCGAGCACCTGGCCCAGGTTGCCGAGTCCGATGATCGTGATGTGCTGCTTGTGCGTGGTGGACATGTCCGCTCGCTCCTCTGTTTCGTGGTTGCGCGGTTGCGCGGTCGCGCAGTCGCGCGGTTCCCGCGGTTTGTTGTCTCGGTGGTGCGCTGCCGCTGTCCCGGTGATGCGTTGGGGCGTACGCGGCGGCCGTGCCGTTCGCCCGCTTCCGGGCTGTTGATGACCACCTTCCGGGGGCGCGCTGCCGATCGGCTGTCGGTCCACTGCCGGTCCGCTGTGAAGTGCGCGCGGCGGCTATCGTCTGTTCATGCGATTCGGGGTGCTGGGTCCGCTGGCTGTCTGGACGGCGGGGAATGAACCCGTACGCGTTCCCGGGGCCAAGGTGCGGGCTCTGCTTGCCCGGCTGCTGGTGGAGCCGGGGCGACCGGTGTCCGTGGACCGGCTGGTGGACGATCTGTGGAGTGGCGAGGAGCCGCCCGACCACCCCGCCAACGCCCTACAGGGCAAGGTGTCGCAGCTGCGCCGCGCGCTGGAAGCCGCCGAGCCGGGAGGCCGGGGGCTGGTGGTGTCAGGACCGGCCGGTTATCTGCTGCGGGCGGAGGGGGACGCCGTCGACGCGGGACGGTTCAGCGCACTGCTCGGGCAGGCTCGTACGGTCGCCGAACCGCGGGCGAGGACGCGGCTGCTGTCGGAGGCGCTGGGGCTGTGGCGGGGCGAGGCGTTCGCCGACTTCGCCGACGAGCCGTTCGCCCGGTCGGCCATCGCCCAGCTCGACGAGGACCGGCTGGCCGCGTACGAGGAGCAGGCCGAAGCCCGCCTCGAACTGGGCGAACACAGCGCGCTGACCGGTGAGCTCAGCGCCCTGGTGGCCAGGCATCCGCTACGGGAGAGGTTGCGCGCCGCGCAGCTGCGCGCCCTCTACCGCGCCGGGCGGCAGAGCGAGGCCCTTGACGGCTACGACGACCTGCGGCGCAGGCTCGCCGACGAGCTCGGCCTGGAGCCCAGCGGCGAACTGGCCGCTCTGCACCAGGCGATCCTGCGCCAGGAGCCCGGTCTCGCCGCACTGCCTGCCGAGCGCCGGCCGGGACCCCGCAGCAATCTGCCCGCCCCCGTCACCGGACTCGTCGGCCGGGCCGACGCCATCCCGGCGATCACCGAACTGCTCGCCACCGGTCGTCTGGTCACGCTCACCGGCCCAGGCGGTGTCGGCAAGACCCGGCTGGCCCTGGCGGTGGCGACACGCCTGGCGGACGCGGCGGAGCAGCGACCGGCAGCCGAGGCCCCGGGCGCGCTCAGCGGGTCCTCTGGTGCGCTCCCCGGATTTTCTGGTGCGGTCCTCAGGTCTCCCGGTGCGGTCCTCGGGTCTCCCGGTGGGTTCTCCGGATCTCCTCGTGGATTCCCCGAGTCTCCCGGTGGGTTCCCTGAGCCTCCCGGCGGATTCCCCGGTGAGTTCGTCGATGGGGCGTGGCTCGTGGAACTGGCCACGCTGGACGCCACCAGCGACGCGGTGTGCGCGGTGGTGGAGCGCGTCATGAAGGCCCTGTCCCTACGGGACGACACCGCCACGGACGGGGCACGCGACATGGCGCCACCCGTCCCGGTGGAGCGGCTGGCCGACGCCCTGCGGGGCAAGAGCCTGCTGCTCGTACTGGACAACTGCGAGCACCTGGTGGAACCGGTCGCCGAGGCGACCGGTGCGCTGCTGCGGCGCGTTCCCGGGTTGCGGGTGCTCGCCACGAGCCAGGAACCGCTCGGGCTGGCGGGCGAGCGCGTATGGGCGGTCCCTCCGCTGACCCTGCCAGACGCGGCGGCGGAGAACGACCCCGAGCGCCTGCTGGCGGCGAGCGCCGTCCAGCTCTTCATGGCCAGGGCGGCCACCGCCCCCGGATTCGCCCTGACCGCCGAGAACGCCGACGCGGTCGCGTCGATCTGTCACCGCCTGGACGGCATCCCGCTGGCGCTGGAACTGGCCGCCGCCCGGGTACGGACGCTGGGCGTGCACGGCCTGGCGGCAAGGCTCGACGACCGGTTCGCGTTGCTGTCCGGCGGATACCGCAACGCTCCCGCACGCCACCGCACGCTGCGGGCGATGATCGACTGGAGCTGGGAGCTGCTGTCGGACGCGGAACGCGTCGTCCTGCGCAGGCTGTCGGTATACGCGGGAGGCTGCACACCGGAGGCAGCTGAAGCGCTCTGCGCGGAAGACCGCACGGAAGATCCGGGCGCGGCGGCCGTACCGACGCCGTCGGCGACAACCGATGTCCCCCGTACGGAGATTGGGACCGCCCTCGGGCCTGGGGATGTGCTCGATCTGCTGGCCCGGCTGGTCGACCGTTCGCTGGTCGTCCTCGATGACGGACCCGAAGGGCCGCGCTACCGGCTCCTTGAGTCCGTATGCGACTACTGCTCCGAGCGGCTGCGCGCCGCCGGGGAGCTGGAGTGGGCGCGGGAGCGGCACAGCGCGTACTACGCGGCGTTGGCCACTGCGGCCGCTCCCCGGTTGCGCGGCCCCGACCAGCAGCGCTGGCTGCGACGGCTCGACCAGGAGAGCGCCAACCTGCGGCGCGCGCTCGACCATGCCGTACGGAGCGGGGCCGAGGAACGCGCGCTGTGCGTGGTCAACTCGCTGGCCCCGTACTGGGTGCTGCGCGGTCGCCTCGCCGAGGCCCACCGGGCGCTGGCCTCGGCCCTCGGCACCGGGCAGGAGCCGGAACAGGCGCAGCCGGTGCCGTCGCCGTCGCGTGCGCTGGCCATGGCGTGGCATACGGCGATCACGCTGACGGCGGGCGGCCCGCCGACGGACAGCCGACCAACGGACAGCCGTCCTACGGACAGTCCCCAGGCGGCCCCGGGCGCGGTAGCCCCACGTACGGCAGAGGCGCGTACGGCAGCAACACGTACGGCAGCAGAACGCGCGACAGAAGCACGTACAACAGCAGCCACGGCAGACGCAGGAACGGCAGACCCGGGCACAGCAACCGCAGGCACAGCAATCGCACGCCCGGCAGACGCAGGAACGGCAGACGCGGGCGCGGCCGACTCCGGCACAGTGGCGTCGGCCGGTGGCTCGGTCGCCGAGCGCATGATTCGTGCCGTACTGCGGATGTACGACGCCGTCGATGACCCGCCCGGCCGCCTGATGGCGCTGTGGCTGCTGGGGTCCGCGCAGATGGGAGCCGGGGACGTGGAAACCGGCGAGGACCTGGTGAACCAGGCCCTGGCCGGTTTCCGTGAACGGGGTGACTCCTGGGGCACGGCGGCCGCGCTGAGCGTGCGCGCCAGGCACGCCATGGCCCGTGGCGACCTCGACGCGGTGCGGCACGACGGCGAGCTGAGCGCGCGCCTGTTCCGTGAACTGGGCGACCGCTGGGGCCAGTCGCAGACGGTGTTCCCGCTGGCGTCCCTGGCCGAGTTCACCGGCGACTACGCGCGCGCCACCCGGTTGCACCACGAGGGACTCCTCATCGCCGAGGAGTTGGGGCTGTGGACGGAGGTGTCCCGGCGACTGACCGGTCTCGGCCGTCTCGCCCTGCTGACCGGCGACTACGAGCAGGCCCGCGCCCACCACCAGCGTGCCCACCAGCTCGCCCGGTCCCAGAACTTCAGGTCGGGCCAGGTCAGCGCGGAGATCGGGCTCGCGCTCGGAGCCCGCAGAGAGGGCGACTACGACACCGCCGAGCGGCATTGGCGTGCCCTGCTGAGCTGGTTCCGCGAGGTCGGCTACGAGCCCGGCGCCAGCCTGGTGCTCGCCGAGCTGGGTTTCACGGCCGAGCTGCGCGGAGACGCCGCCGCAGCCCTGGTCCTGCACCTGGACGGGTTCGCCGTAGCGCACGGCCTTGGCGACCCCCGGGCGATGGCACTGGCGCTGGAGGGGTTGGCCGGTGCGCGGGCCCGCGCCGGTCAGCACCGCCAGGCGGCGGTCCTGCTGGGCTCGGCCGCGGCGGCCCGGCAGTCCGTCGGCGCACCGCTGCCGCCCGCCGAACGCGGCGACGTGGACCGTGCCACCGCTGCCGCCCGCGAGGCGCTGGGCGCGGCGGCCTTCAGCGCCGCGTTCGACCAGGGTGCGCCGCTGTCCCCCAGCCAGGCCCGGGCGACGGTGGCCGAAGGTCCACAACGCCCAAGCGAAGCAAGTGGCGTGAACGGGGAACCGGCAGCCGCCCAGCGGTAGTCGAAAACTGTGGCCGGGGCCCGACGACCACGGGTCGAAGCACCCTGTGCGCCACGGCCGAAACAGACACAACGGGGGACTCATGCATGAGGTCATCTACGCGGAGAAGTCCTGGAACCCGCTGGCCACGACCGTCCAGCTGACCGACACCACGCTGAAGACCGGCGCGCAGCGCACGCCGCTGACCGAGCTGCACCTGGTGGCCATGGCCGAGGCGTTCCAGCGCGGGCAGTGGCTCGGTGGCGGTGGTTCCGAACGGCCGCTGAGCCGGATACCCGAGGGCAGCGGGGCGGTGCCCGTCGTACGGGTCTCGGGGTCGACGAAACTGGTGAAGGTGCGGCGGGCCGCCGAGTTCGTCGGTGTGCTCGGCCGGATGGCGACGCAGTTCAACGGCGGGCCGGGCGCCGTCGCCGCCATGGCAGGCCAGGCGCAGCGGGAAGGCGTGCCGCTGTGGATGGCGCGGCGGCAGGCACCGGCACCGTCCGGACCGGTCACGGTCACCGTGGACCGCCGCCTGGTCCGGGCCGACGTATGGGCGCAGGGAGCCCCCGTCGTCCGGCTGCGCGGTCCGTACGGCATGTCGTCGCGGGTGCGCGACCCCGGGGCCATGCTGAGTGTCACCATCGGCGAGGTGCCGGCGGCCGTGACCGTGACGTTCAGGCGGCGGTGGACCCAGCGCTCCGTGACCGTCTCGTCGCCGCTGGGGCACTGGGAGTTGCGGCGGCACAACAGGCGTACGTCGTCGCTCTCCCGCAACGGCGTGCTGGTGGCCTGGCTCGCCCGCCCGGCGCCCAACTCGGGCCGGGGCCTGCCCTTGCGGCCGCTCACGCAGGTGCGGCACGAGAACGCCGACCCGCTCGACGCCGTCATGGCCCACTTCTTCGCCATCTCCTTCGCCATCGGCGACGGCACCGGAATGGTCCGTTTCGGCACCCGCCGCCCCGCTCCGGAGCCGGGCGAGCCCATCGTCTGGGAGGAGCCCTGGTTCACCCACGTCGGTGGCGGCAGCGACGACTCGGGGTCCGGCGGCGGCGACAGCTGGGGTGATGGGGGAGGAAGCGACGGCGGGGGGAGTGGTGATGGCGGGGGCGGAGGCGGCGGAGATGGTGGCGGAGGCGGGGGCGGGGGCGAATAGGACGGGCGACGCCACGCCTGCCACGCCCCAGGCCAAAGGCAGGCCGGCGACAGGTCGGCGGCAGATCAGTGGCAGGTCAGTGGCAGGTCAGCAGCAGAAGATCAGCAGCGCGTCAGCGGCTCAGTGGGCGCCGGCCGCCGGCCGCCGCGGCCCGGTTGATCTGCGGGCTGTGCAGCACGTGCTCGCCCGCGCCCTGCCACTCCACCACGTTGATCATGGCGCGCCCCAGCCGCTCCGTCGTCGTCACATGCTTCGGCGCCAGCCGCCTGAGCAGTGGGTAGAGCCAGGAGATGGCCACGTAGATCGCCCGGTACGCGGGCGTCTTCGAGGTCTCGCCGTGCAGGGGCTGGATGTAGTTCGGCCGGAACATGTACGCGTGGAAGTCCAACGCGAGGAGCGCGTTCTCCGTACGGCCCTTCACCCGGGCCCACTTGGAGCGGCCGCGCTCGGTGCTGTCCGTGCCCTCACCCGAGACGTACGTGAAGGTGAGCGACGGGTTTCCGGCGCCGACCGCCCGCGCGGCGGCGACCGCGTAGTCGTACGTCACCCGCCGGTACTCCTCCTCCCGCTTGCCCGCCGCCGAAATGCCCAGGCAGTAGAAGCACGCGTCGAAGCCGGTGAGTTCGTCGGCGATGGCCGTGAAGTCGGTGAAGTCCTGGTGGAGGACTTCCCGGAACTTGGGATGCCGCTTCCCGATCGGCGTCCGCCCGACCGCCACCACGCTCTCCACCCGCTCATCCAGCAGGCACTCCCGCAGCACACCCTGGCCGACCATCCCCGTGGCGCCGAAGATCACTACCTTCACAGCACGCCACCCGGCACACTCAGCACGTCATCCAGCTCACTCAGCACGTCATCCAGCACAGCACGTCATCCAAGGTGTCGGGCAGGCGCATCCACGCTTGCCGGTGGCGAACCGGACGGCCCGCCCGCCGCCGCGTCCTCGCTCCCGCCGCACGCCACCGAGCCGACCAGATTCGTACCACTGATCCGCTCCCCCACACATCCCCTACGCAGCCCGCCCGGCTCGGCCCAGCCCGCCCGGTTCCGGCAGCTGACTCGGTCAGCTCACCGTGTCGTCGGCGCGGACCGCTCGCGGCTCCTCCGGGTCCGAGCGGACGGCGCCGACGGCCGCCATCGGAGATGTGGAGCGCAGCTCCCGGATGAGTTCCCTGACCGCCGGGTGCCGCGCCATCTCCGGCGTGGTGACGTAGCCGACGCCGCGGGCCGGGCGGCGTGGCCCGAGGTCGGTGATGGCGATCGCGGCGGGGGTGGCGACCAGTGCGAGGGCGGGCATGATGGCCATCCCCATGCCCTGCGCGACCATCGAGAGCACCACGGTGTCGTCCTCGACGTTGACCGTGGCGGGCGGTATCCACGCCTGGGCGTCCCACCACTCACGGGTGTACGAGCCGCAGTTCTCCTCCCAGTCGATCAGCGGGAGGGTGCGCGGCGCGGCGTGGCCCGGAGGGTGGATCAGGAAGTACGGCTCGTCGATCAGACCGGCCGACAGCAGCCCCGCAGGCGTCGGCTCGTTCGCGTTGAGGGTGGCGATGGCGAGGTCGGCCCGCCCGTCGGCCACCTCCCCCGCCGTGCCGCGCCCGACCTCCCGTACGATCCGCACCTCCGGTGTGAGCCCCGGGTGCCGTGCGGTGAGCCGGGCGAGGGCGGCGGGCAGCAGATGGGCGGCCGCGCTGCGGAAGGCGGCGATACGCAGCGGCCCCGAGATGCCGCCCGCCGCCTCCCCCTGGGTCTCGGCGGCCATCGTCCCCAGCAGCCGCAGGATGCGCCGGGCGTGCGCGCTGGCCCTCGCGCCGGCGGGGGTCGGCCTGGCACCGTGCCGGCCACGGTCGAACAGCACGGCGCCGAGCTTGCGCTCACAGGCCCGTACGGCATGGGAGACGGCCGACTGGGTCAGGCCGAGCCTGACCCCGGCCGCCGTGAACCCGCCCTCCTCCGCCACGGCCACCAACACCCGCAGCTCGGGCCCGGTGAGCTCCGCCGCCTCCGGCCGCGCGCCCTTGAACCGCGGCGCTACCGCGCTCCGGTCGGCGCGCCCGGAATCCCGCTGGGTCCGGCCGGTGCGCTGGGGCCCGGTCGCTGCGGCTGGGGCCCGGTGTGGACTGCTGGCGTCGGTTTCGGTCACCTGGCGCATCCAATCCCATGAACGGCCTTCATGGAAGGTGCTCTTCCATCGACGCAAGAGGCTGGGAGCCACCGTGGCACCGCTCTACGGTGACGCCATGACCAGCACCTTCCGCTCCGTACAGCAGATTTCCCGCCCTCATGGGGCGCCCACCGCCGACAACTTCACCTTCCTCCAGCAGCCACTGCCGACCGTGGCACCCGGCACGGCCCTTGTGGAGAACGTCTACCTCTCCGTTGATCCGTACATGCGCGAGGAGATGGACGGCGGCTGGGACCTGAACGCCCCGCTGGAGGGGCGGGCGATAGGCCGCGTCACAGCGTCCGGCGACCCCGCGCTGCCCGTCGGCGAACTCGTCTTCCACCGGGGCGGCTGGAGTACGCACGCGGTCGTCAGCTCAGCCGGGAACGCCCGGTTGCTGCCCCGGTACGAGGGGGTACCGGTGAGCGCCCACCTCGGTGTACTCGGCGGAACCGGACTGAGCGCCTACGTCGCGCTGACCAGGATCGCCAAGCTCCAGCCGGGAGAGACCGTCTTCATCTCGGCCGCAGCCGGAGGCGTGGGCAGCGCGGCCGGCCGGCTCGCCCGGCTGCTCGGCGCGGGTCGGGTGATCGGCAGCGCTGGCTCGGCGGCGAAGGTCGCGCACCTCGTCGACGACCTGGGTTTCGACGCCGCCTTCAACTACCACGACGGCCCGGTGAGCGAGCAGTTGGCGAAGGCCGCCCCCGACGGAATCGACGTGTACCTGGACAACGTCGGCGGCGACCACCTGGAGGCCGCGATCGGCTCGCTCCGAACGTACGGCCGCATCGCCTGGTGCGGAGCAGTGGCCCAGTACAACAGCGCCCAGCCACCCGCCGCCCCGCGCAACCTCTACGAGATCGTGGACAAGAGCCTTCGCCTTGAGGGCTTCGCGGTCCGCGACCACCCGCACGTCGCCGAGGAGCTGGCCGACTTCCTCGTACCGCACATCCAGGCGGGGCGGATCGTCATGGACCAGACGGTGTACGAGGGCTTCGACCGGGTCGTGGACGCGTTCCTCGGCGTACTGAGCGGGGCGAACACCGGCAAGATGCTCGTCCAGCTCACGCCCTCGGCGTAGGCGGCCAGACGGGAACGGTGGGTCCCGGACTGGGCGCGTGGCCGGGGCGGGCGGACGGGGCGCACGGACGGGACATACGGACGGGGCCGGGCGGAGGGTCGGGCGGACGGGGTCGTGCGGGAGCGCGCCATGGCGCCGTGGTCGTGGGGTGCGGTGCCGTGGGCGGTGGTGCCGGTAGTGGTGCCGGTAGTGCCCGTGTGGCGCGGTCGCGAAGCATCGGCGTGCGGGAAATGATGGAAGGCGTCGCTTGTGTCGGATGTGCGGCCGGTGAGCTACGGCTGGTCGCGATGGACCGAAAGGAGGACGGGGAACCTGTCCGCCATCTGAGGGCCGCTCCCCGACCGCCCATGGACAACAGCATTCGGCTCGCTCAGCAGCCGGAGGCCGACGCCCTCCTCAGCCGCAGCCCGCTGGCCACCATGATCGGGATGCTGCTGGACCAGCAGGTCCCCATGGAGTGGGCCTTCTCCGGCCCGTACACCATCGCGCAGCGCGTCGGCGGCGACGACCTCGACGCCCATGAGATCGCCACCTACGACCCCGAACGGTTCGCCGAGCTGCTGTCCGCCAAGCCCGCCGTGCACCGCTACCCGGGTTCCATGGCCAAGCGCGTGCAGCAGCTGTGCCAGTACCTGGTCGAGCACTACGGCGGCGACCCGGCCGCGTTGTGGCGCGACTGCGACGACGGCAAGGAGGTCCTGCGTCGGCTGAACGACCTGCCGGGCTTCGGCAAGCAGAAGTCGCAGATCTTCCTGGCGCTGCTCGGCAAGCAGCTCGGCGTGACACCGGCGGGCTGGCGCGAGGTGGCGGGCCCGTACGGCGACGTCGGCTCCTACCGCTCCGCCGCCGACATCACGGGGCCGGAGACGCTGGCCAAGGTCCGCGCGTACAAACAGAACGCCAAGCGGGCGGCACGCCAGGCACCGGAGAAGACCACCGGCGGCGGAACCGGCGGCAGCGGTCGTGGGAGCGCCGGGGCCAAGGGCGAGGGCAAGAGCGAGGGCAAGGCGTAGGGGCGCGTAGTAGCTCGTTCGTGTCGAATTCCGTCGCGCCCCTGCCGCCCCGGCGCAGCCGCCCGCGCTCGGGTTCTCAGACGGCGAGTGAGGCGGCCCAGAGGCCGTGACCGACGGATCTCCGCACCGGATGAGCGCGGAAGAACTGGCCCGGCCGCACGCGCCCGGAGAGGCGTCACCCTCCCGCAGTGCAGCGCCGACGCCGAACGCGAGGCTGACGCGGACCGGTCGAGGGGGCGATTTCGGCGGTGGTCAGTGCGCCCGGGACCCAAGCAGCGGCGGAGGACACGCTCCCACTCAGGAATCGCTCCCGATATGCCGCCGTTTATCACTTTCGCACTCTTGCCTCATGGCTGCGCCGGGTACCGCTTGCCCGGTAGGCTTTCCGTGTGATCTTCAAGCGCATCGGAAACGGGCGGCCGTACCCCGACCACGGCCGGGAAAGCACCCGCCAGTGGGCGGATGTGGCCCCACGCCCGGTACGCCTTGACCAGCTCGTCACCACCAAGCAGCAGCTCGATCTGGAGACGCTGCTCGCGGAGGACTCCACGTTCTACGGGGACCTCTTCGCCCATGTCGTGAAGTGGCAGGGCGATCTGTATCTGGAGGACGGACTCCACCGCGCGGTGCGCGCGGCGCTCCAGCAGCGGCAAGTGCTGCACGCGCGCGTGCTGGAACTGGGCTGAGCGGGCCGGCCCCGCCGCCCCAGCACCGAAGCGACACCCCCACCCGGTAAAGCAACACGCTCCTGCCCGGTCTCGTAGCGGGTGCCGACCGGTCTCGTACGGGTACCGAGCACGGGGTCTCGCACCGGATGCCGGGTTCGTACCACCAGCACCGAACAAGCGCGGCCGGGCCCGGCACGACCACCCCGGCATCGAGCGAGCGCGCCCCGACACGCCCATCCCTCACCGAGCCGCGGCTACGCCGACGCGAGCGGCGGCCTGGGGCACCCGCCCGTCCCCGCCCGCACGCCCACTCGGACCAGCCCGGCCCCCGTCCGAGGGGCCGTCCGCCGACCGCCGCGACGGCCTCCGCACCCGGCCGGATTAACCCTTTTGGGTTGGGCCTGGGGTCAACCATTGATCATTTAGTAGGCATTGGCTGCCACCCGCACTACGCTGCGGCCATGAGCATGCTGACGCCTCCCGGCATGGGCGGAAAGTACCGCATCACGGGCGACTGCTACCCGCGTATGCGTCGTCCCAAGAATCGCCGTCGCCTCGTGCTCGCCGTGCTCGGTTCGGCTCTCACACTCGGCATCATCGGCTGGGGCACACTGCAGCTCGTCGACGTGTTCACGGGCGGGGGCGGCAGCGCGGCACACGCCTCCGAGGACAAGGACTGCCACCCGGTCGACATGCCGAGCGCGCGCCCGTCCGCGCGTCCGCTGCCGAAACCATCCGGCATCACGGTCAACATCTACAACGCCACCACTCGCAGCGGCCTCGCCAAGGACACCGCCGACGAGCTGAAGAAGCGCGGCTTCAAGATCGGAAAGGTGGGCAACGCGCCCGCCGCCTACGACAAGAAGGTCAAGGAGACCGGGCTGCTGCTCGGCCCCAAGGCCACCAACGACGGCAGCAGCCTCGACGTGCTGGGCGCACAGCTCGCCGGGGCCAGAACGAAGAGCGACGCCCGCAAGGCCAAGGACATCGACCTCATCATCGGTGACGGCTACAAGAAGCTGGCGACGAAGAAAGCCGCCGGCAAGGCGCTCACCGCTCTGGCCAACCCCTCGCCGACGACTTCACGGAACTGCTGACCCGAGACCGAGCCAGAGACACCGGCACCGGCACCGAACACCGACCCCGAAGGCACGGCGACAGGGCGGCGGAGCGGTGCCGCGCCACGACGCCACGACGCCACGACTGAAGAAACACCAGCAGCGGGGCGTCAGCCGGAGACCATCGGTCGTAGACCGTCAGCCGGAGACCATCGGTAGCGGAACGCCCACCGTGGAACGCCAGCCGTGGATCACCGCGTGAAACGTCAGCCTGTGGTGCCGTACATCCGGTCGCCCGCGTCGCCGAGGCCAGGCACGATGTAGCCCTGCGCGTTGAGCCGCTCGTCGACGGACGCGGTGACCACCGTCACCGGCGTGCCCGCCAGCTCGCGCTCCATGACCTCGACCCCCTCGGGCGCCGCCAGCAGGCACAGCGCCGTCACGTCATCCGCGCCGCGCGCCATCAGTTCGTTGATCGCCGCGACAAGCGTGCCGCCGGTCGCCAGCATCGGATCGAGCACGTACACCTGACGGCCGGAGAGGTCCTCGGGCATGCGGGACGCGTACGTCGAAGCCTGCAGCGTTTCCTCGTTGCGCACCATGCCGAGGAAGCCCACCTCGGCCGTCGGCAGCAGCCGGACCATGCCGTCGAGCATGCCGAGACCGGCGCGCAGGATCGGCACGACGAGCGGACGCGGATGTGAGAGCCGCACCCCGGTCGTCGCCGTGACCGGGGTCTCGATGTCGACCTGTTCGGTGCGCACATCGCGAGTGGCCTCGTACGCGAGCAGGGTGACCAGCTCGTCGGCGAGCCGCCGGAAGGTCGCGGAATCAGTGCGCTGATCGCGCAGGGTGGTGAGCTTGTGCGCGACCAGTGGGTGGTCGACGACGTGGATACGCATGGCATCGACAGTAGCCGAGCGGACGCGCGTTGACCGCGCGGCGGACAGCCGCGCACAGTCTGCCGTCGCGGTGGCGTCAAACCACTGATTCGGGGGAAAGTGGGCACGTACGCCCGGCCTGCTGCTCTGGGCGCATAGCTCCGCCCGAGGTGGTGTGCCATGGCTGACCAAGACGAACTCGGCGACGAGACAACGCAGGAGACAGACATCGACCGCCGCCGACGGCGCGCACAGTTCCTGCGCGAGCTGAATGAGGCGAAGGAACTCCGCGAGCGTGTGCAGCCGCGCCGGGCGCGCGCCGCCCGGATGCGGCAGGCGATGCGCATGCGCACGTTTCGCTGGTAGCGCAGAGCTAAAGCGCGACGCACGCGCCCAGGACACCCACACGACACGACGACACGCACGACACGCACGACACCGACGACGTTCCTGCACGCGCGCGGGGGCGGGCGAGCGGGGCGGACGTGGGCGGACGCAGGCGCCCGGTGCGTTCCGTACCCGCCGCGTCACCGGACGCATGTGCGGATCACCGAGTGCGTCCGTGAGTGTTCCGAAAGTGACATGACTTCGGACAGCTGCACGACGCAGTGCGGAAGACCCCTCCTGAGACGCTGGTTTCTGCCACGATTCCGAGTGGGCGGGGCGTAGCCCCGTCTGTCCCGGCACGCCTATGACCAGTGGGAGAGTCACGGTGTACTTCGCCGCACTGCTCGCGCGCACCGAAGACGGGTGGGAAGCGAGCGACACAGAGCTCGACGATGTGGAGACCCTGTCCGACCTCACCGATCTGGCCCGGGGGGCCGCGGTGGACGAGGACACGGTGTTCGCCTTCGTCGAGCAGGAAGACGCGTGGTTCGGCCTCGTCCGGGTGGACGGCGAGGAGGACCCGCGCATCTACGTCTCGGATGCGGCAGCGGCCGCTCGCAGCTCGTACGGAACGATGCTCACCGACGAGCTGATCGACCACGACTCGGAAGACGACCTGGACCGGCTGGTCGACCTCGACGGGACGGAGGACGGTGAACCCGACTCCGAAGTGGAGGAGGACGCTGCCGCCGTGTCCGACGAGACAGTCCCGCCGGGCCCGCTCGGCGACGCGGATATCCTCACCGACCTCGGGATGAGCAGCGGGCAGCTGCGCGCGCTCAGCTCCGACGCTCTCGGGGAGATCGCGGAGGTCCTCGGCTGCGGGGAGGTCCTGGAGACGGTGCGCTGAATCCGGGGGCCCCACGAGGCCCCGTACCAGGGCGGCCCGCCGAGGCACGGCGGCGGGCTGCCGCACACTGGTGTCATGAGCGACCCTTTGCGCGATCCTTGGCTCGCGCCGATGAGGCACGCCCTGGAGGAGGCCGTACGGGCCCCGGAGACGGGCGACGTGCCGGTCGGCGCCATCGTGCTGGGCCCGGACGGCTCCGTGCTCGGCCGTGGCCGCAACGAACGCGAGGCGACGGGCGACCCCACGGCGCACGCCGAGGTTCTGGCCATCCGTGCGGCGGCGAGCCAGGTCGGCGAGTGGCGGCTGACGGACTGCACACTGGTGGTCACCCTGGAGCCGTGCACGATGTGCGCGGGCGCGATCGTCCTGTCCCGCCTCGACCGGGTCGTCTACGGCGCGGTTGACGAGAAGGCGGGCGCCGTGGGTTCCCTGTGGGACGTCGTACGCGACCGCCGGCTCAACCACCGGCCCGAGGTCGTCCACGGCGTCCTCGCCGAGGAGTGCGCGAGCCTGCTGACCCACTTCTTCCGCCGGCGCTGACCCGCCACCCGTCCGCGTGCCCCACAACGCCACCGATCCGAGGCCGTCACCCGAACCGATTTCAGAGCACGGCCCACCGTCCGCTAAGCTCTCTCTCGGTAGCGTGTCCGAGCGGCCGAAGGAGCACGCCTCGAAAGCGTGTGATGGTGCAAGCTATCCGTGGGTTCAAATCCCACCGCTACCGCTTCAAGGGAACCGCCCCTGACCTGCGAAAACAGGTCAGGGGCGGTTTTGTTTGCGGCACCTGGGCGGCTGGTCCGGGAGGAGTTGTGCCCAGTGGTGGTCTCTGCTGAGGCCGCAGCCGCGCCTGGCGACATAGTCGGCGTCGGCGCTCCGGACGCGGCCGACGTAGTCGGCGTGGGAGCTCCCAGCGTGGGTGCTGCTGGCGTCGGTGCTCCAGACGCGGGCGGCATTGCGGGGGCCGGGGATGGCCAGGGCGTGGCCGTCGGGCGAGAAGCGCACTGTCGGTATGCCTTCGATGGCGGGGCCGGTGAGGGTGGCCCGCAGATGCGTGGTTCGCGTGCTCCACAGCCGTACGCTGTCGTCGGCGTTGGTGGAGGCGAGGGTGGAGCCGTCGGGGCTGAAGGCCACCGCGCGGACGAAGCCGGAGTTGGCGGTGAGCGTCGCGGTGGTACGGCGGGTGGCGACGTCCCACACACGGATGGTGCCGTCGTTGCTGCCCACGGCCAGGGTGCTCCCGTTAGGAGTGATCACCAGTTTCCGCACGGCGCTGGTGGGCCCTCTGAGCGTGGCGGTCCGCTTGCCTGTCGCCAGGCTCCACACGCGTACGGCGCGGTCGTCTCCGGCCGTGGCCAGTACCTGGCCGTCGCTGCTGGCCGCCGATGCGGTGCTGGGCGGCGCTTTCGGGCAACTCCAAAGCCCCGCACAGTCGTTGATGCCGACCGCGTCCGTCGCACCACTGGGTGGCTTGGCGCGACAAACGCCGAGATGAACCCGTCGGTAGGAGCACGCCGGTCGGCATGTCCCCACAGCGGGTTTCCACGGCGAGCCGCAGGCGACCACCTCCGGATTCCGAACGCGGAGTTGAACACGGAGTTGATCGACGTGCGGGAAGAGAAAGCTGAATCAGAAGGGGGAGACGTACATGCGCATGCGTACAGTTCTAGTGGCGACCGGAGCCGCGGCCGCGCAGACCGCGCTGTTCAACCCCTTCGCCGCCCGCGTGCAAGGGCTGACCGCCAAGGACATTCCTCTGCTGGCCGCCCAGGTCGGCGTGCCGGCGAAGTCCCGCAGTTCGCCCGGAAGATCGGAGAAGTGGTCGAGCTGAGCAACAGGAACCGGACCAGCAATCAGCGCGTCACCCGGGATGTGCTGTACAAAGAGTTCGTCTCCGTGCCCGGTTTCCCCATATCCGACGGGAGGTACGACAAGAACAAGCAGTTCTCCGGCGAGTTCAAGCAACTGCTGGATCTGATGTACAACGTCAACCTCGCCGATGTTCTCGGCATGTACCCGCTGACGCCGGGCGACAGCCTGCGCCGCCTGGTCCTACAGGAATGGCGGGACGTTCGCGGGGGAATGACAAGCCACACGGTCGACGACCCGCATGAGCTGCTGCGGTTCCTGCAGAAGCAGGCGTTCGCCACCGTACAAGACCACCTCACGCCCGCCACCATCGACTCGCGCGACCTCGCGGACATCGTGAGCTTGCGCCAGTCCGATGAGTGGGGCTCGTACATGTCGGCCTTCGACTCCCTCGTCACCGACCCGGCCGCATTCCACGACGGAGTCGCAGGAGTATTCCACCGATACGTCAAGCTCAACTCCGTCATCGTCCAACTCGCGAACAGCCGCCGCGCCGCAGGCGCCAGGGCCAACAACTGGATGCCCATCATCGAAGTCATCGTCAATGTAGGCGGCTCGACCTTCACCGCGGTCACCGGTGACGAAACATGGTCGGTGACCGGCTGCATCGCTGCAACGGCAGCCAGCGCGTACGGCGGCTCGGTGCAACTCGTACTCCGGAACCGCGCCGCAGGGCACCTTGAGCAGAAGTTCGCGCGGGAAATGGCCACCGTACGCCTGGAAAGCGAGGGGGAGTGGAGACGGTTCCACGACCTTGTCCGAAGACTTCCCGGGTATCGCGAGGAGGCGGCTTTGACGTCCGCCACCAGCTCCACCACCATGCAGGAAGACAGCTGGGAGTACTGAGCAGAATGCGGAACGCAGCGTGACACCGTACGACCGGCTACGCGCCACACGCCCGGAGTTGTTCGAGAACCCTCCCGATGGGGTGGAAATTCTTTTCGCACCAGACGACATCGAGGCGGCACGCGACAGCGCGGGAGTGGGCACGGGTGAGCCGGTCGGAGTGGTGTACTCGGACCGTTTCATCACGGTCGTTCGCGACGCGGTGCGGTTTCCCGGCGGCGCGCTGGGACTGTACGTGCGCGTCGTTCCCACGACCGTGGCCCCCGGCGCCGTGATACTCCCCCTCGTCGGCACCGACCAGGTCGTCCTCATCCAGCACTACCGGCACGCCACCCGGGCCTGGCACTGGGAAGCCCCGCGGGGCATGGGCTCCCACGGGGCCTCGGGAGCCAGCAGCGCCACGCGGGAGCTTTTCGAAGAGATCGGTGCGCGAGCCGAGGAACTCATTCCGCTGGGTGAGCTGCACCCTGACAGCGGGCTGCTCAGCAGCCGCGTCGAACTGTATGCGGCCCGCATCGACCACACCGGCGGCCTGGACACCGCCGAAGGCATCCGGCGCACCACGACGGTCGCTTGGCCGGCGGTGGAGAAGATGATCGTCGACGGAGCCATCACCGACGCGTTCACCATCGCGGTGTTCACCCGCGCACGGCTGACCGGCTTGCTGGGCGCTGGAGCGTGACGATGAGTGGTGCGGCGGTGAGTGGTGTGGCATCTGATGAGTGCGGCGGTGTGTGGGGGGGTGGTGAGTGGCGTGCGGTGAGTCGCGTGGCGGTGAGGTGTCGTGTCGGTCGGCGGGTCAAGGGGAGGGGACGGGGGCGAAGGGCCCCGTTTGTCGGACCCTTCGGCACTGAAGTCTGCGTGAACGATCGCACTACTCACCCGAGCGGCCCATCGGTGTGGGTAGACTCACGCGTCCGCAGAGCAGATCACAGGGGAGACGGCGGGATGGCGCAGGCGAAGAAGATCGCCCTCTACATGATCGTCGTCTTCGTGCTGTACACGATCATCAACTCCCCCGCGCGAGCTGCTGACCTTGTCCAGATAGGGTTCGAGGGCATCTCGGACGCGGCGAAGGGCATTGGCGAGTTCATGACCGAGCTGGTCAACTGACCGGTCGCGGGTCGGCACGGCCCGTACGCCTCGCCACACCTGTGTCGTTTGTACGGAGGGCAGCCCCCAGTGATACGCCATCTGGTCCTTTTCAAGCTGAACGACGGCGTCGAGCGCGACGAGCCGCGCGTGGCCGCCGCGGCGAAGGCGTTCCAGGAGCTGGACGGGATCGTCCCCGACCTGCGGTTCTGGGAGTGCGGCTGGAACATCACGGACCGGCCCATCGCCTACGACTTCGCCATCAACTCCGCGGTAGCCGACAAGGACGCGCTGAAGCGCTACCTCGAACACCCGGCCCATCAGGCTGCCGCCGCCCTGTGGCGCGAATTCGCCACCTGGGTGATTGCCGACTACGAGTTCTGACCCGCGGGCGTCCCCAGCGGTTCTCAGAGGACCACGGAGTTCGACGGCCCCTTGCCCCAGCGGCGAGGGGCCGTTCCTTGTGAGCGACTTGCCTTATTTACAGCCACTTGCCCCAACTAACCCATCAACACGGCGCTATGCGGTGCTTGCACACAGTGCACATGTCTTGTGATGCTATGACCGCTTTTGCCGAATGATTGGGATGGGATTGTGAAGGGTGGCGTGACCGTGACGGCCCGTACTGCCCCCAAAACGCCGCCCCAGAGCGGCACGAGCCCGAGAGATGCCAGCGAAGACAGCGAAGGCGCACTGAGCGGCGACGACGGAGGCGGCGGCGAGGCTCCCCACAACGGCACGTCCACGGTCCCCGTCGCCGCGAGTGTGATCGACACCGCGAGCACCGGCACGAGCACCGGCACGGGTGCGAGTGCGGGCACGGGTGCGAGTGCGGGTGCGGTGGGCGCCAGCATGAGCACGGCGGCTGCGAGCCCAGATGTGATCAACGGCGCGACCACCGATGCCAGCGCCGGCACGAGCGCCGGCACGAATCCCGGTACGAGTGCCGGTGCGAGTGCCGCGCCCGTCGGGGTCGGTGCCGCGCCCGTCGGCGAGAGTACGGACGGCGCCGTCGTGGCCACCGGTGTCAGCAACGGTGGCGGCGGGAGCGTCGGCGCTGACCGGGCCAAGACGCGGGAGAGCCGGAGCGCCGACGCCAGGGCGCTGACGCAGGTGCTGTTCGCCGAGCTGTCCGGGCTCGAACCGGGGACCCCCGAACACGCGCGCGTACGAGCCGCGCTGATCGAGGCGAACCTGCCACTCGTCCGCTACGCCGCCGCCCGCTTCCGCAGCCGCAACGAACCCATGGAAGACGTGGTCCAGGTCGGCACGATCGGGCTCATCAACGCCATCGACCGGTTCGACCCCCACCGCGGTGTGCAGTTCCCGACCTTCGCCATGCCGACCGTCGTCGGCGAGATTAAACGTTACTTTCGAGACAATGTTCGTACGGTCCATGTGCCGCGACGGCTCCACGAGCTCTGGGTCCAGGTGAGCGGCGCCACGGAGGACCTGACCGTGCTCCACGGGCGCTCTCCCACCACCGCCGAGATCGCCGAGCGCCTGGGGATCGGCGAGGACGAGGTCCTGGCCTGCATCGAAGCCGGGCGTTCGTACCACGCCTCGTCGCTTGAGGCCGCGCAGGAGGGTGACGGGCTGCCCGGTCTCCTGGATCGCCTCGGGTACGAGGACCCGGCGCTGGCAGGGGTCGAACACCGGGACCTCGTCCGGCATCTCCTCGTACAGCTGCCAGAGCGCGAACAGCGCATCCTGCTGCTGCGCTACTACAACAATCTCACCCAGTCGCAGATCAGCGCGGAGCTCGGAGTCTCCCAAATGCACGTGTCCCGACTGCTGTCGCGCAGCTTTGCTCGGCTTCGATCCGCAAATCGGATCGAGCCGTAACCGGCAAGAGGGACCCCCAAAGAAGCCCTCAGGGACTAATGTCGACTTGGCGCTACAGCGTGTTGCCGACATGTGACATTCTGCTGGAACTGCGTTTGCCGCAGCCGTTCTTCCGGTATTCAGGTGAAGGCTGCGTTCCACGCCGCGAGCGCTACCGCGACCGTCCGCGACCTCAAAGGGGGTGGCATGTCCGTAGATCTGGGCAGCTCGAAGGTGCTCACCACTGACGCATCACACGTGCTTGACGACTGCGACGCCATCGACACTCGCACCCTCTCCCGCTCCCTGTTCCTGCGGCTCACCGCACTCGACCAGGACAGCTCGGAGCGCACGTACGTACGTGACACCCTGATCGAGCTGAACCTGCCCCTCGTCCGTTACGCCGCGGCCCGGTTCCGCAGCCGTAACGAGCCGATGGAGGACATCGTCCAGGTCGGCACCATCGGCCTGATCAAGGCGATCGACCGGTTCGACTGCGAACGCGGCGTGGAATTCCCCACCTTCGCGATGCCGACGGTCGTTGGCGAGATCAAGCGCTTCTTCCGCGACACCAGTTGGTCGGTGCGGGTGCCGCGCCGACTGCAGGAGCTGCGGCTGGCGCTGACCAAGGCCAGCGACGAACTGTCGCAGAAACTCGACCGCTCCCCGACCGTCCCCGAGTTGGCCGCGTGCCTCGGGGTGTCGGAGGAAGACGTCGTCGACGGGCTCGCGGTGGGCAATGCCTACACCGCCAGTTCGCTCGACTCGCCGTCCGCCGAGGACGACGGCGGAGACGGCTCACTGGCCGACCGGCTTGGTTATGAGGACAGCGCTCTCGAAGGCGTGGAGTACCGCGAGTCGTTGAAGCCATTGCTGGCCCAACTGCCTCAGCGCGAGCGACAAATCATCATGCTCCGGTTCTTCGCCAACATGACGCAATCGCAAATCGGCGAAGAGGTCGGCATCTCTCAGATGCACGTCTCACGGTTGCTGACCCGCACGCTCGCGCAGCTGCGCGAGGGGCTCATCGCCGACTGAGCCGAAGCACCCACCCTCGGCTCCCGGCTACTGGTCCCCCGCCGACGGGAGCCGAGCGTGCGTGCAGGCACTGTCGGCGCTGTTCACAGCCTCCGCATGGTGTGTATCGCTCGCTCGCACCGCCCGTACTGCCGGCGTCGCGTCTACCGCCCGTACCGCTGCCGTCGCGTCTACTGCCTGCGGCCGCCGTCACCGCCTGTACCGCCCGCATCGCCTGTACCCGCGTACCGCGTGTACCGCTCGTGCCGCGTGTACCGCTCCACGGGGATCTGCCTCCGCGGGCTTCTGTGGACTTCCATCGACTTCACTCGACCGTGTCCCACCCACCCATGCGTCGCGCTCGGCTCTCGCACGCAGCTCGGCCGTGGTGCCGCTGATCCGTGACCTCGCCCGGCACCGTGGTCGCCCGGTCCTGTGGTCGCCTGGCACCGTATGTCGCTGCTCCCCCGTCTTCCGCGACGCGTGGCTTCTCCCCATTCCGGGGCCCTGGCGTCCATTCCACCGGCTGCTGGGCACGGAAGCGTGCGGAGGGCGGTGCTGGGTCGCCTCGGGCCGTGAGAGACCGAACCCTGGTTGGTGGTCTGGGCGGGGGCATGGCGCCGACGCCCCCGCCCAGGGTCCAGGCGGGGGCGTGCGGGCTGAAACGGCTGAGCGGTCGAGCAGCCCACGGCAGGAGCCTTCCTGCCCGGTACGAGCCAGGTCTGGCCCCGCGCGCGAGGTGTCGTAGCCCGGTACGAGCCGGGTCCGGCCCGCTACGAGCGCCCGGTCTAGCCCAGTGCCAGCCAGGCGACCGCGGCGACGATCACCACTGCTGCGATCACGCCGAGGATCAGGCCCATGCGCGGGCCGGAGGAAGAGGTGGTGCCGGCGACGGGCTGCCGCTGCTGTCCGCCTTCGTCGACGAAGGCGCGGAACATCTGGGTGTTGCCGGCCGGGTCGTGGTTGCCCTCGGGGCCAGGGTTGTTCAACATGGGCCCCGACCCTAGCGAATCTGTGGAATCGCGCACACCCCCGGCCCCACTACGGGCTTGACGTGCCCTTTTGGGTCTTGACTCGGGACCTACGCAGGCTTTGTCGGGTGTTTACCCCAGCTGGCCGGATTTCATTTGCCTGTAGCAACTAACTTCTCCTATGGTTGCCCTAAGCAACTTGATCAGTGCGGTGAAGACGTCCCGGACGGCCACACCGGATCAAGCAATGCCGACAAAGCCGATCAGGCCGAGCTCAGCGCTCGCAGCGAGACAAGCCCAGAGCGCCGAGCCGAGACCCACAAAGAACCAGCACAGGCCAGACAGCCGGCACAGGTCAGTACAGCCAGTACGGATCAGTCCCGGTCAGCACAGGTCAGTGCGGTCAGCGCAGACCAGTGCAGTCAGGACCGGCCGGCCGTGCCGTGACACGAACCCGTGCCGTGAAGCCCACGAAGACCAGCACGAGCCGGAGCACAGGGACCCAGGCAGGAATCCGGTCAGGGACCTGCTCGGGGACCCAAGCAGGAACCCAGGCAAGGACCCGGTCGGAGACCCAAGCAGGCACCAGGTCAGAGCCCACAAAGACCCAGAAGGTGAGGAGGGATTGCCGGTGGCGACGCAGGAGCTCTACCGCGAACTGGCGCGACAACTCAGCGCCGTAGCGGCCATCCAGCGCGACCTCAGCCGCGTTCTGCCCACCGACTGTCCACCGGCCTCCGTCGTCGTCCTCACGATGCTCAACCGGCACGGCGAGATGCGCATGAGCAAGCTCGCCGAGCTGCTCTCCATCGACATGTCGGTCACCAGCCGCCACGCCGCCCACGTCGCGGACCGCGGCTGGATCGACCGGCACCCCGACCCGCTGGACAAGAGGTCACGGCTGCTCCGTATCAACCAGAGCGGCCAGGCCCTCCTCGACGAGGTCGCCGAGCGCTACACCGACGTGCTCGCCCACTGCCTGAGCACCTGGCCGGACTCCGATCTGAGCCGGCTCAACGAACTTCTCGGCCGACTGCGGGGCAGCTTCGGAGACTGCCGGTCCCGGACCCAGCCCCCGCAGTTGGCCGAAAGCACCACCCGTACACCCGCTAAGCGATGATGCGATAAGGAACTCAATGGCAACGACCACACCACCCGGTGTGCGGGGAGACGCGGGACCTTCCGCGGCCGCGGAAAGCGCAGCCCACGCCTCCCACGCCGCACCCATGTCCCACCGGCAGATCATGGAGGCGCTGTCCGGGCTGCTGCTCGGCATGTTCGTCGCGATCCTGTCGTCCACGATCGTCACGAACGCGCTGCCGGAGATCATCAGCGATCTGCACGGCAGCCAGAGCTCGTACACCTGGGTCGTGACCGCCGCGCTGCTGGCGATGACCGCTTCGACTCCGCTGTGGGGGAAGCTGTCCGACCTGTTCAGCAAGAAGCTGCTGGTCCAGATATCCCTGGTGATCTACGTCGCCGGTTCCGTCGTCGCGGGCCTGTCGCAGAACACGAGCATGCTGATCGCTTGCCGCGTCGTCCAGGGCATCGGCGTCGGCGGTCTCACCGCCCTCGCGCAGATCGTGATGGCCGCGATGATCTCCCCGCGTGAGCGCGGGCGGTACAGCGGTTACCTGGGCGCGACCTTCGCGGTCGCCACCGTCGGCGGTCCGCTGCTCGGCGGCGTCATCACCGACACCAGCTGGCTGGGCTGGCGCTGGTGCTTCTACGTCGGTGTGCCGTTCGCCATCATCGCGCTGATCGTCCTCCAGAAGACCCTGAAGCTGCCGGTCGTCAAGCGCGAGGGCGTGAAGGTCGACTGGGCGGGCGCGTTCTTCATCAGCGCCGCCGTCTCCCTGCTGCTGGTCTGGGTGACCCTCGCCGGAGACAACTACGACTGGATCTCCTGGCAGACGTACGCGATGGTCGGCGGCTCGATCGCGCTCGGCCTGATCTTCGTGCTCGTCGAGTCGCGGGCCGCCGAGCCGATCATTCCGCTGCGGCTGTTCCGCAACAAGACGATCACCCTCGCGTCGATCGCGAGCCTGTTCGTCGGTATCGCGATGTTCAGCGGCACGGTCTTCTTCAGCCAGTACTTCCAGCTCGCGCGCGGCAAGTCACCGACGATGTCGGGCGTCATGACCATCCCCATGATCATGGGTCTGTTCGTCTCGTCGACCGTCTCCGGGCAGATCATCACCAAGAACGGCCGCTGGAAGGCGTGGCTGGTCAGCGGCGGCGCGCTGCTGACGGCCGGCATGGCGCTGCTCGGCACGCTGCGCTACGACACCCCGTACTGGCAGATGGCCGTCTACATGGTCCTGATGGGCCTCGGCATCGGCATGATGATGCAGAACCTGGTGCTGTGCACGCAGAACCAGGTCTCCCCGAAGGACCTCGGTGCGGCCAGCTCCGTCGTGACCTTCTTCCGTTCGCTGGGTGGCGCCGTCGGCGTCTCAGCGCTCGGTGCCGTACTCGCCAACCGGGTCACGCACTACATGACGGACGGCATGACCGAGCTGGCCGCCAAGGGCGGCCAGGTTCCGGCGGGGTCCTCGGGCGGTGGCGGCGGTGCCATCCCCGACCTCGACAAGCTCCCGGCGCCGATCCGGACGATCGTGGAGAGCTCGTACGGGCACGGTGTGGGCGACATCTTCATGTACGCCGCTCCGGCCGCCCTGCTGGCCTTCCTCGTGACGCTGTTCATCAAGGAGGTCGCGCTCCAGACGAAGGTCGTCGGGCACGCCCACCACGGCGATGCCGCGAGCCCGGCGCACGCCGAGGCCGACTCGGCGCTCACCGAGCCGCAGGCGCAGGGCGCTGAGCAGGCGAACGAGACCCGTGAGCTGGCCGCCGTCGGCGCAGCCGGTGGCGAGGCCGCTGGTGGCGAGCTCGGCGGGCGCAGGCCGAAGCACGCGATGACGACTGGTGCGGGCGGCCGGGCCGCCTCCTGGGGCGACCCCGCCGCAGACACGCGGCCGTCCGGCCAGGCCGGCGGCCCCGTGGACGGAGCACGCCCGGTGGACGGAGCGGACGCGGTGGACGGAGTGGACGCGGTAGCCGGTACGGACCCGGCGAACGGAACGGACCCGGCGGAAGCTCAGCCGGTCGCCGCGTACGCCTCCGTGGGAGGCGACGGACCGGGGCAGCCCGGCGGCATCCTGGTCCACGGTTACGTCCGCAACGCGGAAGGCGCGGCCGTGCCGCGCTCCGCTGTCACGCTGATCTCCCTCAGCGGGCGGCAGCTGGGCCGGTCGGTCGCACAGCCGGACGGCGCGTACGCGCTCAACGCGCCCGGCTCCGGCTCGTACGTCCTGATCGCGGCGGCCGACGGCCACCAGCCGCAGGCGTCGACGGTCGTCGTCGGCCAGGAGCCGCTCGGCTACGACATCCTGCTGGCCGGTACGAGCGGGCTGGCCGGTGTGGTGCGGGCCGCCGCCGACGCGCAGCCGGTCGAGACGGCGATGGTCGTCGTCACCGACGTCAGGGGTGAGGTCCTCGCCACCGCGAAGACCGGTGCGCAGGGCGACTTCAGCCTCGACGAGCTGGCACCGGGCACCTTCACGCTCGCCGTGAACGCGCCCGGCTACCGGCCCTCGGCGCTGCCGGTCGAGGTCGGCGGTCAGGGCGTGACCCGGATCGAGATCGAACTGCGTTCCGGCGCCCGGGTGCAGGGCACCGTATGGGCCGGTGCGGACCGGCGACCGCTGCTGGACGCGCGGGTCACCCTGGTCGACGCGGCGGGCAATGTCGCCGCCACGGCCAGCACCGGAGAGGACGGCGCGTACGCGTTCACCGACCTGGACACGGGTGACTACACGGTCATCGCGAGCGGCTACCCGCCGGTGGCGAACGCGCTGCCGGTGTACGGAGCGGGCGTCGACGGGTACGACATCGAACTCGTCCACCCCGACGACCAGGCTGGTCGCTGACAGACCCCGGGCCGGGGCGCGCGTCGAGCGGAGGCGCGCCCCGCCCCGGAGGGACCGAGCGGACGGTCCCAGGGAACCCGGCGGCGGCGGGCGCGAAGGCAGGGGACGGCCTGCCCGCCGCCGCCCGGGAACCCCACGCACACGGACACAACGACGCGGGCGCGCGCACGTACAGCCACGTACAGCACGCACAGCACGCACAGCACGCACAGCACGCGACACGTACACGCAGGCGCGCACAGCGCACAGCGCGTGCGGCCGTGCAGCATGCAGCGCGCGTCGGACGTCGCAGGCGCCCACGTACGTACGGGCGGGCGGGGCCGACAGGCAGCCCGTGCCCGTGCGTGCGGCACGTACGGACAGCGCGTTCAGGCAGCGCGTCCAGGCACAGGCAAGAGACACGGCAGTGGAAACGGGAACGTGAGCGGCGACGCGAGCGGGAGCGGGAGCGGTAACGGCATGACGACCATGGGTGCGGGCGACAGCGCGGGCGAGGGCTGGAACAGCCCCGGCGCGTACACGACGGCAACGGCGACGACGACCGGCGGGCCGAGTGCCGCCGGCGGCAAGGCGGAGGCCGGGGCGGGGCTGCGGGCCCGCGTGCGCACCCGCGACGGATGGGCCGTCCAGCACGCCGTGCTGACCGTCACCGACATGTCCGGCCGGCAGGTGCTGCGCGCGGCCGTCGACGAGGACGGCGCCGTGCGGACGGAGGAGCGACTGCCCCCGGGCCCGTACACAGTGATCGCCACGGCCGTCGGCTACGCGCCCGCCGCGTCAACCGCGATCGTGACGGCCTCGGGCCGGGCCGAGGTCGGCACCGTCGTCCTGGCACGCCAGGGCGGCGTGGAACTGCCGCCACCCGGCGCGTGGACCCTGGACCCGGCGCATTCGTCGGTCAGCGCCGTCGCCCAGCACCTGGGGATCTCCAGCGTGCACGGCCGTTTCCTCGGCTTCAGCGGGCGCGTGGAGATCGCCGAGGACATCGAGAAGTCGAGCGTCGAGGCGGTCATCGAGACGGCGAGCATCGACACCGGCAACGACGTGCGGGACGGCCATCTGCGGTCCGCTGACTTCCTGGACGTCGAGCGGTACCCGGTCATCACGTACGCGAGCACCGGCATCAGCCCGGCCGGACCCGACCGCTGGACGGTGCACGGCGAGCTGTCGATGCGCGGTGTCATCCGGCCGGTGGACCTGGACCTGACGTACCTGGGCACCGGGCAGGACCCGTGGGGCGGCGTACGGGCCGCCTTCCGGGCCACCGCTGAGCTGCGCCGCGAGGACTTCGCCATGCATTACAACCAGGTGATCGCGGCGGGCATCGCGGCGATCGGCACCACACTGCGCGTGGAGCTGGACATCCAGACGGTCCAGGGCGCGACCCTGCCGACTGTCTGACGGCGGTCTGACACCATCTGACGGCAGCCGTGAGACCGTCTCACGGCGGCCTCACGGCGGCCTCACGGCGGCCTCACGGCGGCCTCACGGCGGCCTCACGGCGGCCTGACGACCGTCTCACGGCGGGTCCGACCACGGGACACGGCTCGCGCTCGCTGCACCGCCAGGGGCGGCTCCGGACCGTCGTACGGGAATCCCGCCGCAGGCCATGTAGTACGACGGAGCACGACGGAGCACGACGGAATACAGGAGAGCACGGGAGCACGGGCGCCACCGCGAGTCGTTACGCGGGCCGCTCCGGGCGGGCAGGGCCCTCCGTCCCCGCGAGGGGCGGAGGGGCTGGCGTCGTCGCGCCGGGCGCGTCGGCGGCTTGCCGCGCGCGGTCCCGCATCACCTCGATGCCTGCGATCACCGTGTCCAGCGCGAACGTGAAGTCCCGCTCCCGCATCTCCTCGACCGTGCTGCCGCCCCGCGCCCGCATGATGCGGCTGGAGCTCCCGAACATCTTCTCCAGGTCGGGGCGCTCGTCGATGGTGTTCATGACGTGCGCGAAGTAGTCGTCCTGGCTGATCCCCGCGTCGCGGCAGCGGGCGGCGAACCGGCCCTCGATGGTGCTGAAGCCGTAGACGAACTGGAAGACGGCACCCAGCGCGCCCGTCATCCCCTCCATCGGCACGCCACTGCGGCGGATCACCCGCTGGGCGGCGGTGGAGAAGGCCACCGCGTGGGGGCCGATGTTGAGGTACTCACCGCCCAGCTGGGACACCCAGGGGTGTGTGACGATCATCTTCCGGTATGCGTCGGCGAGTTGGCGCAGCTCATCGCGCCAGTCGCGAGCGTCGGCCCCCGCGGCTGCGCCCTCCTCGCCGACGAGGCCGACCCCGCCGTCCGCGCCGGCTTCGTCGGCTTCGTCGGCTTCGTCGGCCGCGGGGAGGTCCATCTCGCCGTTGACCGCGTCGAGGGCGAGTTCCAGCAGGTCGTTCTTGGTGGCGACGTACCAGTACACGGACATGGCGGTCACCCCCAGCTCGGCGGCGAGCCGACGCATCGAGAACTTCGCCATTCCCTCGGCGTCCAGCAGGCGCACCGTCGCCGCGATGATCTTCTCGCGGTCGAGTCCGGCGGGCTGGTCGGCTTTGCGCTTGGTGAGCGCGCGCCCGGTCAACCACACGCTGGTCCGCGGCCTGCTTGCGTTGCTGCCGGTTGCCATGCGCGCTCCTTATTCGATCGCCGGGTTGTACGTACACGATGCTATGCCGCCTCAGCTGAGGCGTCGGAGCGTTCGGCCCGCCAGAGCGGCACGGCGGCGAGCGCTCCACCGAGCAGCACGGCGGCGGCGCCGACCAGTTCGCTGGTCTGGATGCCGGTGGAGAAGGCGTCGTGGACGGCCGCCCGCTCCCCCTCCGTACGGGCCTGCCCGAGCGCGGCCGGGAGCGAGCCCGCCCCGGAGGCGACGGCCGGGAGCAGCGCGGTGAAGCGGGAGTTCAGCACGGCGCCGAGGGTGGCCACGCCGAGGCCGTTGCCGAACTCGGTGAGGGTGCCGTTGACCCCCGCTCCGACCCCGGCTTTGTCCGGCGGGATGGCCGACATGATCGCGGTGGCCATGGCGGGCATCGACACGGCCATGCCCGACCCCATGAGGATCAAGCCGAGGAACATCCCCTCGTACGCGTCGGCGCCGAGCGTCCCGATGGCCGCCAGGCCGCCCGCGATCATCCCCATGCCGACGAGGATGGTGACCGGTGTGCCGAGCTTGGGCAGCAGCCGCGCGCCGACGCCGGAGAGGCTGAGTATGACGATCATCAGTGCGAGTGGCGCGGTGCGCCAGACCGGCGTCCAAGGTCCCGTAGCCGAGAACGAGTTGCGGATGCTGTGTCAGCAGGAAGAGTGAACCGCCCATGCCGAAAGCGATGAGAATTCCGCCGGTGACGGCTCCGACGAAGCGTCGGTTGCGGAAGAAGTGCAGTCCAGCATCGGGTAGGGGACATGCCGCTCCCATGCCGGTTCAGAAAACGCTGAAGCCGCCGATCACCATGAGTGGTGATCGGCGGCTGACCGCCGGCTGGCGGCGTTGTCCGGGCGTCCGGTCCGCGCAAGAGCGAGGGGCTGGGGACGGGGGACGGGGGACGGGGGACGGGGGACTGCTGGAGAGGGAGGGGCCGCGGTGTTGCCTGACCGCCCGCCGCCTGGGCCGCTCCGGCCACGGACGCCGCGGCCCCCACAACCGCGGCGTTCGTCGCCGGAGCCGCCGTGACGGCCCTGGCTGCTTCACCAGGCCTCCCAGGCCCTGCGGACTTAACCCGGCTCAGCGGCCTTGATGAGATAGCCGACGCCGCGCCGGGTGTGGATCATCGGGGCGCGGCCCGTTTCGAGCTTCCGGCGCAGGTAGGAGATGTACAGCTCGACCACGTTCGCCTGGCCACCGAAGTCGTAGCTCCATACCCGGTCCAGGATCTGCGCCTTGCTGAGCACCCGGCGCGGGTTGCGCATGAGGTAGCGCAGCAACTCGAACTCGGTCGCGGTGAGATGGATCTCCACACCGCCCCGTGACACCTCGTGGCTGTCCTCATCGAGGACCAGGTCGCCGACCGTGAGCAGGGATTCGTTCCGTACGGTGGCAGCGGCCGACCGGCGCATCAGGCCGCGCAGCCGGGCCACGACGTCCTCCACGCTGAACGGCTTGGTGACGTAGTCATCGCCGCCCGCCGTCAGCCCGGTGACCCGCTCGTCGACCGTGTCCTTGGCCGTCAGAAAGAGCACAGGGACGTCGGGAAGCTCTCGCCGTAGCCTGGCGAGCACGGCCTTTCCGCCCATGTCGGGCAGCATCATGTCCAGCACGGCGGCGTCCGGCCGGAACTCACGCGCCGTGCGCACCGCGCCCGTGCCGTCGCCTTCCGTCCGCACGTCCCAGCGCTCGTAACGCAACGCCATGGACAGCAACTCGGCCAGCGGCGCCTCATCTTCGACGACCAGTACCCGTACGGGACTGCCGTCAGGCCGGAACAGCTCGGTTCGCCCGTTGGGCGTGGACGCGGTCATACCCGTAAGGCTCGGGGGGCTTGGTGAGAGCTGCCTTGTCGATATCTGTGAATTCTCTGAGAAACCGCGCCCAGGTGCGGAAGAGGTGAACGCGCCGGGCGGTCACCGAGGCGCGAAACCGATGGGATGGACCGCCGGAAGGACCGACAGAAGGACCGACAGAAGGACCGCCGGAGGGACCGACGGAATAAAGGCGGCGGCTCCTCCGGCTGACGTTTCCATGGCATTCGTAAAGCGTCTCGGCAAGGTCGGCCTCTGGAGTCTCGGACTGCGGGGGGACGACCCCGCGCGGCACGGCGAGATCGGCGAGGCGGCGGCAGAGCTGGAGGAACTGGGTTACGGCGCGCTCTGGCTCGGCGGAAGTCCCTCGATCGACCAGGCCGTCCCGCTGCTCGCCACGACGTCCCGCATCACCGTCGGCACCAGCATCCTCAGCATCTGGCAGCACTCAGCCGCCGACGTCGCCGCCCGGCACACCGCCGTCAACGCCGAGTACGACGGCCGGTTCGTGCTGGGCATCGGCGTCAGCCACGACGAGATGGCGCAGAAGAACAACCATCCGCTGGCCAACCGCCCGTACTCGGCCATCAAGGAGTACCTGACGGCGCTGGACACCGCTCCGACGCCCGTCCCCGCCGATCAGCGCGCCCTGGCGGCGCTCGGCCCGAAGATGCTGGAGCTGTCCCGCGACCGGGCCCTGGGCGCCCTGCCCTACCTGGTCACGCCCGAGCACACCGCCTCGGCCCGTGCCACGCTGGGCCCCGACGCCCTGCTCGCACCCGAGTTCAAGGTCGTCATCGACACCGACCTGACCCGGGCCCGCGCCACCGCCCGCGACTTCCTGAGCCTCTACCTCGGGCTCGCCAACTACACCAACAGCTGGCTGCGGATGGGTTTCACGGAGGACGATTTCAAGGACGGCGGCAGCGATCGGCTGCTCGACTCCGTCTTCGTCCTCGGCGACGCGGAGAAGGTACGCGAGCGTGCCGACGAGTTCCTGGCCGCGGGCGCCGACCACTTGGCGGTCCAGGTGGTGACCGAGGGGGACAGGCGCCTCGCCCTCCCCCTCGACCAGTGGCGCGCGCTGGCCGAGATCCTCCCCCTGGACGCCCAGTGACCCACTCCCCGCCCCCTTCCGGCCCTCTGTCCCTGCCCGGCCCCCGGCGTGTCCTGTCCGGTCGCTCGCTGTCCCGTACGGTCGGCTCATGAGGATTCTCGCGATCTCCGGAAGCCTGCGGGCGCAGTCGTCCAACGGCGCTGTGCTGCACTCCGCTCTGGACACACTCGACGCCGCGACCTGGACCGCGACGCACGGGGAGATCAGCGGCCTCCCCCACTTCAACCAGGACCTCGACGGTGAGGACGCGGTACCCGACCCGGCGGTCGCCGGGTGGCGGTCGGCCATCGCGGCGGCGGACGCGTTGCTGTTCGTCAGCCCGGAGTACGCGCATGGCGTGCCCGGCACGCTGAAGAACGCCATCGACTGGCTGGTCAGCACCGGTGAGCTCACCGGCAAGCCGACCGGCGTGGTCACCGCGTCCCCGCATCCCACGGGCGGCGAGTTCGCACAGACCCAACTGCGCGAGACGCTGGGGCTGCTGCACGCGAACGTCGTCTCCGAGGCGTGTCTGCGCATTCCGGTGATCGGCACCAAGATCGACCGTGCGGCGGGGCGCGTCAGCGACACCGCGACCCGCGACCAGCTGGCCGCCGCCCTCGCCGCGCTGACGAAGGCGGCCGCCGCGTAGCGTAACTGCCCGGCGAACATGGGCCGTTACGGCGACGCCGCGGCGTAGCAGCTGCCCGGCGTAGCAGCTGCCCGGCGTAGCAGCTGCCCGGCGTAGCAGCTGGAGGAGTTGTCGTAGCTGTGGTCCGCTGCGGTCGCCGTAGTAGCTGTAGTAGCTGTGGCCCCGCTGTCGTAGCTAGCCGATGGCGAACAGCCGCGCCGCGTTGTCGTGGCACACGCCGCGCAGCCATGCCTCGTCCTGGTCGAGCCGGGTCAGGGCGTCAAGGGCGTGGTGGTACGCGTACGGGATGTTCGGGAAATCGCTGCCGAAGAGGATGCGGTCGGCCAGCGCCGCGAGCCGGGCCCGCTCCGCGTGCGGAAAGGGGACGTACCGCTCCGAGAAGTCGGTGAACGCCATCGTCGTGTCGAGGTGCACCCCGGCGTACCGCTCCGCGAGGTCGAGGAAGTCGCCGTACTCCGGCATGCCCATGTGGGCGACGATCAGCCGCAGCCGTGGATGCCGGGCCAGTAGCCGGGCGACGGGCTCAGGGCCGGTGTGCTTGCCCGGAGCGGGCCCCGAACCGCAGTGCATGACCACGGGCGTCCCCGCGTCGGCGATCGCGCCCCACACGGGGTCGAGGAGCCGGTCACCAGGGTCGTAAGCGCCCACCTGGACATGCGACTTGAAGACCCGGGCCCCGCCCTCCAACGCGTCGCGCACATACTCCGCCGCCTCGGGCTCGGGAAAGAAGGTGGCGGTGCGCACACAGTCGGGCGTACGGGCCGCGAAGCCGGAGGCCCAGTCGTTGAGCCAGGCGGCCATGCCCGGCTTGTGCGGGTAGACCATCGACGTGAACGCCCGTACCCCGAACCCGCGCAGTGTCGCGATCCGCTCGTCTTCCTCGTGCCGGTAGTTGATGGGCCAGGGGCGGCCGAGCAGTGGGCCCGCGGTGTCGAAGTACGCCCAGACCTTGGCCAGCACGCGCTCCGGCATGAAGTGCGTGTGCACGTCGATCAGGCCGGGCAGCCCCAGCTCCGCCCAGAACCGGACGACGCGCCCCCGCTCATCCTCCGCCGCGGCACCGCGGCCCGCGTCGGCGGTCTCCGCAGCCTGACCGCCCGGGTCCCGTGCAAGATCCATGCGCCTCACCGTGCCAGACCGGCACCATCGTGGCCAGGCCCCTACCCACGCCCTTATCCACGCCCTTATCCAGGCACAAGGCAAAAGACCGAGGGCCTGGCACTATGTGCCAGGCCCTCGGTGTGCAGTAGCGGGGACAGGATTTGAACCTGCGACCTCTGGGTTATGAGCCCAGCGAGCTACCGAGCTGCTCCACCCCGCGTCGGTAAACACGACTCTACGGCAATGGCTCCGCAGAGGGAAATCGATTCTCCGCCGCCGCTCAAGCCGCCCGAACGACCGCTTTCCACCACGGCCACCGACACCGGCGACCGGCCGCGTTTCTGCCATCGACCGCGCTTCTTCGGCCACCAGCCCGGCCACAGGCGACCGGCCGCAAGCCGCCCACACAAAAACCGAGGGCCCGGCAGAATACGCCAGGCCCTCGGTGTGCAGTAGCGGGGACAGGATTTGAACCTGCGACCTCTGGGTTATGAGCCCAGCGAGCTACCGAGCTGCTCCACCCCGCGTCGGTAAGTACGACACTACGGCAATGACGCGGAAGGGGGAAATCACTCCCCGGACCACTGCCGGGCCGGCGCCGAACCACCGTCGGACCAGTGCCGCGGCCCCGGATCTCGATCCCGCCCCGGAACTCGCCTACGCCCCCGGGACCGGCCGTGCCGCCGGTCCCGTACCCGGACCCGACCCCGGGCCCCGGAACGTCGCGCGGTAGGCACTCGGCGAGACGCCCAGTGCTGCCTGGAAGTGCTGGCGGAGCGAGGCGCCCGTGCCGAAGCCCGCGTCCGCCGCGATCCGGTCGACCGTGCGGTCGGTCTCCTCAAGCAGCTGCCGGGCGCGTTCGACGCGCTGCTGGGCCAGCCATCGAGCCGGGGAGACGCCGGTCTCCTCGCGGAAGCGGCGGGTGAAGGTCCGTACGCTCATCGACTCGCGCACCGCCAGCTCAGGCAAGCTCAGTTGCTGATCGAGCCGTTCGAGCGCCCACGCGCGAGCCGCCCCGGTGGACGACACACACGGCTCGGCCACCGGCCGCTTGATGTACTGCGCCTGCCCGCCCTCGCGGTGCGGGGGCACCACCGTGCCGCGGGCCACGTCGTTGGCGATGGCCGAGCCGTGATCGCGACGGATCATGTGCAGGCACAGGTCGATACCGGAGGCGACCCCGGCCGCCGTCAGGATGTCGCCCTCGTCCGTGTAGAGGACGTCGGGGTCGATGTCGACCGTGGGGTACTGCTGCCGGAACTGATCGACCGACTTCCAGTGCGTCGTCGCCCGGCGGCCGTCGAGCAGCCCGGCGGCGGCGAGGACGAAGGAGCCCGTACAGATCGAGGCGATTCGCGTACCGGGCCGAATTCGGGCGAAGGCGTCCGCCAGCGGACCGCTCAGCCCGCGGTCGCCGCTCGGTTCGTAGTCCTCGTCGGAGGTGGGCACGACGACGGTGTCGGCCTCGCCGAGGATCTCAGGACCGTACGGGACGTTGATCGTGAAATCGGCGTCCGTACGCGTCTCACCTGGCTCAAGCCCACATGTCCGCACCTCGTACAGCGGCTCCCCAGCGGCCGACATCGCCTGGCTGAACAGCCTGTGGACGATGCCCAGTTCGATCGGCAGCAACCCGGCGCGCACGAGCACGACGACCTGGTGCCGGTGACGCGTCCCGCCGTCACCGCCCACCGCGGCGCGTCCGCCACTCGCCACGGCGCGGTCAGCTGTATCCATCCCCGGCCTCCTCACCAGCCCGGCGCCACAGACAGAGCACCACCCAAGCTCCAATCAAGCTCCACACGCCGGGGCCACCCTCACCCACCCCATGGCCCAATTCTTTCACATGCTGGCCATCAGGCCACTCGTCGGCGGCGGCGAAGTGATCAACGCTGTACAGCATGAACGTGCTGTGGATATTCGCCCACCCGGAACAGCGCTCCCTGAGCGGAGCACTGCGTGACGACGGAATGAGCACCCTGCGGGAACTCGGTCATGACGTCCGCCTCTCCGACCTGTACGCCATGGGCTGGAAGCCGGTCGTGGACGCAGACGACTTCGAGCACGATCCGGCCGACCGCCTGATCGTCGGTGCCACGTCGAAACGCGCCTACCAGTCGGGCGCGTTGAGCGCGGACATCGTCGCGGAGCAGGAAAAGCTCGCATGGGCCGACGTACTCATTCTGCAATTCCCGCTCTGGTGGTACGGAATGCCCGCCATCCTCAAGGGCTGGTTCGACCGGGTATTCGTCAAGGGCCTGGCGTACGGCGTGCCCGCCCCCGGCCGCCACGGTCGGTCACTTCAGTACGGGGACGGCAATCTCACCGGAAAGCGCGCGATGGTCGTCGTCTCGGCCGGTGCCGGCGAACCCGGCTTCGGCCCGCGCGGCATCCACGGCGACCTCAACGATCTGCTGTTTCCCCTGCAACACGGCACCCTCTGGTACACGGGGATGTCCGTTCTCCCCCCGTTCGCGATCTACGGCGCGGACCGCTTCTCCACCACCGCGTACGAGAACGCCGCCAAGGAACTGCGCGACCGTCTCCGCACCCTGGGCACCAGCGACCCGCTCCCCTTCCGCCGCAAGGACGGCGGAGACTACGACGCCGACCACGTACTGCGCCCCGACGTGGCCCCCGGCGAAACGGGGATCACCGTGCACTACGCGCACGAGCCGGCAGACCAGCGCCCCCACGCGCCCACGCCCACGCACGGGACGGCAAGCCAGCACGCGCGCCAGACGGCGAGCCAGCGCGCTTGCCATGCGGGGTAACCACCGAGCACGGCCGGGAAGACCGCCCCGTCCGCCTCACATGGCCATCCACGGCACGCGGCAGGAGTGCGGCGCGTCGCCCTCGGGGCACAACGTGGCGAGCACCGTCTTCCGCAAGGCGCGCCATACCCGCAGGGAACACACGACGCCGACCCCGAGCTCGACCACGGCCCTGTCGCCGGGGTCCTGGTCCGGATGCTCATAACCCCACTGGTCGACCAGCATGGCGAACGTGTCGTCGTACGTGTCGTCGTACGCCTCGTCGTGTACGCCTACGTCCACGCCTCCGTGCGCGTCGGTGGGCGCGGCACCGTGCAGGACACCGTGCGCGTCCCCGTCGTCAGCCGTCGTGGGTGCGGGCACGGCTTCCGGCGCGGCGCGCGGGCCAGAAGGAAGCGTGCGCTCGTCCCACCTCACCACGCGGGCCCCCCGGGCCTTCGCCGCCGCTTCGACGATCCCACGCATCCACGCCATGCCGGACTCGTCCGCGTACAGAACGAAAGCCAGCTTCCGAGCCTTCACGTCATCACACCTTCTCGGCTTCGTCGGCCTTGTCTGCCTTCTTAGTCTGCTTGTGTCTTCTTGGTCTTGTTGACGTTCTTGAGTCATCGCTCCGCACAGCGGTCGATGCCACCCCCACCGCCCCGGCAACGCGAAAGGCCCCTTCCATCTCTGGAAGGGGCCTTCACACTGCTGCGCGCTCGGCAGGATTCGAACCTGCAACCTCTTGATCCGTAGTCAAGTGCTCTATCCGTTAAGCTACGAGCGCTTACTTCCCGGCGTTTTCTTGCCCGGTCGGCGTTGCGGGAACAACATTACATGACCTGCGCCGCGAGGTGAAATCCATTCGCCGCACCCACTCTGACCTGCGGAAACGACCCCTCAACAAGATCACGAGCGGGTCCTGGCCGACAGTCGCGCCGAGCGCGGGGCACGGGATCGCGACCGCCGGGCGCGCGCCATGGCCCGCCGGGCCCGCACACGGAGACCCGGGTCCTGGGTACGCAAAAGCCCCGGCCGTCAGAGACGACCAGGGCTCCTGAAAAGGAAGCGGAGGCTCCGGGATTTGAACCCGGGATGGGGGGTTACCCCAAACCGCATTAGCAGTGCGGCGCCATAGACCAGACTAGGCGAAGCCTCCACACATACCCGCGCGAGCGCGAAGTGGTGTGTGCAGATGATGGCACAGCCCTGCGGGCTGTCACCAATCGCGCCCCACGGTACTAGGCGTCCGGCCAGGGCGGCAAAGCCGTTCCGTCAATGTACCGGTGCTATTTATGGGGTTTTTAACCATTTTGCACCCGCCATGGCGGGATTTTGCGCAACGCCCTCGGCGACAGCGCGTTAGACGGGCAGGGGCACCACGCCCCGCACCCGCACGAGCCTGGAGTCCCCCATGTCACTGCACCGTCTCGCCGCCGCCACCGTCGCCGCCGCCACCGTGGTGCCCGCCTTACTGAGCGCCGCACCCTCCGCCGCCGCCAAACCGCTACCGGTCCCGTCCCCCGGCCCCGCCAACCACCTCACGGTCACCGTCTCCAACACGGGCCACGCGGCGGACGCGCGGACGTACGACCTGTACTGCCATCCCACCGGCGGCACGCACCCGGACGCCGCGGCAGCTTGCGCCGAGCTGGACGAGAAGACCCGGTGGGGGCGCGACATGTTCGCGCCCGTACCGCGCGGGGCGGCGTGCACGAAGATCTACGGCGGTCCTGCGAAGGCTCACGTGGAGGGCCGCTGGTCGGGCCGTCCGGTCAGCACGGACTTCACCCGGGCGGATGGCTGCGAGATCAGCCGCTGGAACAAGTTCGCCAAGCTGCTCGGCACGCCGCGCAACTAGCCCCGGCGGTCGCGGTACCGGTAGTCCTGGTGGGCCGGGTGGGCTCGGTGGGCCCGGTCGCGCTTGCTTCGGCGGGCCTCCGCGCCAGCCCGGCGCCCGCCAAGCGCCGTTCTGGCCTGTCCCCTTTGCCCCCGCCTGGCTTCCCGCTTCACCGCTTGTCCGCCGCACTGTTTGTCCGCTTCACTGCTCCACCGCTTGTCCGCTTCACTGCTTGTCCGTTCAGTCGTTTCTCCGCCCTGGCGGGGGACCGTGAACCGCGCGGCACGCCGCACCACACGGCGCGCCGGGCGGCCACATCCCCGCTCAGCCCCCAAGCTGAACCCGCCCCTCACGCCGGGGCACGGTGTCGTCCCCGTCACCGGTCTCCGGCGCCGACGGACGGGGGGCGAACGCACGATCCCCGCACCTGCCCGCCAGTCCGACGCTCCTCACGACACACCGGCGAGAGAGCGAAAAGACCCGGTCAGAGCAGGTTCTAGGGCGCACGCACCGGGTTGTCCGGCGGCGCGGCGCGCCGTAGTGCCAGGGGCTGTTCAAGGGGTCGGCGACGCCCGGGCTAGTCCTGGTCTGGGCCCGAGCGTCGCCCCCCGAGAGGTTTGTCCGGGCGTGCGCCACGACGTCTGTGTCGTACGTCCGTCTCCCTCTCATCCGCCGTAGCGTTCACGGCCGCTGCCCGTAGACTCCTCTCCTAGTGACACCCCAAGGAGCGAGCGGCAAGATGGCCGCGGGTGTCCGCACAGAGTGGTAGATCTGGGAGGAAGCGTCGTCGTGAGCAGCAGGCCATCCCGAGGCGCTGCTCGCCTCGCAGCCATACTCGACGCTCTCCCCGACGCGTTGTTGCTCGTCAACTGCAACGGCACGGTCGTCAACGCCAACCACATCGCCCTGGAGACCTTCGAGGCTCCCGGCACCGCGCTCGTCGGGCGGGGACTGCTCGATCTGCTGCCCGCCTTCGACTCACAGCGCATCCCCGGTTCGATGCGCCGCGCCAGCAACGAGGACGAGGACGGCCGCACGAAGCCGACCCGGATGGTCGCGCGGCGCACCGACGGCACGCAGTTCCCGGTCGAGGTGACCAGCGCCAACCTGGAGGACGGCCGCACCCCGTACGCCGACCACCACAGCTACACCGGAGACGAGCTGCTGATGCTCGTGGTGCGCGACCTGACGGGCACCCTCGACACCGAGGCCGAACTCGCCCGCCAGCAGCGCCAGACCGAGATGATCCTGCGGGCCGCCGCCGAAGGCGTCGTCGGCGTGGACACCGAGGGCAAGGTCGTCCTCGTCAACCCGTCCGCCGCGCAGATCCTCGGCTACCGCGCCAGCGACCTCGGCGGCCAGGAGCTGCACCCGCTGGTGCACCACTCGCGGGCCGACGGCTCGGCGCTGCCGTACGAGGAGTCGCCGCTCGCCGACACGCTGCGCTCCGGCCGCAAGCACCGGGTGCGCGGCCAGGTGCTGTGGGCGAAGGACCGCCGCCCCGTTCCCGTCGACCTGACCACGGCCCCCGTACGCGACGGGGACCAGCTGGTGGGCGCGGTGATGACCTTCACCGACCGGCGCTCCTACGACGCGCTCGCGGCGCGCCACGCGCAGCTGCTCGCGGTGCTCGACGTGTCGCTGCGCGGACCGCTGGCGGAGCTGCGCGGTGAACTCACGGGGCTCGCCGCCGACCCGGCCGGGCAGCTGTGGCCCGAGGCCAACCAGATCCTGCACCACCTCGCCGCCGGCTACGCCCGGATGACGGCGCTCGTCGACAACGTACTGAGCTATCAGCGGCTGGCCGCCGGCAAGGAACCGCTCGCACGCGAGACGGTGTCGCTGGAGACCGTGGTCGCCGCGGGCGTCGAGGGAGCGATCGAGCTGATCGGCCCCGGGCGCGCCCAGTTCGCCGTGCACGCCCCGCCGATCGAGGCGCACGTGGACCCGCAGCGGCTGGCGCAGGCGCTCGCCCACCTGATCGCGGACGTCGCGGGGGTGGACTCGACCGGCAACACCCCGGCCCCGGACACCGCCACGGGCGGCGCCCGCCAGGCGGGCGGCGGTCTCGGTGACTCGACCATCGTCGTCGCCGCGGCGCAACGCGGCGACGTCGTACGCATCGAGGTACGCGGCCCGTACGCGGGCGGGGACCCGGTGCATGAGCCGATCGTGCGCGGGATCGTACGGAAGCACGGCGGCGTCCTACAGACGCACGAGATGCCCGGCTGGGGGTCCCCCGGGACGAAGTCCGGCGGCAGCGCGTACGTACTGGAGGTGCCGGTCTCCGCCGACGGCGCGCCGGTGGGCGGCTCCCGTACGAGCGGTGCCGAGCTTGAGGACGGCACCGGGGCCGTACGGATCACCGTGGACCAGGACAACGCCACGACGGTGATGCCCATGCCGAAGGAGCGGGCGCGCGGTACGTCCGGCGATCCGGCGGCGGGCGACGCCACGGGCGGCGGCGCCGGGGCCGGTAGGACCGGTTCCGGTGACACGCGGGGCGGCGGCAGCGGTACGGGGAACGGGCCCGAGACCGGCCAGACGTCCTCGGGGCGGCGGGCACGGCGGGTGGCAGCCGCCTCGGACGCCGACGATGGCGGAGCCGGCTCCCAGGGCGGTCAGCAGGGCAGTCCGCAGGGCGATCCTCGGGGCGGCGCGTCCCACGGTGGTGCCCAGGGTGGCGGTTCGCACGGTCGCGGTGCGCCCGGGCTGCCCGTGCGGGAGATCGAGAGCGGCGGCGGGCAGCCGTCGGCGGCTCAGCCCACCGGACGGCGCCGGGCTCGGCGTGACCCGGCGGAGGAGCAGGCCGCGAGCCTGGGCGGCAACGGCAGTGTGGGCGGAGTAGGCGGAGTAGGCGACGGTAGCGGTGTTGACGGCGCCGGTGGTGCCAACGACCGTCGCGGTCCGAGTGGGACGGATTCGGCCGGTGAGCCGGGCTCGGGGCGCGGGGCCAGTGGCCCTGGCCGTCCTGGTGGACCCGAGCGTGCCGAGGACGCCAGCGGAGGGCACCGCAGGGCGAACCGGCATGCGCGCGGCGGAGGTTCCGAGCACTCGCACGGCGGTACTGAGGGTGCGGCAGGGTCAGGCGGTACGACTCCGGGCCCTGGCTCTGGCCCTGGCCTTGGTGCGCCGGTTGGCGGCGAGCCGGTGGGCCCCGGCGGCAGGCAGCAGCGAGGCGGCGGGCCGAGCGGAACGAGCCTCGTGCCCCCGCAGGGCACCCCGTCCGACAGCGGCTTCCCCGCCCCGACGGGGCGGCGGGCCAGGCGCGGCCCGAACGCGACGCCGGAGGGCGACCCGGAAGGCGGTAACGGCGGACCGAACGACGCACCGGGCACCGACGCGCGGCGCGGCCAGCACACCGGACAACACGCTGATCGGTACCCGGGGCAGCCCGCCAACCCGTACGACGGCGGGCCCTACGGCCGTGAGCGAGGCAGCGAGCAGCCGTCCGGCACGCCTGGCCAGGGCGACGGCCGGAGCCAGGGCCAGGGCCAACGGCACGACGGGCCGGTCGGCGCCCGTGGAGAGGCACGTACCGGCCTGGGCGCGCACGGCGCTCCCGGCGCGGCCGGGCCCGGCGGTGCGGGCGGAGGCGCCCTCGCCCTCCCCCCGGCCGCCGGCGACGCCGCCCACCGATCAGCTCCGGGCAGCCCCGACCCCGCGGACTCCCCGGCCGACGCGCCCGGTTTCGCGCGGCCCGGCGGGCCGGGTGTGCCGACGGACCAGGTGACGGGCCGCGCTGAGCAGGCAGCGGGAGAGGCCGGTCCGGGCGAGGGTCGGCCAGGCAGCGCCGACCCGCGGTCCGGCGGCTGGTCGGCCGAGCCCGACGGCAGCCCCGTAGCGGGCGCTGGACCGCAGGAAGGTGACGGGCCGCAGGGCACGGGCCGTCGGCGGGCGCGGCGCGCGCTGGCTGAGGCGCCCGAGCGCCCCATTCCGCACCAGTCCCAGCCCCAGGAGCAACAGCTCCCACGGTTCCCCTCACAGCCGTCCCAGCCGTCCCAGCCGTCGCTGCCCGCGCAGCAGCAGCATGGGCAGCAGCCCCGGCGGCCGCAGCAGCCCCAGCACAGCGTCCCGGCTCAGCAGCCGCAGCAAGCCCGGCAGCAGACACAACAACCAGCACCACAGCCACAGATCCAGCAACAGCAACAGCAACAGCAACAGCAACAGCAACAACGCCAGCAGGCGTCAGACGGGGTGGAATCGGCGCGCGCTCCGTTCGCACTGCCACCGGCGGCGGCCGACCAGACGCCGCCCACCATGCCGCCCGACCTGGGCCCCGTCGGCATGGTGCCCGCACAGTCCGTCCACAGCGCCGCGGCGGGCATGCGGGCCGGAAACGAGATCGCCCCCGCTCCAGGCACACCCGGCACGCCCGGCGCTCCTGGCACTCCTGTCGCCCCCGGCGGGCTTGTCGCGCCGGATGCCGAGGGCGTACGTGGCGGAGTCCCCGGGGGAGTCCCCGGCGATCTCGCCCCGTACGGCATGGACTCCTCCGTCGGACCATGGGGCACCGGCGTCCCCGCAGCACGGAGTGAGGCCGCGCCGGGCTGGCCGGACGACACGGCGGCAGCCGAAGGCCACGCGTCGCAGATCAGCGGCCGGGACCAGGCCCAAGGCCAGGGGCAGCGGCGCGCGCGCCGTGCCCTTGCCGAAGAGCAGCCCCGCCCTGGGGCCACGGACAGCGCGGCGCCGCAGCCGCACCAGCCACCTCACCCGCACGGTGCGGGCGGTACGGGCGGCGCGCAGGGCACCGTCGGCGCTGAAGGTACTGGCGGTGCTGGTGGTCCTGGTGGTGGGACAGGCGAGCCGGAGACCGGGCGGCGTCGGCTCGGTGACCCCGAGGCGGTCGGCGGCGACGCCCGCCAGTCCGCCCAGTGGGGTGGCCGACCCGCACCGCGCGGCGCGAACCCGCTCCCGACCGAGTCAACGCCCCACGGCGAACCCGTCACCGACCCGGACTCCTCGCAGGGACGCGCGATCAGCGTGCGCACGCTGGGTCAGGGCATGCCCTTCGCCCACCACGTCGCCGAGCAACAGCGCCAGCAACAACAGCGCCAGCAACAGCAACAGCCGTCGCAGGCGGGGCACCCAGGGCAAGGACCGCAGCAGCACGGCCAGCAGCCGCCACCACAGCCTCAGTCGCAGCAGCAGCCGCAGTCGCCATCGGGCGGTGCGGCGGCCGGGTCCGGGCGGCGGCGCAAGCTGGCGGCTCGCCCCAACGCGGCTTTCGCGGACATGACCGACTCCGAGACGGCGCCGGAGACCGGTGGCCAGGCTCTGCCCGGGGAAGCGGAAACATCGGGACGCTCGCGCTCTCCCCAGGGACCAGGCGCGCTCCCCGGCCATCAGCAGTCCCAGCCGCATCACGGGCCGCAGCCGACAGCGCAAGGCTCACCGCAGTCTTCGGCTCACGCATCGCAGGCCCCCGGGGCGCCGCAGCAACGGCTGGCCTCAGGCGCCGGCCGTGCCTTCGCCATAGGAGCACCGGACGAGGGCGCTGAGGGACCGGAACCGCTGGACGGCCCCAACGGTGTCGTCGAGATCGTCGACGACCATCGCCCCCCGATGGACGACGAACTGCCGCCTGAGCCGCTGGACAACCCGCGTCGGCTCCTCGTATGGCCCGCACCGGACATGTCCACCCAGCAGGCGCTGAGCGACCGTGGCTACCGCCCGGTGATCGTGCACTCCCGCGAGGAGGTGGACGCGCAGATCGCGGCGTATCCGGCAGCGCTGTTCGTCGACCCGCTGACCGGCCCGATCACCCGGACCGCCCTGCAGTCGCTGCGTACGGCGGCGGTGGCTGCCGAGGTCCCGGTGCTGGTCACCGCCGGGCTCGGACAGGCGACGCGCGAGGCGGCGTACGGTGCCGATCCGGCCGTACTCCTGAAGGCGCTGGCCCCACGTGACAGCGAGCAGCACCCGCCCCGCGTGCTGCTGATCGAGGAGCACGAGCCGATCGCGAGCGCGCTGACGGCGACGCTGGAACGGCGCGGCATGCAGGTCGCCCGCGCGGACACGGACGCGGACGCGGTCAGCCTCGCGGCGCAGATCCGGCCGAACCTGGTGGTCATGGACCTGATGCAGGTACGCCGCCGCCGCGCCGGAATCGTCGACTGGCTGCGCGGAAACGGCCTGCTCAACCGGACCCCGCTGGTCGTCTACACCTCGGCCGATATCGACCCTGGCCAGCTCTCCCGGCTCAGCTCCGGCGAGACCGTGCTGTTCCTGGCGGAACGCTCGACCAACGCCGAGGTGCAGGGCCGGATCGTGGACCTGCTGGCGAAGATCGGCACCAACTAGCCGACCGGCCGACTAGTCAACTGACCGACTGGCCGACCGGCCAACTGACCGACTGGCTGACCGGCGAACCGACCGGCGGGCGCGCGCGGCCATCTGCTGCCAGACAGCCCGCTGGCACACGAACTCGCGTATACGGCACGCCAGTCGGGGCACGCGCCGGACCGCATCCGCCCGCGCCGGCCCCGCACGCGGACGCCGGGGCACACGCTCGCGCGTGCGCCCCGGCGTCCGATTTCCGTGCCCCAACTCCCCTTCAGCCGCGCGCCACTTGCTGCCAGGCGCGCCAACTTGCCACTAAAAGCGGCGGCTTCGCAGGGTGCGCCCCAACGCCCGGCCAGGCGCGCCCACTTCACACCGGGCGCGCCAACCCACGGGCAAACTCGCCGACTTCGTATGAGACGGGCCAACAACCGGGCACAGCCGCCGACTTCACCCCCGGCGCGCCACCCGCTCCGAGACGGCCCCGCCGCCGAAGGAGCCGTCCGAAGGGGCTGCCCAGCCGCCTAGCCGAGCCGCGTCACGTCCAGCGTGCCTTCCGCGTACTGCTTGCGGATCACCTTCTTGTCGAACTTGCCCACGCTGGTCTTCGGGACCGCCGGAATCAGTGCCCACCGCTCGGGGAGCTGCCAGCGGGCGATCCGCTCACCGAGGAACGCCTTCAGCCCCTCGTAGTCGACGCTCGCGCCTTCCTTGAGCACCACCGTCGCAAGCGGGCGCTCGCCCCACTTGTCATCCGGCACGGCCACCACGGCGGCCTCGGCCACCTCCGGGTGGGCCATCAGATGGTTCTCCAGCTCCACGGAGGAGATCCACTCGCCGCCGGACTTGATGACGTCCTTCGCGCGGTCGGTCAGCGTGAGGTAGCCGTTCGGGGTGATGGTGCCGACGTCGCCCGTACGCAGCCAACCGTCCTCGCTGAACTTGTCCTCGGGACGCAGCGGTTCGTCCGCGGCACCGCCGTAGTACGCGCCCGCGATCCACGGGCCGCGTACCTCAAGCTCACCGGCCGACTGCCCGTCCCACGGCTGGAACTCGCCGTTCACTCCCGCGAGCCTTGCCTCCACCGAAGCGGGGAACCGGCCCTGGGTGGCGCGGTAGGTCCACGCCTCCTCCTCCGTGACGCCGGTCGGCGGGTGGGCGATGCAGCCGAGCGGCGAGGTCTCGGTCATGCCCCACGCGTGCACGACGCGCAGCCCGTGCCGCTCCCAGAACGCCCTCATCAGGGCGGGTGGGCAGGCGGAGCCGCCGATGATGACGTTGCGCAGCGACGACACGTCGCGCGGCTTCCCGTCCAGTTCGGCCAGGAGGCCCTGCCAGATGGTGGGGACGGCGGCGGCGACGGTGGGCCGCTCGCTCTCGATCATCTCGGCGATCGGCGCGGGCTGCAGGAATCGGTCGGGCATCAGCATCGAGGTGCCCGCCATGAACGCGGCGTGCGGCAGGCCCCACGCGTTGACGTGGAACATCGGCACCACGGGAAGCGTGATGTCGGCGGCGGTGAGGGCGAACGACTCGGCGTTGTTGACCTGCATGGCGTGCAGGTAGATGGAGCGGTGGCTGTAGGCGACGCCCTTCGGGTCGCCGGTCGTCCCCGAGGTGTAACAGAGGGCGGCGGCCTCGCGCTCGTCGACGTCCGGCCAGTCGAACGTGGTCGGGCGCCCGCTCAGCAGCTCCTCGTAGTCGTGCACCTGCGCCCGCGCGCCCGCCAGCACCGACAGGTCGCCGGGCCCGGAGACCACCACGTGCTCCACGCTCTCCAGGCTGGGCAGCAGCGGTGCGAGCAACGGCAGCAGCGAGCCGTTGGCGATGATCACCCGGTCCGCCGCGTGGTTGACGATCCAGGCGAGCTGGTCGGTGGGGAGGCGAAGATTGAGGGTGTGCAGCACGGCGCCCATGGAGGGGACCGCGAGATAGGCCTCAAGGTGAGCGCTGTTGTTCCACATAAGAGTGGCGACACGCTGGTCGCCGACCACGCCGAGTTCATCGCGCAGCGCGTGCGCCAGCTGGGCGGACCGCTCCCCGACGGCAGCGAAGCTGCGCCGCTCGGGCTCGCCCTCGCCGGTCCAGGTGATGACCTGCGAATCGCTGTGCACCGTTGATCCGTGCCGGAGAATGCGGCTGACCGTCAGCGGTACGTCCTGCATCGTGCTCAGCACCGGGGCCTCCCGGGAGGGTGTGTATTACGCGCGGGTAATGGATGCGCTGAATTCTGCATTCGACCAGTCGGTATGTCACTAGCACGGCATCGTTTCAGCCCTATTTCGGGCGTAACCGTATGCGGGTCGGGTGCGGCACGTAACACGAGCATGTAAGACGGGCAGGTGAGGCAGGGACGTACACGAGGGGCGCGCGGCGCGCCGGGCGTCAGGCGGCCTGGCCCAGTTCCGGGTCCTCACGGAGCTTGCCCAGCGCGCGGGAGACCGCGCTCTTGACGGTGCCGATGGAAACGCCGAGCACCTCGGCCGTCTGCGCCTCGCTCAGATCCTCGTAGTACCTGAGGACGACCATGGCGCGCTGCCGGTCCGGAAGCCGGACGACCGCCCGCCACATCGCGTCGCGCAGCACCTGCTGTTCGGCCGGGTCGGGCGCCGGAACCGGGTCGGGCTCGGGAAGGTCCTCACAGCTGAACTCGTCCACCTTGCGCTTGCGCCACTGCGACGTGCGGGTGTTGACCAGCGCCCGGCGGACATACCCATCCAGCGCCCGGTGGTCCTCTATCCGCTCCCACGCCATATATGTCTTGGTCAAAGCAGTCTGGAGCAGGTCTTCCGCGTCGCTCGGGTTCGCGGTCAGCGAGCGAGCGGTACGCAGCAGCACCGGACCGCGTGCCCGGACGTACGACGTGAACGACGGGAACACAGCAGTGCCAGCAGTGGATGCGCTGTTGCACACAGGCGTGGTCATGGCTTCAACGCTAGAAGCGAGCAGCGCCCCAGGGATCGGCCGGAGGTGCCGAAGCGGGCTCCGCCTCAGGTTGTACGCGTAGAGCTGGCACCACCTCCTCCGGGGGGAGGGCTCTCAGGGTCTTTCAGGGTTGCGTGGCCGGGCGCACTCCGGGTTCCGTGCCCCGGCGGCCCGCGCGGCCGCCCGGCGCCCGTCTCGCCGACCCCGAGCCCGTCGCCGCCTCACCCGGGGCGAGGACCGGCCGCGCGCCCCCGCGCGCGGCCGGTCCCGGCTCCGGCTCCTGCCCTGGTCCCGGCCCCGACCACGACAAGGGGCGAGGCGCGCTCAGCGGATGATCGCGACCGGGGCATCCACCTGGTTACGGTCGATCTTCAGCCTCCGGCCGCCGTGGCGCTCGGAGACATTGCCCGCGTACTGGTGGATGCGGCGGTGCGGGCGCCAGGCGCGCGGGTCCAGATGGCGCTCCCCGTACAGCGACGGGCGTACGTGCCACCGGGCGAACCAGATGGCCGACGGCAGATCCCGCACCCCCGCCTTCCGGGCCTGCTCCATGTGCCGCACGCCGGAGCTGGCGCTGCTGTAGAAGCCCGGCACGTAACCCTGCTTGCGCACCTCGCGGCTCCAGCTACGTACGAAGGCGAGCGTGGTGCGCGCACAGCCGGCCTGCCGGAAGCGGTACGCCTCCATGTCGAGGTAGAGCGCACTGCCCGCGGCCATGCCGTGCGCCCGCGCGCGGCGCACCGCGTCCCGCGCCTCGTTGCGCCCCTGCGCCCACGCGTTGGGGCCCATCCTGTACTTCTTCTTCCCCTCGACCACGACGCACGGCGACTGCGAACCCACGTAGACCGGCAGCACCCGCCACCCGAGACGCTTCACACCGCGCACCCAGCTTCTGCTGAGGTGCTTCTGCGGGGCACACGCCCGGCCGCGCCCGCCGTAGTAGACACCGACGGCGCGGTAGCGAGAATTCCGCCAAGCCCGCATGGTGCTCAGCGGCGGCGCCTGGCAGGTGTCGAACGCCCAGCCCTGGAAGATCGAGCGGGGCCCCGCCACCCGTCCGGAATCCGCCCCGGGAGCCGAAGCGGTCGAAGCGGCCGACGGCAGCGCGGGAGCGGAGGAGGGCGGCACAGCGGGCTTCCCGGACGGCGCCCACCCGCTCTCCGGCGACGTGCCAGACGCATCAGACGCATCAGACGCGGCAGGCGCGGCAGATGTGGCAGATGTGGCAGATGTGTCGGGCATGCCAGGCGTATCAGGCACCCCGGAGGCGGCGGGGGCAGGATTGGCGGACGCGGTGGGCACGGCCGACGTGGCGAACGTGGCCGAGGCGTCGTAGGTGGCGGGCTTGCGCGACAAGGCAGGCATCCATGACACAGGGAGCACACCCGACTCAGGCGTTGCAGCGGCCATCGAGAGTCTGCCCCACCACGCCGTCCCCTGGAACACGCCCCCTCCCACCCCCGGCGCCGTATGCGGTTCGGGACCTGTCCCCGTCCGCGCTGTCGCGCCCGGCAACCCGCCCGCGGTGGACGTCGGAGCCGCAAGCAGGCCACCCAGCAGCGAGATCACCGCCGTGAGCAGACCGACCGCATATCCGATGAACTTTTTGTGGCTATATTTCTTGTACATAGGCCGAGTGAAGGCGCACCTCCTCGGCCGCGGCCCGCCGACACGCCTGCCGTTCAGCCGTCTGCGCTCAGGAGCAGCCCGGATGTCGGAACTCCCGCACCCGCCGTCACCAGAGCGCGCGTCGCCCCCGCAACCTGGTTGACGGAGCTGCCGCGCACCTGCCGTACGGCCTCGGCGATGCCGTTCATTCCGTGCAGATACGCCTCTCCGAGCTGTCCGCCGTGGGTGTTGAGCGGCAGCGCGTCAGCGGCGACGAAGTCACCGCCCTCACCGCGCGCGCAGAAGCCGAACTCCTCCAACTGCGTCAGCACGAACGGAGTGAAGTGGTCGTAGAGGATGCCCACGTCGATGTCCCCGGGGGCCAGCCCACTGCTGCGCCACAGCTGACGCGCGACGACCCCCATCTCGGGAAGGCCGGTCAGGTCGTCGCGGTAGAAGCTGGTCATCTGTTCCTGGGCACGGCCCGCGCCCTGCGCCACGGCGGTGATCACCGCAGGCGGTCGCGGCAGCGTACGGGCCCGCTCGACGGAGGTGACGACGAGCGCCTGACCACCGTCCGTCTCCTGGCAGCAGTCGAGCAGCCGCAACGGTTCGGCGATCCAGCGGGAAGCGGCGTGGTCAGCGAGGGTGATCGGCCTCCCGTAGAAGTACGCGGCCGGGTTGGTCGCGGCGTACCGCCTGTCGGTCACCGCGACATGCCCGAAGACCTCGGGCGTCAGCCCGTACGCGTACAGATAGCGCTGGGCGGCCATCGCGGCCCAAGAGGCCGGGGTCAGCAGACCGTGCGGCAGCACCCAGCCGAGCGCCACGCCCTCAGCCGACGGCTCGCGCCTCAGCACGCCCGAGCCGAAGCGGCGCCCGGATCTCTCGTTGAACGCCCGATAGCAGACCACGACGTCGGCGACGCCCGAGGCGACGGCCAGAGCGGCCTGCTGAACGGTGGCGCAGGCGGCACCACCGCCGTAGTGCACACGCGAGAAGAACGACAGCTCCCCGATCCCGGCCGCCTGGGCGACGGTGATCTCCGGGCTGGTGTCCATGGTGAAGGTGACCAGGCCGTCTACGTCACGGGGGGCGAGCCCGGCGTCATCGAGCGCGGCCCGTACGGCTTCGGTGGCGAGCGCCAGTTCACTGCGGCCCGAGTCCTTGGAGAACGCGGTCGCCCCGACGCCGACGATGGCGGCCTCTCCCCCGAGCCAGTCCCGCCGCCGCAGACTCACCGGCCGCCCTCCGCAACGCCCTCCGCTTCGGCCGCCGCACCGCTGTCCGCCGCGCCCTCCGCGCCGGGGCACGCAGCGGGAAAGGCGACAGTGACCGTCCCGCTCACGTGCTGCCCCATGCCGTTGCTCCCCACGACCCGCACCTCGACAAGAGCCCCCACGCCGCCCGGCAGGAGGGACACGTCCGAGAGATCGGGCAGGTCCGACGGGGCAGAGGCGCCGGATACGTCCGATACGCCGGACGCACCGGACGCACCGGAGACGACAGGGGCCATGGAGACGACGGAAGCGCGCAACACCAACTCATCTCCCGGGTAATTGGGCACCCCGAGCCGGATCGCGACCCGGCGCAGCGTGGCGCCAGGTCCGGCCCAGTCGGTGACGTACCGGCCGACGAGCCCGTTGGTGGTCAGGATGTTCATGAAGATGTCTGGGGAGCCCTTCGCCCTGGCGGCCTCGGCGTCGTGATGCACGTCCTGGTAGTCGCGGGAAGCGATGGCCCCCGCGACGATCAACGTGCGGGTGACCGGAATACGCAGAGGCGGCAGCACATCACCCACCACGGGAGGCGCTCCACGACCAGACCAGCCCACAAGCCCCGAAGGACCCACCGCACTCGCGGAACTCGCAGAACTAGCAGAACTGTCCGCATTCGCGGAACTCACCGATCTCGTATGACTCACGTCGGCCTCCCCAGCCCCTGATCGCCACGACGGTGACCACCGTGATCACCGCCGCCACGGTCGGCATTGACGGCAGGCGCCTCACCCACGGCGCGAAACACGGGCAGCTCCCACCCCTCATCCACCGCACCGTCCTCGGCCTCGCCCACGACCTCGGCCATGGCGTCGTCCACCCGCTGGAAGTCCAGCTCGACCGCCATCCCGATGCGCACCTCGTCGTACGGCACGCCCGTGATGCCGCTGACCATCCGCACGCCTTCGGCGAGTTCCACCACCCCGACCGCGTACGGCGGACCGAACGCCGGGAACGGCGGGTGGTGCATCACGACGTACGAGAAGACCGTTCCAGCGCCGCATGCCTCAACAGCGCTCCACTCCGGGCAGCCGCAGGCATCGCAGCCGGGAATCCAGGGAAAACGGAGCCCGGCGCACCGCGCGCAACGCTGGATCAGCAGCTGGTGGCGCCCTACGCCTTCCCAGAAGCCCGCGTTGTCGCGATTGATCACTGGCCGTGGGCGTGACCGTGGACGTGGTTGCGGGAGTGGGTGTAGTTGCGGGAGTGGGAGTGGGAGTGACTGTGGCTGCGGTCGCGATGTCGCCCGTCCGAAACGGGGCGTAGGCAGCTGCGGCTCGTCACCGCGAGCCCTGGGCGCGTACTTGAGGATGCGGAAGCGGTGGGTGCCGACGAGCTTTCCGGCGGCCTTGATGTCCATCCGGGTCGTGACGAAGTGCCCGGCGCCAAGCTTGGTGTCCTTGCGCGGCGACACCGACTCGATCAGCGCGTCGAAGGTGATCTGGTCGCCGGGCCGCAGCGGCCGTAGGTACTCCTGCTCACAGTCGGTCGCGACGACCGACGTGAAACCGGCCCCATCAAGCCACGCGAACAGCTCGTCGTATGCCTCGGTCCTGCCCGACCCCGCGGGGTGGCCGCCGAGCCCGCCCATCGTCCACACCTGAAGCATGGTCGGCGGCGCGACGGCCGGGTATGCGGGGTTGGCATCACCCATGGCCTCGCACCAGTGCCTGATCATCGGCTCATTGACCGGATCACGGCCCACCCCGCCGACCACCGCGTCCTGTCCCTCGTACGCGTCCCAACGCATTTCCTGACTGTCCGTCAGCTCCTGAGCGCCTGTCAAGAACCCCGAGCACACCCCGCCGCCCAACCGGCGGGCGCTCACCAACCCACCACACACACCAATCCACCCCAACCGCACCCCACACCTCACCGCACAAAAACGCGGCGCGGCGGGCCCGAGGGGCACCGCCGCGCGACGTATCACCTCACCGTAATGTCATAACGTCACCACGAATTCGTAAGTTGACGGTCGTGTCGTCCTGGTCAAGCACTGTGAGACCAGAACCGTCCACGCTTGCTGTGTTGTTGTTTGCGGGGCCGCTGCCGCGACGTTGTGCCATCGTCGCGCCACCAGAGCTGCCCACCGAGTCCGCGACGAACCACCCGCGACGCCTGGTTCCCCCGCAAGCATGAGGAATCCCCGTCAAACCAGCTCGCCCTATTCGGCCCGCCCAGCCCTCTCATCCCGCCTGACGCGCCCCCCCTGCGTCAGCACGCCCAGCAAGGGGCGAAGCGTTCCTGCACCCCCGGGACGTCAAGGCCCGGAGCTCCGGCGCACGCCTCCACTCCCAAGAGCCCCACTCCGAATCCCAGATAGCCCGAACCGGCGTACGCGCCACCCACCGGACCCGTCAGGGCAGCCGCTGTGAACGGGGACACGCCGACCCTGGTGTTGTCAAGCAACCAGGGAAAGGGGCTGGTTATGCGGTGGAATGGCTGCGCCAGGTGGCCTCGGAAGGGTTTGATAGATGGAGACATGCCCCGTGTGTGGAGGTCAGGACGTGACCGTGTTCCCCCAAGAAAATGGGACGTTCCTATGCATGTGTAAGTGCGGGGCGGTGTGGACCAAGTGATCAACAAGAACCCACGCGTACCCGTGAGCGAGTCACTACTGAGGAACCAGCTACAGCGCGCCATCAGCCAGCATCGGCCGACGCAACGGTTCCGGGAGATCCTTCAGGAACACGGATTGATAGCGTGCCGGACGTGCGAGGGCACTCACCCTGACATCCACGTCGATCCCGGCTGGGGAGTGACCGTCATGTGCCCGTGCGGAGGCGTCCACACCGTGACGTTCCAGTAGCGGGGCCGACGACAGCTCCCGCCCGTCCGTGCGTCCGTGCGTCCGTCTGTCTGCGCTGTCTGCGCTGTCTGTCCGTACGTGGTCCTCCCCTGCCGAAGGGTTCCGGGGAGCAGCGACGGCAGTCAGCCGTTAGGGTCGCGTGCATGGGTGCCGCCACAGCTGCCATGGTCACTGCCATCGTCGGAGTGCTCGGCACGCTCATGGCGCCGTTGCTCACGACGTGGGCGACGAAGCGCCAGCGGGCAGAGGAGAACCAAGCCGAGGAGCGAAGACGGCTCTTCGAGGAGCGGCGTGCCGCGTACACCGCGATGAATCGAACCTCTCGTCGCTTCCACACCCTGCTGAAGGATGCCCTTCATCGCCTGCGGGACGGGGTATACACCGACGATGACCGTGCTCAGGTCGAGGAGGCGCGGCGGGACTACCGGGATCGCTACGCCGAGGCTCAGATGGTCGTTCCCGAAGTGGTGCTCACGGCGTCTCGCGAGTTGAACGTCGTCTTGGCCGGGGTTGACGCTACTGCCAAGCGCATTGATCGCGGCCTCTCCAGAGAGGGGGAGAGCGCGGATCAGGCGCTCCTCGACTTGAAGGCCGCAGTACCCGCACTCACCGCCATGCGCCGGATCATGCGCGAAGACCTGGGCGTGGCTGACTGACCACGCGTTCACTTCGGCACTCGTGCGTGCCGGAGGGCCGACCTTCTCCTTCGCGCCTTGCTGGCGCGCTGGGGAAGCGGGCTGACACGGTCCGCTGGTGGCCCACACATGGCCCAAACGCGCTGGTCACACCTGGGATGTGGCCGACTCAGCGTGAGACAGAGAGCACACAGATGGGGTGCCCCTCCGGAGAGGGACACCCCATCTGACCAGCGCATACGCTGACCTGGCGGAGGCTGAGGGATTTGAACCCTCGGTGACATCGCTGCCACGACGGTTTTCAAGACCGTTCCCTTAGGCCGCTCGGGCAAGCCTCCTCGCTTCGCCTACCTGCTGCGGAGCGCTTACAGCCTAGCGGTTCTCCGGTGGCGGTCGGTGCGCTGGGCTGTCTCTTCGGGGTGAGCCTTTGCCGGGGTGAGGGGGGTGGGGGCGCGGTCGAGGGTGGGGGTGTCGGCGTAGGCGCGGGTCAGGTGGTTGAAGCCGCGGGTCAGGGTGTCGCGGATATCCGCGCGAACCGTGTCCACGGGGGCGCCTGCGGCGAGTCCGGCGTGCATGGTGTCGAGGGCCGCTCCACCGACGGCCGTCACGAGCGACGCGAACAGGGTCAGCTCTCGCTCGTCCGCCTGGTCTCCGGCGCGCTCGGCGAGGCAGTCGATCAGCAGGAGCTTGCGGCGTTGCTGGAGCGGGAGGTAGCTGCGAGTCAGTGTCTCGCTCTGGGTAAGGACGCGGGAGAACGTACGGCCGAACTCGACCCACTCACCCGTCAGCACGATCTCGCAGGCGTCGCTGAAGAAGTCCCTGAGCTGGGCGATGAGTTCGGCGCCGGTGGCCGCGGACGCGACCGCCCCAGGGAGCCGTGCGTTGAACTCGTCCCGGCGGCTGAAGAAGATGTCCTCCTTCGACCCGTAGTGCGTGAAGACGGTGGCGGGAGCCACGTCGGCGGCCGCGGCGATCTGGTGCAGCGTGACGCCGTCGTAGCCGCGCTCGGCGAAGAGCCGGAAGGCCGCCTCCGAGATGGCGTTGCGGGTGCGTTCCCGTTTGCGCGGGCGGAGGCCGGGTGCGTCAGCGGGGGACATGGCGGTCAGGATAGTCCGCCCTCGGCACAACAAGGTCCCCGCTCGAATTTCGTGGTGACTTTGCTGGTGGTTGCCGGCGGCTGCCGGAGCGGGGCGCCTGATGCGTTCGGGCGCCCCGCCTCAAATCCGGGTCAGCGGCTGTCAGTTGCCGTGTTTCAGCTGGCGTCTGTTAGTTGGCGTGTTTCAGGTGACGCGGGTCGGGTGTTGGGTGTCGCGTGTCAGTTGTCGCCCTTGCGCTCGCCGAGGGTGACCTCCACGGTCGACTCCTTGCCGCCCCTGGTATACGTCAGCGTGACCTTGTCGCCGGGCTGGTGCGTCCAGATCTCGCTGATCAGCGTCGGGCCGCTGTCGATCGCCGTGTCGTCCAGCTTCGTGATCACGTCACCGGCCTTCAGCCCCGCCTTGTCGGCCGGGCCGCCCGGGGTGACCGGTTCCGCGCTGCCCTCGCCTGTCCGGGCGATGGTCGCGCCGCCGCCGGTGTCCTTCATGTTCACCGTGGCCTCTATCACCGGGTAGACCGGCTGCCCGGTCCTGATCAGCTGGTCGGCGACCTGCTTGGCCTGGTTGACCGGGATCGCGAAGCCCAGCCCGATGCTGCCGGACTGCTGGGTCTCGCCGCCGAAGCCGCCGCCTCCGTTGCTCGCTCCCTGGATGGCCGAGTTCACACCGACCACCGCGCCGTCCGCGTTGAGCAACGGACCGCCGGAGTTGCCCGGGTTGATCGACGCGTCGGTCTGCAGCGCGCTCATGTACGACGCCTTGCTGCCGCCGCCGTCGCTGGAGGCGACCGGACGCTTCTTGGCGCTGACGATGCCGGTGGTCACGGTCCCGGAGAGGCCGAAGGGCGCGCCGATCGCGACCGTCGCGTCACCGACCTGCACCTTGTCCGAGTCGGCCAGGGGCAGCGGGTTGAGGGTGGCGCCGGAGGCGTCCTTCAGCTTGAGCACGGCGACGTCGTAGCCCTGGGCCCGGCCCACGACCTCCGCCCTGTACTTCTTGCCGTTGGAGAACGTGACCCTGAGCTCGCCGCTGTCGGCGGCGGATGCCACCACATGGTTGTTGGTCAGGATGTGGCCCTGCTTGTCGTAGACGAAGCCGGTGCCGGTGCCGCCCTCGCCGGTGCTGCTCTGCGCCTCGATGGTGACGACACTGGGCAGCGCCTTCTCCGCTATCGCGGACACCGAGCCGGGGGCGCGGCTGTTCCCCTTGGGGTTGTCCGACGAGGCGGCGACGGTGGTCGAGCCGGTGTCGTCGTTCCGGTCGGCGGCCCAGAAGCCGACGCCGCCGCCGATGCCACCGGCGACGAGCACAGCCGCCAGCACAGCGGCGACCATCCCACCGCGCTTACGGCCGGGCGGCGGCGCGGCAGCCCCCGGGGTCTCGCCCCACGGCGAGCCCGGCCCACCAGCGCCATGCCCGCCCAGGCCCCCGCCGCCACCGGACGCGCCCGAGTGCCCGTACGGCTGGCCACCCCCGGCGCTCCACCACGAGCCGGCGCCTCCTGCGCCAGCCCCGGCTCCGTGCCCGGCTCCGCTTCCGGCTCCGTGCTCAGCTCCGCTTCCCGCGCCCGCTCCAGCCATCGTCACGCCGTCGGCCGCATACGGCGCCGGGCCATCAGCGGGAGGCGCGGGGGCTGCCGCGGCGCCCGACGGCACGGAGGCAGGGGGCGCCGGGACTGCCGCGGGGCGGTCGGCAGCGGCGGCCGACGGCTTGTCCGCGTCAGCCACGCCGGGCGCTTGACGCTCAGGTCCGGTGTCAGTCACCCGCGTGTACTCCGCTGTCCGCTCCGCCGCCGGGACGCCGATCATCGTGTCCGCCTCGCCACCACCCGCACCCACCGCCGCCGCCGACGGAGGCGCCAGGCCGTAGTCAGGCTCGCGGTCCGCACTCGCCTTCAGGTCGCGGTCCGCACTCCCCTTCAGGTCGCCGTCCGCGGCGCGGTCGGGACCGTGGTCAACGTCACGGCCCGGGGACGGGTCGGGGACGGCGTCATCGGCGGCCGGGCGCGGCCGGGCTTCAGCGGGGGCGACGGGCTCGGGGCCCGGCGCCGGAGGCGCCGAGCGCGGCTCGGCCTCGGGCAGAACGGCAGCGCCTTCGTTCTCCGTGCTCACAGCTCACTCCTCAGGTGCACGACATTCTCTGGGTGATGGGTGGCGGGTGGCCAACGCGTACGAAGGTCTGGTGCCAGCCTTTCCCACGGCGTGTCAATGCGCCGTAAGGAGCGGCTGTCCCGCCGACCACCCTCCTCCATCCGGGACAGAGCAGATGAAGCGGGCGGCCATCTCGGCACAGCTGGCCACATTCGTGACCACCGTCGCGACCACGTACATGGTCATGACGGACAAACCCGGCCGCCGAACCCAGCCGCTGACCGGCCGCCGAACCCGACCACCACCCCCGAACACCGGACGTGATCACTTCCGTGGTCATGGCCGGCCGCCCTGGGCCGGACGATCAGCCCTCCGGCGGACACCGGGCCAGCACAGTAACCAGCGCCGACGACCGCAGCCAGAGCCATGGCCGCCTACGCGGCCCGCGCCAAGCGGTGGCACCATAACGCGGTGACCTATGCGCGCCCGGCCCGGGAGATCCGCCCCGGCCCGCACACTCTCTCCGTCGTCGCCCACCGAGGGGCCTCCGAGGAGGCACCCGAACACACCCTCTCCGCGTACCGCAGAGCGATCGAGGCCGGTGCCGACGCGCTCGAATGCGATGTGCGGCTCACCGCCGACGGGCATCTCGTGTGCGTGCACGACCGGCGGGTCAATCGCACCTCCAACGGGCGCGGCGCGGTTTCCACGCTCGAACTCTCCGACCTCGCCGCGCTCGACTTCGGCTCCTGGAAGGACCAGGCGCACGACTCGGAGATGCCGGACCGGGACAGCACCTCAGTGCTCACCCTGGAGCGGCTGCTCGAACTCGTCGCCGACGCGGGCCGCCCGGTCGCCCTCGCCATCGAGACCAAGCACCCCACCCGCTGGGCCGGGCAGGTCGAGGAGCGGCTGCTGACGCTGCTGCGCCGCTTCGGCCTCGACTCACCGCCGCCCCCCGACGAGCCCGCACCGGTGCGGGTCATGAGCTTCTCGGCGCGGTCACTGCACCGGGTGCGCGCCGCCGCCCCCGCCATTCCCACCGTCTACCTGATGCAGTTCGTCTCGCCCCGGCACCGCGACGGACGGTTGCCGACGGGCGTCCCCATCGCGGGTCCGAGCATCCGGATCGTACGCAATCACCCCGGCTACGTGGCCCGGCTGCATCGGGCGGGGCACCGGGTGCACGTATGGACGGTCAACGAGCCGGCCGACGTCGAGCTGTGTGTGCGGCTGGGCGTGGAAGCGATCATCACTAATCGCCCGAAACAGGTGCTGTCCCAACTCGGCCGACCATAACGACCATTACAAGGAGTGCACCGGCGCGTTCGGTAAGTATCCGATCGTAACGAGTGCGTCGCCGGATCGCAGTTGGCCGGTTTCCGATCCACTTCCTCCGGGCATTCATCCCCTGGCGTGGGGCAAAGGAGGTCTCGGGGGTGGCGTTGGTGGTGGCACAAGAAGTGCCGACGTCGTCGACTATGGCCGTACCCCATGGTCCAGCGGGCGTGGGCGAGGCAAGGCACCGGATGCGCGATGAACTGCGTGCTGGTGGCGTGCCGGAGTCGGTCGTAGACGACGCGGTTTTGATCCTCTCGGAGTTGCTCAGCAACGCGTGCCGCCATGGCCGCCCGCTGTGCGCCGACGACGACGGAGACGGCGAGGTCCGCGCCGCGTGGCGCGTTGACCAGTACGGCAGGCTGACGGTCGAAGCCACCGACGGCGGCGGGCCGACAAGACCACTTCCGGCCACCCCGTCGATTACGGCCCGTGGCGGCCGCGGCCTGAACATCATCTCCGCGCTCGCCGAGGACTGGGGCGTGCGGGAAGGCCCTGGCGAGGTGACGGTGTGGGCGGTCCTGTCCGCCGATCCCGGACCCGGTCCTGGCCCCGGTGCTGGTCCTGGTCCCGCTCCCGAGTTCAGCCCGCGTGTGGTGCTCACGCCTGAGCTCAGGTTCGCCCCTGGCCTCGACAGTCTCGACGGCCTTGAGGCGATCGAGGAACTGGACGGAATCGACAGGCTCGACGGGCTCAAGGGCCTGAATGGCCGGAACGGCGCATAGCGACGCGACGGCGACTCCGGGCTCCTCCGGCGCTCCCCCCGTTTCTCCCCTGTGGTCCCCGGTCCGTTTTCCCCTGTGGTCCCCGGTGGTCGTGACCACTCAGCGCACGGGCCGCGGAGCGGGGGCCCGGTGCGCGTCGTTGGGCGGGGTGCCCTGGGCCGCGGGCGCCCGGCGAGTCTGAGGGGCCGTCGCGGCAGGGGTGAAGGGCTAGGCTCGCGGCCGTACGAGCCGTACCGATCGGGAGACACCCACGCCATGGCCAAGAAGCGCCGCCCCCAGACGAAGGCCAAGCCGCAGGGCGCTGACGCCGCCCGCGGCGGAACCGCCGATGCCAACTATCCCGTGGTGGGCGCCCGTGAGCCCTGCCCGTGCCAATCCGGCCGTCGTTACAAGGCGTGCCACGGCCGCACCGCCGCGCACGCGGTCACCGAGCTGGTGCAGCGGCCGTTCGAGGGCCTGCCCGGCGAAGCCGACTGGGTGGCGCTGCGCGAGCTGGTGCCCGCGGCCACCGTCGAGCTGCACCTGAAGGACGGCTTGCCGGAGGATGTGCCGTCGGTGACCCTCGCGACCGTCCTGCCGATGGCATGGCCCGCGCTGCGCCGTGACAACGGCGCCGTCCTCCTGGGCCTGCAGAACGACACCGCCTCCGGTGACCTCAGCCGCGATCTGGCGGACACGCTGCGGCGGGCGCTGAGCGCCAAGCCCGGCACGCCCGTCGCCGCGGGTGGCCCGCCCGAGGGCGGCTGGGGCGCGGCGGACAGCCCCCGGCTCCAGGACCTGCTTGACCTCAAGAGTGAGTTCAACCCGGTCGTGCACGACGGGTTCGAGTTCTGGATCGAGGACGCCGACAACGCGTCCGGCGAGGTGGCCGCTTCCCTGGAGCGGGCCAACGAGGCCGCGATCCCGACCGCCCGGCTGTCGGGTGTCGAGTCGGCGTACTGGTGCGAGACGCCGGACAAGAACCACCTGCGCTGGGTGATGACCCACCCGGAGGAGAAGCTGCTGGACGCGCTCGCCCGGCTGCACGCCGCCGGCACGTCCTCGCTCGGCGAGGGCACCCGGCTGGTCGGCTCCTTCCGGGCGCACGGTCTGACCGTGCCGGTGTGGGACCTGCCGACCACCATGCGCGCCGACGATGTCGAGAAGCCCGCCGCCGCCTTCGCGGAGCGGCTGGCCAAGGCGCTCGCCACTGAGGCCCCGCTGACAACGGACGAGCGCCGGGCACGCAGCGGGCTCACCAACCGTCAGGTGACGCTGAGCTGACGCGTACTGCGGCCGGAGTACGGCGATCGGCGCCCAGCGCACGGCGGATGACGCCAGCGCACGGCGGGTGCCGAACAGCGCGCGCCGGGTCGCGCGCCCGGCTGCGGACAGCGGCGCGGGGAGCGGGTACCGGCGAGGTCAGCAGTCAGCGTTCAGCGGTACGCAGCGGGTGACTCAGGCGAGCACTCGGGTACGCGGATTACGTGGACACACGGATCACGCGAGTCCGAGTGCTCGCCTGCTTCTCGTCGAGTACGAGTGCTCCGCGAGTGCTCGCGGCCTCACAGGCTCACGGGCTCACGGGCTCACGGGCTCACCGACCAGTTGTTCACGCGATCACGCGGATTGCCCGGTAGCGGAGGCAGCGCCCCCAACGCCGCCTCCTCGGCAGGGCCGTGGGCCACGCCTCAGCGCCTTGGGTCGGGAGTCCTCGGTCAGGGCGCCGGGGCATCGCTTCGGAGCCGCTGGGGACCGCTGGAGGGCCGGTGGAGGACCGCTGGGGGCCACTCGGATTCCTGCCGCCACCGCCGCCCTGGAGCGCTGAGGCAGCGCCTGGGGAGACTACGGCGGCGGATCGATGGTGGCTCGGCGGCGGCCCGTGATCTTCTGGTGGTGCAGATACGTGACTCTGCTCACAACTCCCGGTATTAGCCAGGAAATACACGTCTTGAAATCCGCGATCGAATTTGCGAACCGCCGATCTCTTGTTACCGTTCTAGGAGCCCGGTCGCTGGTGCATCCCCCGTCGCCAGCGACCGGGCGCTTCCATGCCCGGCTCCGGTCGGTGCCCCCTGGTACGGGTCAACCAAGCTCCCGCACCGGCTATTCCGCCCCGTACATGGGGGAGTTGCTTCCCGAGCGCAGCAGCAGCCGACCGTCCGCGTCGGCCGCCTCCCACACCGCCGCGTAGCCCGCCGCAGGCCCAGTGCCCCGCCAGGCCCCCCGGACGACTCCGACTCCTCGCCACAGCTCCCGAGCCGGCGCCCCGCCTGCGGCCCGTACGCCCGTCCACGTGGCACGTGGCCACCCGGCGGCTCCGACGGCCGGGCTTGAGCCCCAGGTCCACCCGGTCCAGACCGCCGGTCCCGCCCCGAAGCCGCGCACCGCGGCGGCCCGAGCCGCAGAACGGCCCGCAGGGCCACCCGTGGACCGGTCGGCACGCCCAGGGCGGTCCGCCCGGCTCGCGCCCGCCCCAGCCCCCGGCCGACCGCTCCGAACGGTGGGCTCGCGGACCGTCTCGCACATCCCTGGCGCGCGTTTCGCGGGCACTGCGCAGTGCGTCTGGCGACTCTGGCCATCGGGCCGCAGCAGGGCGAGTACGGCCGTCAGCGGCGCGCCTGTGGCGTTCTCGTAGTACGTACGGGCCCACGTCAGCCCCCCACCGGTCAACACGCAGGTCTGCGCGCTCACCCCCACGGGGGAGGCGAGTTCAGGTCCGCAGCTGGCGGCGAGGCGTGACGTTCCGGCAGAACCGGGGTGGCCTTCGCCCCACGCGGCCGCATCGCCCGTACCTCCGCCCCCGCCGGCCCTGCTCGGCTCGCGGCGCCCCTCGCCGCCCGCCGAGCTGCTCGTCCGGCTCGCGCCGCCAGGCCCGTTCGCGCTGCCCGGGCCTGGCGTACCGGCTGATCCGGAGGGTTCACGGAAGCCCGGCGGCTTCGCCTCAGCCGCGGTTTCCGCGCGCTCCCCCCGGCCGGTGTCGGCCGACTGGCCGTGCGCCCCCGTCGGCGCGGGCGGGCCCGGTGCCGGCGCCGGAGCGGCGCGGCGGTCGGCAGCGCCACCGGCGCCGTAGGGACCGGCGGTCGCCGCGGCGAACGGCAGCCCCACGGCGACCACCACCGCACTGGCGAGGCCGACGAGCCGAAGGTTGACCGCACGCCGCTTCGGCGCTCGTTTCATGGGGACCCACCTGCAACTCGCCGGGCACGCTTGTCAGGAGCCCGAACATAGCGGGCGAGTCGGAACGCTTCGGACGTTCGCGCCCAGGTCTCCCCCCGCCGCACGGCGCCTTGCATCCGTACGAGTGAGACCGCCCCGCAGCGGCGTACCCGCCCGCCCTCCGGTCGGCCCCATCCCCGCCGGATGGAACATCACAGCAACACCTTGCCGCGCACGAGGCACTCACCAGGCTCCCACCACTCCCGCAGCGCATGATCGTTCGAGCCCCTTCAGCCCCATATGTCACGGTCATGTACAGCGCCATAGGCGATATCAAGCCAGTACGTGACGGCTGAGCGACGAGATGAGTCAGCTCAGCGTGGCGCGATTCAGGCTCGTACGCCGGGTACGCGCGCGATGCCCACCGGGCCACCGCCACCGGACGACCGCCGGGCTACCAGCCGCCGAGCCGTCGATCACCGAGGCACCGTTCACCGAGGCGCCCTGCCACGGCCGGTCGCCTTCCGCGACAGCGGATGCCGTGCCGCCGGGGGAGCGCGCCGAAGCATCGAAGCGTGGAAACGTCGCATCGAAGCATCGAGGCGTGGAGAACGTCGCGTCGAAGCGTTGCGTAGAACCGTTGCGTCGAAGCGTGCGCCGGAACCCGCGTCCGGAGTGTTGGTCGCATTGGGCCTCCGCGCCGGGCGCTACGGCGTGCGCCATGCCGGGGAGTGTCACCGGCCGCGCCCCGGCGGGAAGACCAAGCACCGGTGACGCGCCCAGCGGCGCCGGCCCAAGTCCGCGCGCCGCCCTCCCCGTCCCCGGGCCCAAGGCCCGGTGGGTCCGCACCAGGGCCAGGGTGTGCGTCCCGACCCCGCTGCCCCCTACGCCGTTCGCACCCCGTCCCCCCGCTCATCCCCGTACGCCGCGGCGTTCCGCCGCGGCTGTCCTTCGGATGCGCCCCGCCCCCGTACTAGTAGGCGAGTTCGCTGCTGCTGCCGCCTGGTGCGTTCGCGCTCGCTTCGACGAGGGCGTCGGCCACCGTGGCGACCGGGGGGAGCCATGGCGTGGTGGTGTCGCCGCGCTGCGGCACGTGCGGGGCGCGCTCCCAATGGACCTCGCCCGAGCCTGTCCGCGACGGAGGCAGCGCCACATAGCCGCCTTCGCCGTGGAAGCGCAGCGAGCTGGGCACCCAGTCCTGGTTGTGCAGCAGTTCGCCCAGCTCTTCGAGGGAGTACGGGGCGACCAGCAGCGACCACCGGGTGGGGGTGGCGACCACCGGGCCGATGGGAACACCCGCCTCGTCGAGAGCCGCCAGCGCCTGGGCTCCGGCGACCGCGGGCAGGCTTACGGCGCAGGGTGCGCCATCGCGCCCGGTGGCGAGGATGATCGGGGCGCTGGGCCGGTTGGTCCACCACCAGCGCACCATGCGGGCGTCGGTGGTGGCGGCGAGCAGGCCCGGATCAAAGGGGTGCGCACCGGGCACCACGCAGTCAGGGTGCGGGCACCCGCATTCTCCCGGCCTGCCGCTGGGTGGGATGCCCACACCGGGAATGATCGGCCAGCGCCACTCGGTGGCGCTGGTAAGCGCCGCACCGAGCATCGCCGTCCTCCTGCCACGCCGCATCGAGAACTTGCGTCGCCTTCCGGGGATCTCGCGCATGAGCGCTCGTTCCTTTCCGTGAACGCCGAGGGCTGCGGACTCTCTGCCAGGAGGCAGAGGACGTTTCATCGCCATGGCTCAGCCATGGCACTGCGCGTACTGCACGATCTACTGCACGCACTGCGGGGGCATTTCGCGTGGCACTGCTCACACTGTTCGTACTACCTGGCACTTCTGGTGCTTCTGGCACTACGGACAACTGCTGTCACTTCGTCGCGTTGCTTCGCTTGCGCGGCACAGCTTCGAACTGCGCGCCGCCGATCACATATCGTGAATCACACGTCACTGCGCGTACCGGGGGCGTGCCTCCCCCGTAGCCTGCTGTACGAGAAGCCTCTAGAGGCCGAGCGTGGAACGTGGCGAGGGGTGGCGTGCGCATGGCGCTTGCCAGCTCGTGCTCTCGTGCTCTGCATACATCCCCCGCCACTACCGGGGGCAGGACTCGACCGTCATCGGTGAAGACGCTCAGACCCGCTACGGGGTTCCGGGTCGATCCAACTACCCCCGCCCTTCAACAAGTACATACCCACCGAAGTTGGTACGACGCGCTGCCGGATGACGACAGTCGACCGCGAATTGACAGCTCGATGGCTATTTTCCGGACAACTTCGATTCCCCACAGACACCAATAACCCCACCGGCATGATGCTGGACATCGCCTCTCGGGTGCGTGTACATGTGGAGCATTGATAGCGACGCAACATGACATGGGGGTTTGCGATGCTATTGAGAAGAATGCCCCTGTCATCCGGCCCCATGCTCCGGATCATGAAAACGCCCCAAATTGGTGCAACTTTGGGCGTACTCCCCATCGCTGTCCGGCGGGTCGATCTCCCGTCGAAGGCCAGGGCCGAGAGCGGTCAATCATGAGCGCACGCCATCTTCCGAAAGTGGCTGGAATCGATCCGTCTCTTCCTGCCCCCACGCATAATCCCGACGCGAACCCGGACCCGGACGGCTCCCCCACGTCACCGTCGTCCCCGGCACCCCACTCCAACGGCCTCCCCGGCACCCCGGACGCCGCCGTCCAGGACCGCCTCGCCGGATGGGTCTCGGACCTCACCAGTCTCCACGAACTCACCGAGCGGCTGGCCCGAACGGCCACTCTCGACGACGCGCTCCACGAGATGCTGCGCGCCGGGGCCACCCTGGTCGGTGCGCGCCGCGGACTGGTCTCGCTCGAACCGGTCGACGGGCTCGGCCCCGTGACCACCGTCGGCCTCGGCCTCGGCCGCGCCGACCTCGGCCATATCGAGACCATCCCGCGCGCCTCCGGCTCCGTGGGCCGCCTCCTCGACGGCCTGCCCGCGCAGGAGGAAACCACCTCCGCGGCGGCGCAACGTGACGGACCGCTGCTTGACGGACCGCTGCTTGACGGACCGCTGCTTGACGGACCGCCGCCCGGCGGCTCCGCCGACGTCGGCGCCGCCACCGATCCCGATCCCGACCCCGGCCCGGACCCGCCCGCCATCGCCTGGCAGGACGAGATCGCCCACCCCGACATCGCGAGCGAGGCCGACCTCGACCCCCGCCATCGCGAGGTGGCCGCCCGGCTCGGCTACGCCGCCAGCTACGCCGTGCCGCTCGCGCCGGGCGAGCCCCACACCGACCCCTGCGTCAGCGGCGCCCCCGACACCGGCCGCCCCGAGTCCGACTGCTCCCAGCCCGGCGGCATCCAGTCCGGCAGCGCCCAGGCCGCCAGCGCCAAGTCCGGCCGTACCGCCCCCGGCGGGTCCGACCGCATCGGGAACACCGGCCCCAGTCGGCACGGGGAGCCCGCCGGCTCCGCCAGCGGCCGCATCGGCGCCGCCGTCTGGCTCTACGACGAGCCCGCCGAGCCCACCGAGCGCCAGCGCCACCTCATCGGCCTGTACTGCCGGTACGCCGCCGAGCACATCGCCCGCCACCTGGAACTCGACCGCGCCCGGGCGACCGTCGCCACGCTGCGCGAGGAGCTGCTGCCCAGCCGCCTGCCGCGGGTGCCCGGCGTGCGCCTGGCCGTCCGGCACCACACCGGGCCGTTCGGCGGCGGAGACTGGTACGACGCGCTGCCGCTCCCCGAGGGCGCCCTCGGCCTCGCCATCGGGGGCGTCACCGGCACGGGACCGAGCGCCGTCGCGGCGATGGGGCGGCTGCGGGCCTCGCTGCGCGCGTACGCGGTGATGGAAGGCGAGGACCCGGTCGCCGTCCTCTCCGACCTGGAACTCCTGCTGCGGCTCACCGAGCCCGCCCGTGCCGCGACCGCGCTCTTCGCCTACTGCGAGCCCGCCCAGCACGCCGTGGTCCTCGCCGGGGCAGGGCACTGCCCGCCGCTGATCATCGGCGATCACCGCACGGAGTTCGTGGAGACCACACTGTCGGCGCCGCTCGGCATGCTCACCTGCTGGGAAGCGCCCAGCGTCGGCATCGAGCCCGAACCGGGCGAGACCCTCCTCCTGTACAGCGACGGGCTGCTGCACCGCACCGGGGAACCCATGGACCGGGCGTTCACGCGGCTCCACTCGGCCGCGGCGAACGTGCCACGGTCGGCGCGGGATGATCCCGACGCCATCGCCGATCATGTGCTGCGCACGGTGCTGCCGGACGGCTTCGGCCCGGTGCACGGCGCTCACGGCCCCCATGGAGCCCACGGCGTCGACGGCACGCCCGGCGCGGACGCCGCGGAAGCCGATGAGGACGTCGTACTCCTGGCCGCCTACTTCGACTGAGCCGGGACGCGGCCGGGGCCGGGGCCGGAGCGGCTGAGCAGCGCGTACGCAGGCAGGCCGGGGCAGGGAACCGCCCCGGCTCCTGCCCGTTTTCGGTCAGTCTCCACCCGTTACATCACACCCCTCCGGAGTACTCACCGCTCACACATACGATGGGTGAGGTGGTCCCCAGCCAGGCCCGAGGCCAGGGGAGGTCCAGTTCGAGGAGGAAACGTGACCGAGGAGCAGCCCACTCCGGAGACCCCGGAGAGCGAGAAGCCGGTCAAGCAGCGCAAGAACGGCCTGTACCCGGCCGTGTCCGACGAGCTCGCCGAGAACATGAAGAAGGGCTGGGCCGACACCGAACTGCGTGACCTGCGGCCGATCCCGCAGGCACCGAACGCCGCCAGACGCCGCGCCGCCCTGTCCGCCCGCTTCCCCGGCGAGCGCCTGGTGATCCCCGCGGGCCGCCTGAAGACCCGCTCGAACGACACCGAGTACGCGTTCCGCGCCTCCACCGACTACGCCTACCTCACCGGCGACCAGACCCAGGACAGCGTCCTGGTGCTTGAGCCGTCCGGTGCCGAGGGCCACGACGCGACCCTGTATCTGCTGCCGCGCTCCAACCGTGACAACGGCGAGTTCTGGCTGGACGGCCAGGGCGAGCTGTGGGTGGGCCGCCGCAACAGCCTCAGTGAGGCCGCGCAGCTGTACGGGCTGGCGTGCGCGGACGTACGCGAGATCGCCGGCCTGCTGGCGGCGGCGACCGGCCCGGTGCGCATCGTGCGCGGTCACGACGCGGAGCTTGAGGCGGCGCTGACCGACAAGGTCACCGCTGAGCGCGACGAGGAGCTGCGTTGCTTCCTCAGCGAGCTGCGCCTGGTCAAGGACGAGTTCGAGATCGCCGAGCTCCAGAAGGCCGTCGACTCGACCGTCCGCGGCTTCGAGGACGTCGTCAAGGTCCTCGACAAGGCCGAGGCCACCTCCGAGCGCTACATCGAGGGGACCTTCTTCCTCCGCGCGCGCGTCGAGGGCTACGACATCGGCTACGGCTCCATCTGCGCCGCCGGACCGCACGCCACCACCCTCCACTGGGTGCGCAACGACGGCGCTGTGCGCTCCGGTGAGCTGCTGCTGCTGGACGCCGGGGTGGAGACCCACTCCCTCTACACCGCCGACGTCACCCGCACCATGCCGATCGACGGGACCTTCAACCCGCTTCAGCGCGAGATCTACGACGCTGTCTACGAGGCGCAGGAAGCGGGCATCGCCGCCGTGAAGCCGGGCGGCAAGTTCCGGGACTTCCACGACGCCGCGCAGCACGTGCTCGCCACGAAGCTCGTCGAGTGGGGCCTGCTCGACGGCCCCGTCGAGCGCGTTCTTGAGCTGGGCCTCCAGCGCCGGTACACGTTGCACGGCACCGGCCACATGCTCGGGCTCGACGTGCACGACTGCGCTGTGGCCCGCCGTGAGTCGTACGCGGACGGCACGCTGGAGCCCGGCATGTGCCTGACTGTCGAGCCCGGCCTGTACTTCCAGGCCGACGACCTGACGGTGCCCGAGGAGTACCGGGGGATCGGCGTCCGGATCGAGGACGACATCCTCGTCACGGAGGACGGCAACCGGAACATGTCGGCCGCGCTGCCCCGTACCGCCGACGAGGTCGAGCAGTGGATGGCCCGGCTGAAGGGCTGACGGACTGGCTGACGGACTGAAGGCCCGGCGGGCTGACCGGCCGGCAGGGCTGGCCGGTTCTGTTGCCGTACGCACCCGGGGGCGAAGCGCCGACGCGCTTCGCCCCCGGGTGTTTTCCCGTGCGCGAGCGGGGCGCCGCCGCGCGGAGGGCCGCCCGGCTGCCCGCCCGTCACTCCTGCGCGGCGGGTCCGGCGGTGGTACGGGCGAAGGCCCCGGCGAGGGCGGCGGCGTAGGTGCCGACCGCAGCGGTCTCGGCGAGTGACTCGTCGATGGGTTCGCGCGCGATGAGTAAACGGTAATAAAAGGGGGCGCCGATGGCCGCCATCATCTCCACGGCGTCCGTGTCCTCGGGCAACTCGCCGCGTTCGATGGCGCGATAGACCATCACCGCCACCTGCTCGCGGCGTTCGCGGAAGAAGTCGCGCAGCATCGCGTCGGCATACGGGTGCCGGACGGCGGCTGACACCGCCGCCTCAACGACGCCCCGGTTACGGGGCGAGGCGTAGAAGCGGCCGATGGACTGCGCGAGTGCGCGCAGGTCACCGAGGAGCGAACCGGTGTCGGGGACGGGCACCTTGGCGCCCTGATCGATCATCAGTTCGCAGATGAGCCGCTCGACGGTGCGCCAGCGGCGGTAGACCGTCGCCAGGTGCACCCCGGACCGCTGGGCGACCTTCTCCATCGTCAGCTCGGCGTAGCCACCCTCGCCCAGCTCTTCGAAGACCGCGGCCAGCACGGCCGCGCGGGTACGCGCCGTACGGCCCCCCGGGCGGACCGTTCCGGGGAAGAGGTGTTCCTCACTCATCACGTCTCCGAGTTGCCCTGCACGAACATGGCCCATATTCTCCTATTCAATCTAACGCGAACGCGCTCGCGTTAGATTCCGCGTGGAAGCGCGTGGTAGGGGCCCGACAGGGGAGGACCCGTGCCACGCGGCCACGCGGCCGCCGCACCGGACCTGCATCGGACCCGCATCGGGTCCCGGGCCTGGCCACCGCGTTGCGGTAGTCGAGCACCGCGTCCACCGGCCCGGTCACCGGCAACCCGACGCGTACGGTGGCGCCTTCGCTGTCGTCGCCGGAGAGCCCGAGGCTCACCGAACAATATTTTTGTCCAGACTCACATTGTCGTCGGTGAGCCGCGGCCCTCGGCAAGGTGCGCGGGTGCGCGGGTGCGCGGGTGCGCGGGTGCGCGGGAAGGACCTTCCGGACAGGCGGAAGGCCGCGCGCTCGGGGGGAAGCGCGCGGCCATCGTGTTACCGCGGAGAGAGCGGAAGCGGAGAGCGACCCGACGGATCACCCGAGTGCGGAGCGAGTGGGTTACGCCCAGGTCTGGCGCTGCACCCACAGGTTCTTGGGAGCGCCCGAGCCCTGGGTGAAGACGTAGATCAGACCCTCGTGGCTGGCGATGGCCGGGCTCACGTGGGCCTCGCCGATGACGCCCTGCAACGACTGGAAGCCGCCGTACGTCGTCTCGTTCTCGACGCTCTGCACCGCGACCCACAACGCCTTGTCGGTGCCCTTGACGAAGACGTTGACCCGGCCGTCCTGGCCAAGCGCCGCCGTGGGCCGGTCGATGATCTGCCCCTGGAGCGACACCGAGGTCGTGAAGCTGTCGTAGTCGTCGCGCTGCCCGACGCGCCAGGCCGAGCCATCGGAACCCCGGTAGAGGATCTGCACGCGCGCGGCCGCGTCGAGCACCACGCTCTGACGGCTGGTGACGCCGGTGGTCTCGTGGTTGAACGCCTCCCAGGTGTCAGGCGAGTTCGTCGCCTTCTGCTGGATCGTGTACAGCGTGTCGTTGCCGCCCTTGACGGCGACCACGATGCGGCCGGAGCCGTCGAGGATCGGTGACGGGGTGGCGTGGATGGTGCCGCCGAGCGACGTGGGCCGGGTGTACTCCTCGTACAGCAGTCCCTGGTTGCGTACGTACCAGAGCGCGCCGTCGGTGCCGCGGAAGAAGACCTGGATCTTCCCGTCGGCGTTGAGCGCCGCCGCCGGGTCACCGCCGATGTTGGTCACGATGCGCCGCGGCGAGCCGTACCCTCCGCTGATCGAGTCCTGGGTGATGACCTCAAGGTGGTTGTCCGGCGTCCGGTAGAAGACGCGGATCTTCCCGTCCTTGCCGCGGATCGGGTGCGGCACGCCGTCGATGACGGAGCCCTTGTGCTGCGTCCACGCCGCCCAGGAACGGTCGCGGTTCTCGCTCTTGCTCCAGAGCGTGTTGCTGCCGCCCTGAACGAAGACCCGTACGCGGTTGTCCGCGGTGAGGACCGATGAGGGCTCGGCGAAAATGCCGCCCTCCAGATTGATCCACGTGCCCCAGTTCGTACCGGTTGCGGTGGAGACGGCCATGCGAACTCCTCGCTCATTAGTGCGGTGGGTAGTCGCGCCGGGGCACAACGTAGCCAGACGAGGGGCGTCTGCGGTAGAGCCTGCCGGAATATGGCTGATATCCGGTATCTACCTACCAGTCACGTTCGCACGGGGGATCACCGACCTCCAAGGAGACGCGAGTTGAGGGATTCGGCGGCAGTCAAAGACGGGCGACCGGCCTCAGCGGCGCGTGACCGCCCGGTTGAGCGACCCGTACAGGTCTCCCTGCTCCTGCTGCGTCAGGCCCGCCAGCGGCGACTCCTCCACGAGGAGGGCGACGAGCCGCTCCCGTAGCGCGGTGCCTTCCGGGGTGAGCACCAGCCGCTTGGCCCGGCGGTCGGTGGGGACCGACGAGATCTGGGCCGCCCACCCGAATACCTCGACGAGACCGGCAACCTGGTCGCGAGCATCGGCGGGCTGCTGGTCGAGCACGGGGAGGGCGGGCGATGCTGATCGACGCCGGGTTCGGTCCGCAGTCGCTCCCGGCGGAGCCGGGCAACGCGCACGACGCGATCCACGGTGGCGCGCTCCTGGACGATCTGGCCGCGCTCGGCCGTACGCCGCAGGAGATCGAAGCGGTGGCCATCACCCAACTGCACATCGACCACCTCGGATGGGCCTGGCACCCGGCGCCGGGCAGCGACCGGCCCGCGTTCACCAACGCCGACTATCCGATGGCCGAGCCCGAGTGGACGCAGCGACACTTCGTCGAGGCGCGCTCCGCGACGCATGGACAGGGGCAGGGGCAGGGACTCCCCCGCTCCCCTCCGCACGATCCGCCGGACACGGCCTAAAGCGCCGGAAGCAGGGCGTCCTCCCGCCATTTGAGGATCTTGTCGAAGCTGACGATCGCGCCGCTGCGCCCCGAACGGTTCCGGTAGCGGACGCGGTCGGTCAGCTCCTCGATGAGGAACAGCCCTCGCCCGTGCTCAGCCTGCGAGGGGGCCGTTTCGCAGGTCATCTGCTGTACGGGGTGGTGGGACGGGTGTTGCGGGTGGGCTTGGGGCGGGGACAACGGACGCGGGGCGGTGCGGGGCACGCGCGTGCTCGACGGCTTCGGGAATCCGGGCCCTGAGTCGGTGACCTCGATGCGGCAGGTGTCGCCGTCGATGTAGGCCGTCACCCGGTAGTCCGAGGTGGACGCGTCCCCGCCGTGTTCGACGGCGTTCGCGCACGCTTCGGACAGGGCGAGCGACAAGTCGTACGAGACATCGGGATCGACACCCGCTGTCTCCATGGCGCCCAGGAGCAACCGCCGGGCGAGCGGAACGCTCGCAGCCTCGCGCCGCAGATGGAGAGACCACCAGATGCTCATGCTCCAGCCTCCAGGCCGCGGCTCGACATACCGATACGTATTGCCTGACTCCATGGTCCGTAAGCACATCGGTGATGTGACTACGCTCATTCGGCGGATGCGTCGCCGCTTCCAGCGGTGTATGGGCATGGGGCGAGAAGCCATGCCCGGGACCGGGGAGGCGACGCGCGGCGACTCGGTACGGACAGAGCGCCGACGACGCGCCCACGAAGCACCGGTGAAGCGCCGACGACGCGCCGAAAGGGAGTCGCACGCCGGTGGCAAGGAGTGGGAGCGCGCGTCCGGCGTCTGGAAGCTGCCCCCGCCTCGGGAGCGTGCGCGGGGCGCGGGGCGCAGATGACCGGCCGTGCGTCAGGCCCGGTGCGCGCCCGCGCGTGGGCGGCGCGTGCCCCTGGCGCGGTGGCCGGGAACGTCCGCCCGCGATGGCTCCTGGGGACCGTGTCCTCACCTGTGGAGGCCCTGCCCCGGGGGTGGCGGGCAGCCGTCCGGGAGACGCGCGGTCCGTACCCTGCCGTGGGCGGGCTCCCCGGTCGATGGGATGATGGCGCAGCCATGTACTGCCGCACGTCACCCGATCACCACCCCTCAGGGAGCCCCGCGCTCCATGAGCCGGTGGCGCGCGCCAGTGCCGGCCTGCGGATGCTGCGGGCCGCGATCTTCACCACCGCCTGCGTGTCCCTGTCCGCGGGCGGGCACGCCCTGGGCTCCTGCGCCGCCGTGCCGCTGTGGACGCTGGGGGTCGGCTGGCTGGCGGTGTTCGCGGTCGTCGCGCCGCTCGCCGGACGGGAACGGACGCTGCCCGGCATCGCCGCGGGGCTGGCCGCCGGGCAGCTCGCGCTGCACACACTCTTCGCCCTCGCCCAGCGCGGCGCGGGCATGCTGCCCAGCTCCGGCGCGCACGCCGGGCACCACGCGGCCGGGGCCGCGCTGCCCCCCGGCGTGACCGGCGACAGCGCTGACGGCAGGCTCATCGGCCTCGCCGCCCAGCTGATGTGCAACGAACCGCCCGGGCGGTTCACCGTCGCCGAGGCCCGCCGCATCGTCACCGACGCCGGTCTGGACCCCGCCCGCCACGCGGGCGCCGCCATCGACCCGGCCGCGTCGGCCCACTCCGGCACGGTCCTCGACGCCATCACGCCCTCCCTGCCCATGCTGCTCGGCCATCTGCTCGCCGCGCTCGCGGCGGGCTGGCTGCTGCGGCGCGGCGACGCCGCCCTGTGGCGCGTCATCGCCCTGGCGGAGGCCCCGGAGCGCGGCGTCGCCGAAGCCACCCTCGTACGCACCCTGCGCGCCGCCCTCGCTCTCGTACGAGCGCTGCGCGCCGGGTTGCCGAGGGCGTCGGCTACCGGCCCCGATCCGCGACCCACCCGCTCCCACGGGCCCGCCGAGGCGCGGCCGCGGGTGCTCGCGCTGCACCACGCGGTCATCAGGCGGGGCCCGCCGCGGTACGACCTGGCGGCCTGAAGCGCAGTTCCCACTCCGGCAAGGCCGGGGGCGGTGCCGCGTGGTCGCCACGACGCGGTTCATCCACCTCCCCCTCCCCCTTTCCTCCTGTCACCGGAGTCTCCTCATGAACGCCACACACACCGGCGCCACCGCCGCCGCCACCGGTTCCCAGGCCCGTACGCCACGCGGCCGTCGGCTGGCCGTCACCGGCGGCCTCGCCGCAGGTGCCGTACTCCTCCTCGCCACCCCCGCCCTCGCGCACGTCAGCGTGCAGCCGGGCGAGGCCGAGAAGGGCGGTTACAGCACCGTCAACTTCAAGGTGCCGAACGAGCGCGAGAACGCCTCGACCGTGAAGCTTGAGGTCACCCTCCCCACCGACCATCCGCTCACCTCGGTCATGCCGCAGCCAGTCCCGGGCTGGGACGTGAAGGTCACCAAGTCCAAGCTGGACAAGCCGCTGGAGCCACACGGCAAGAAGATCACCGAGGCCGCCAGGACGGTCACGTGGACCGCTGACAAGAAGGGCGTCGAGCCGGGCACGTTCCAGCAGTTCCCGCTCTCCATCGGCCAGCTGCCCGAGGACGCGGACCAGCTTGTCTTCAAGGCGCTCCAGACGTACTCCAACAAGGAGGTCGTCCGCTGGATCGAGGTGCCCGAGGCAGGCGGGGATGAGCCCACGTCCCCGGCGCCGGTGCTGAAGCTCGTCGCACCGGCGGACGGCGCGGGCAGCCACGGGGCGGGGTCCGACGACGCTGACAAGAACGACAAGGCCGACGAGAAGCGCGACGACGACTCCGAGACGGCCACGAAGAACTCGGATGACGACGGCGACAGCAGCGACACCACCGCACGGGTGCTCGGTGTGGTCGGCATCGTCTCCGGTATCGCCGGTGTCGCCTTCGGCGTGCTCGCCGGACGCCGCCGGTCGGCCTGACGCCGTGCACCGCGACCGGCGAGCGGCCGGGTAGCGGTTCGGGTAGCGGTTCGGGTAGCGGTCGGGGCGCGGTCGGCGGGCAGCTGTACGGCTGAGCGGCGGCTGGCGGGGGCTCCGGCGGCCTCCGGTCACCGGAGGCCGGTGACGGTGTCCGGAAGCGGGCCGGCCGACCCCGGCCACCCGTGACCGGCCACCCCTGACCGGTCACCGGCCACGGTCACCAGCCACGGCTACCGGCTACCGGCTGGCTACTACCGGCTGGCGCTGCGCGCGGCGGTCTCCCGGTCGGCCGACCGCCGCACTCGGGTACGGACCGCGACCACCCGGTACGCGGCACCGCCCGCAACGGCACGGTCGCCGTCGCACGGTTGGCGGCGCGCCGCCGCCCGGCACACCGCCGTCCAGTCCCCCCGTCCACAGACCTCACCCCTTCGCCCCTCCTCATCCCCCTCACTCCCCTCGCTCCCTCACCCCAGACACCATCAGGCCACTCACCACACCTGGAGCAGAACTCCATGCGCACCAAGACCACGGGCGCCGCCCTGGCCACCGTCACCGCGCTCAGCCTCACCCTCGCCGCCTGCGGTGGCGGTTCCGATGACGACAAGCCCGTCGCCTCCGTCTCCTCGGAAAGCTCCTCCAAGGCGAAGGGCGCGATCGTGCTCGACACGCCCAAGAAGAAGCCGGACCTGGTCCTCACCGACACGGAGGGCAAGAAGTTCGACCTGCTGAAGGAGACCAAGGGCAAGCCCACGCTCGTCTACTTCGGCTACACGTACTGCCCCGACGTCTGCTCGATGGTGATGAGCAACGTCGCCACCGCCGAGCGCAAGCTGCCCAAGGCCGACCGCGACAAGCTCCAGGTCGTGTTCGTGACCACCGACCCCGAGCGCGACACCCCCAAGCGGATGCGCAGCTGGCTCGACGGGCAGGGCGGCACCGACTTCACCGGGCTGACCGGCGACTTCGAGACCATCGAGGCCGCCGCCAAACCGCTCGGCATCCTCATCGAGAAGCCGAAGAAGGAGGCGGACGGGTCGATCACGGTCAACCACGGCGCCGAGGTCGTCGGCTTCTCCCCGAAGGACGACAAGGGCCACTGGCTCTACATGACGGAGACCACCTCGGCCGCGTACGCCCGGGAGTTCCCGAAGATCGTCAAGGGGCAGAACCCGTGAGCGACGTACGGCGAGCTTCCCCGATACGCCGGTTCCAGGACCGGCTCCAGGGCCGCTTCCGGTTCCGGGTCCGGGTCCGGAAGACGACGGTCGCCGCGGCCGTCTCGCTGACGCTGGGCCTGGCCGGTGTCACGCTCACGGCCTGCGGATCGGATGACGACTCCGGCGGCACCGCTGGGCCCGCCCTGTCGGTGGACGGCGCATACCTCCCGCAGCCGCCCACCAAGGACATGGCCGCCGGATATCTGAAGCTGAAGAACACCGGCGGCAAGGGCGACCGGCTGACCTCCGTCACCACGCCGCTGTCCGACGACGTCACGATGCACGCCACCAAGGGCACCACGATGAAGAAGGTGACGGCGTTCGACGTCCCCGCCGACGGAGAACTCGCCCTGTCCCGGGGCGGGAACCACCTGATGCTGGGACAGCTGACGCACAAGCCGAAGGCCGGTGAGAAGGTCACGCTGACGCTGCACTTCGCGACGTCCGGTCCGATCAAGGTCACGGTCCCGGTCAAGCCCACGAGTTACAGCCCCGAGGACTGACCCGCATGCCCGCGAACCGCTCCCTCCCCGGCCGGAGCACGCCCGGCCTTCCGCGTGCGCGGCGGGTCTCGGCCGTGCTCGGGACGCTGCTCGCCGCACTGCTGTGCGCGCTCAGCTTCGGTGCGACGCCGGCCGCCGCGCACGCCGCGCTGACGGCGACCGACCCGGCCGACGGGACGGTCCTCAAGACCGCGCCTGACCACGTCGGGCTCACCTTCTCCGAGGGGGTGCTGCTCTCGGACAACTCGGTGCGGGTGCTGGACCCGCAGGGCAAGCGGGTGGACGACGGCAAACCGGCGCACGTGGGCGGCAAGTCGTCGACGGCCGCCGTCGGCCTGCGGGCCGGGCTGCCGAACGGCACGTTCACGGTGGCCTGGCAGGCGGTCTCGGAGGACAGTCACCCGGTGGGCGGCGCGTTCACCTTCTCCATCGGGGCGCCGTCCAAGACCACGGTCGTCCTGCCGAGCGCGGAACCCGACGACACGGTCTCCGCGCTGTACGGCATCGCCAGGTACGCCGCGTACGGCGGGTTCGTCCTGCTCGTCGGGGCGTGCGTGTTCGCGGGGCGCTGCTACTCCACGCGCGGCGTGCAGCGGGTGGCGGCCACCGGCTGGGCGACGCTGTTCGCCGCGACCGTCGCCCTGCTGATGCTGCGCGGCCCGTACACGAGCAACGGCAAGGGGGTCGGTGCCGCGTTCGACCTCGGCGTTCTCAGGGATGTGCTGGACACCAAGCCCGGCGCGGCCCTGGTCTCCAGGCTGCTGCTGCTCGCGGCTGCGGCCGTCTTCGTCGCCGTGCTCTTCGGGTCGTACGCGCATGACGCGAGCGCCCCGCCCGGCGGCCGAGGCAACGGCAACGGGTACGGGTACGGGAACGGCAGCCGTGCGGGCGGGCGGGAGGCGGTGGCCGCGCGCGAGGCCGCCCGGCGGCGTGACCTCGCCTTCGGCCTCGGCATCGGAGGCGCTGCCGTCGCGATGGGCCTCGCCGCCACCTGGGCCATGGCCGAGCACGCCTCCGTCGGCATCCAGTCGTCGCTGGCGATGCCGGTCGACGTGCTGCACCTGCTCGCCGTCGCGGTGTGGCTGGGCGGGCTGACCGCGCTCCTGGTCGCCCTCCGCTCCGGGGGCCGGATACCCCGGCAGGCCGTCCGGCGCTTCTCCCAGTTGGCCTTCACCTCCGTCGTCACCCTCGCCGCGACCGGGCTCTACCAGTCGTGGCGGCAGGTCGGTTCGTGGGGAGCGCTGACGGACACCGAGTACGGGCGCTGGCTGCTGGTCAAGATCGGGCTGGTAGCGGTGCTCGTCGCAGTCGGCTGGTACTCCCGCCGCTGGACGGCCCGGCTCGACGACGCCCCGGCTGGGCGGACAGCCGCAGGCGCCACCCCCGCGACGAACAACAAGCCCGCGGCGAGCACGGCGAAAACCAAGCCCGGTGCCGAGCGGGCCGCGCAGCTCGCCAGGCAACGGGCGGCCGTGCGTGCCACCCGCGCGCGGCGCGACCGCGACGCCGACCCCGGCCGCAGCGGGCTGCGTAAGTCCATCGCGGCCGAGACGGCCATCGCCGTCGTCCTGCTGGCCGTGACGACCGTACTGACCGGCACCCAGCCCGGCCGCGCCGAGACCGAGCAGAAGGCCGCCAGGGCCGCCGCCACCGCCGGGCCCACCACGGTCGAGATCCCGTACGACACGGGCAGCAAGAGCGGACGGGGCACCGCCGAGATCACCCTGGACCCGGCGCGCTCCGGCGACAACGAGTTCCACGCGTACCTCACCGACGCTGCCGGGCGCCCGGTCGACGTCCCCGAGTTGAAGGCGTCGCTCACCTTGAAGGAGAAGGACATCGGCCCGCTCTCGGTGTCCCTCAACCACGTATCGACCGGTCACTGGAGTGCGACCGGCGTCCAGCTCCCCATGCCAGGCGACTGGCAGGTTTCCCTGACCGTACGAACCTCCGACATCGACCAGGTGACGGAGACCGACACCGTGAAGGTCGGCCCATGACACACGACCCCATCTCCCGACGCCGCCTGCTGGGCACAGCCGGTGCGGCGGGCGCCGCCGGACTCCTCGCCGGTGGCGCGGGCGGCGTCGCCACCGATCGCGCCACCCGTGACGACGCGCCCACCGCCCTGACCGCCCTCGGCTCGTCCACCGTGGCCTTCCACGGCGAGCGCCGCCCGTACGGCACGCCCCAGGCGGGCATCACCACCCCGCACCAGGCCCACGGCCACCTCGTCGCCTTCGACCTCGCGGCGAACGCCGACCGCAAGGCTGCCGCGGCGCTGCTGCGCCGCTGGTCGCAGACGGCGGTGGAGCTGACGGAGGGCGAGACGCCGGGCAACGACGCCTCCGGCATCGCGCTGGACGCGGGCCCCTCCTCCCTGACCGTCACGATCGGCTTCGGCCGCACCTTCTTCGCCAAGGCAGGGCTGAAGGACCGGCTCCCGGAGGCGCTGACCCCGCTGCCGAAGTTCTCCGCCGACGCGCTCGACCCTCAGCGCAGCGACGGCGACCTGTGGCTCCAGATCGGCGCGAACGACGGACTCGTCGCCTTCCACGCGCTGCGCCTCCTCCAGAAGCAGGCCGACGGAACCGCCCGGCTGCGCTGGCAGATGAACGGCTTCAACCGCACCCCGGGCGCCACGAAGGAGCCCCGCACCGCCCGGAACCTCATGGGCCAGATCGACGGCACGAACAACCCGAAGCCGGAAGACGACGACTTCGACAGCCGGATCTTCGTCCCGAAGGGCGGCACGGACAGTTCACCGGAGTGGATGGCGGGCGGCTCGTACGCGGTCGTACGCCGCATCCGCATGCTCCTGGACTCCTGGGACCACCTTTCCCTGGAGCGCCAGGAACAGGTCATCGGCCGCCGCAAGTCCGACGGCGCCCCCCTGTCCGGCGGCACCGAGACGACGCCCGTGGACCTGGAGAAGTTCACCAAGGACGGGGCCATCGCCATCCGGGGCGACGCGCACGTACGGGTCGCCGCACCCGAGTCCAATCAGGGCGCGGCGATGCTGCGCCGCCCGTACTCGTACCACGACGGCTTCCGCGACGACGGCGCCCCTGACGCGGGGCTGCTGTTCATCGCATGGCAAGCGGACCCGATGAAGGGCTTCGTCCCGGTGCAGCGGAAGCTGGACCGGGGAGACGGCCTGTCGCGCTTCCTGCGGCACGAGTCGAGCGGCCTGTTCGCGGTCCCACCCGCCGCGAAACCGGGCGGCTACGTGGGGCAGCCACTGCTGGAGGGGTAGCGGCGGGGGCGGGTGGGGCGTTGCCGTATCGGAGCGCCCCCGGCCGTCGGGCCCTGTTCGTGCAGCGGCGAACTGCCCAGCCCGGGGCGTACCTTGGTCCGGAAGGGTGGTGAGCCGATGACGACGGATCAGGCGGAGAACGTCAAGAAGTACCGGCGCGCGGCGGGGCTCAGCCAGGAGGACGCGGCGGAGCGAGCGGGTTTGTCCACCGGGACCATCAGCAAGCTGGAACAGGGCGGCAACGTCCGCATGGAGACCCTGCACGCGGTGGCTCGGGCGCTGGGAGTTCACACGTCGCAGCTCATCGCGCCGGACGAACCCGAACCGGTACGGGGAGAGGACCCCAACCGGCTGAATCTCCGCGACCTTCGTACAGCCCTCACGCCTCCCGTGGGGCTGTCGGACGCGCCCCCGGAGACGGACGAGGAGCCGAACCTGCGGGCCTTCCGGCGCGCGGTGTACGACGGGGCCAAGCTCTACCACGGGGACCGTTACAAGAGCGTCGCCGCCCAACTCCCCAAGCTCATCCGGGACGCCGCAGACGCCGTGGCGTACTACGGCAACGGGGAGGAACACCGGCAGGCACTGCTCGCCCGTGCGGAGGTCCTCCAGTTGGCGGGCCGGTACCTGACGCAGGTCCGGCAATACGATCTCGCGTACACGGCCCTTTCCCGTGCCGTCGCGGACGCGCGGGCAGCGGGGGACACGCTCACCGGTGCGTCAGGGGTTATCGGCATGTGCTGGCTTCTCCTGCGCCAGGGACGCCTGGGGGAGGCGGAGCGACTGGCAGCCTCCACAGCGGACGTGATGGAGCCGACGCTGTCCCGGGCCACGCCGGAGGAGTGTGCCGCGTGGGGATGGCTGATGTTGCGTGCGTCCGCTGCCGCCGTACGGAACAACCGGCCGGGCGAGGCCAAGGAGTATCACCGCATCGCCAACGTGGCGGCTGCGGCCGTGGGGCAGGAATTCACCGGTTCCTACTTCCGCCACTGGACGACGTTCGGCCCGGTCACTGTCGGCATGAAGAACGCGGAGGACTCCATGATCATCGGAGATTCCCGCACGGTTGTCCGCCTGTCCGCCGAGGACACCATGTCGCCCAAGGCGTGGAAGCGACTGGGGCGCCCTAGTGACGACAACTGGAATCGCCACCGGCTCGACGTTGCACGCGCGTACGCCCGCACCAGAGACCTGACAGCGGCTATGGACGAGCTGAAGGACGTACGACGCGGCTCCCCGGAATGGATCAAGCATCAGTCCATGGCGGGTGACACCATGCAGGAGATCCTGAAGAGGCGTAAGCGAACCCTCACCAGCGACATGCGTGAGATGGCCACCTACTTGGGAGTCCTCGGCTAACTGCAACGCTCCGTAGCACCTCCGTCACGCGCTGACCCGAACCGCCGTCGTGCGCCCATGGTCTGACGCTATGTCAGCTCGTTACGGTCGATGTGTCCCGTTCACCGAGCGAACCCCTTGGGGACACGATGACCAAACAACGCACAGACGGAGAGCGCCATCGGCGCAGGGAACTGGGCGACGCGGCTGCGGGCATGACGCGGCAGCGGCTCCTTCCCTGGGTGACGGAGGAGGGGGAGCCGTGCTACCTCACAGCCGCCCTCTCCGATGAACGCCTGGAACGGCTTGCCGACGATATGGAGGCCGTGCAGCTCGCCATGGGCACTGAGGTCCTGCGGCATGTCGGCATCCTGATGCGCGATCCTCGTGCGGCAGCATCGGAACTGCGGTACGCGTGCGCGAGGCTCTCCGAATGCCTCGTCGACGCCCTGCGCATCGCGGAGAGCCGGGGCGCCCGGCTGCCCGTACGGGAGACAGGGGATACGGACGGGGACGGCCCGCGGCTTCCGGCGGAGGCGTTCGGATGAGCCGCGGTGTCATGACGTTCGTGCAGCACACCATCCGCCAGGCTCCCGAGGGTTCCGTGACGTACGAAGCGTTCTGCATGACGGTCGGCTGCCGCCAGGAGTCCGGCGGGCGGGAACGGCAGGAGGACGCCCAGGACTGGTGCCTGCGGCACACCGGGCGCCATCCCGGGCATGACCTCTTCCGGCGGGTGGTCACCGACTACACCCGCGTGTTCCGCGACGAGCAGGCCGCCACCGGCCGGACCAACTCCTCCAGCCCGCCCGCCGACTACTCCAGCCCGTCGGGCGATCGAGCACACCGGAGGCGGCAAACCCAGCCCGGCAAACCCAGCCCGTCCGGCGCTTGAGAACACACGGAGCGGCAAACCAACCCGCCAAAACCAGCCCGTCCGGCGCTTGAGGACACAGGAGGCGGCCAGGCCCGCCCGGGGTGAAGGGTCGCGTCACGCCTGGACGACGGTGACGCCAAGCTCCTCGAACCGCTCCGCCTGCTCAGGCGCACCCGTGTCCGTGACCAGCACATCGATGGCACCGGTCTGGCAGATCCGGGCGAACGCCTGGTGCCCGAGCTTCGAGCTGTCGGCCACGACAACAAGCTTGCGGGCCTGGCCCGCCAGAAGTGCGTTGATGCTCGCTTCTCCCTCGTCGTGAGCGCTGGCGCCAAGGTCGGCGTCCAGCGCGTCCACTCCGATGAAGGCGATATCGAGGCTGATCTCCCGGAGGATGTGCCCGGCCAGCGGGCCGATCAGCTCGTACGACTGCGGCATCGCGACGCCGCCCGTGGCCACGATCTTCACGTGCGGCCGCACCGCGAGCTCGTTGGCGATGTTCAGCGCGTTGGTGACGATCGTGACGACCGGCTCGTCGGCCTTGTCGGGGGAGTCCGTACGGGTGGCGATCGCCCTGGCCACCTCGGTCGTCGTGGTCCCGCCGTTGAGGCCGACGACCATGCCCCGGTCCACCAGGGCGGCGGCCGCCCCGGCGATGCGCTCCTTCTCGGCGCCGTGCCGCATGGACTTGTACCGCAGCGGCAGATCGTAGGCGACGGTGTGCGCCACCGCCCCGCCCCGGGTACGGGTCAGCAGCCGCTGCTCGGCCAGGTGGTCCAGGTCGCGGCGGATCGTCGCCGGAGAGACCTCCAGCTCGGCCGCGACGCTGTCCACCTCAAGCTGTCGCCGCTCCGCCAGCAGCCCAAGCAGCACGTTGTGCCGTTCGTACCGGTTCACTGCACCTCCACACCTCGCGGACGCGGGGTCAGCGCCGCGTGTCCTGACGGAAAGCATGATCTCGCGCGTCGGCGCACGGACCTAGCAGGGGACTCGTTGTCATGTTCACGACTTTCCTGTCCGGGCCGTGAGAGGCGTGGCGGGCGCCAGAAACAAGACCCGACCCCCCTTCCACTTCGCCCGGCCGCCGGGATACCCCTTGGTCACCACACCCGTACAGACCGCGAGGAGGGCACCGCATGAGTGACACGGTGGACGACGCGCACAGGAGCCACCCGGCACCGGCGCGGGGCGCCGGGCGAACCGGCTGGTACGTGGACGACCGCTGCACGAACTGCGACGTCGCCAGGCAGCTCGCACCGGACTTGGTCCGTGAGGTCGAGGGCCGGTCCGAGGTGCTGCGCCAGCCGCGCGACGAAGCGGAGGCCCGGCAGCTGCACGCCGCCGCGCTCGCCTGCCACACCCGTTCCATCCGCCACACCGCCGGGCGGCTGGACCCGGAACCGGACCCCTTCCCGCTCCCCCTCGACCAGACCGTCTCCCTCTGCGGGCACAACTCGACCCACACCGCCGGAGCCAACTCCTACCTGCTCCGGCGGCCCTCGGGGACGCTGATGCTGGTGGACACGCCTCGCTGGAGCCGGAAGCTGGCCGCCCGGTACGAGGCCGCGGGGAGCGTGACCGACGTCCTGCTGACCCACCGGGACCACGCGGCACACGGCCGCCAGTACGCGGACCACTTCGGCGCCCGGCTGTGGATACACGAAGGCGACCTCGACGCCGCCCCGGACGCCGACCGCGTCATGCGCGGCACGAGCACCGTCGAGATCGGCGAGGGAGTGCTCGCCTACCCGCTCCCGGGCCACACCCGGGGCAGCGTCCTCTACGTCGCGGACCAGCGGTACTGCTTCAGCGGGGACAGCTTCTACTGGTCGCGTTCCACGGGGGACATCGAGGTGGCGGAGAGCGTCACCTGGTACTCCATCCGGGAACTGGCCGCGTCACTGGCCAGGACGGCCGGCCAGCTCCGCTTCACCTGGCTCCTTCCGGGGCACGGCGACCGCAAGCAGCTGCCCAGCGGGGACATGGCCGAACGGATGCGGCGGTTGACGGACCGGACGCGCGCCCTGACGCCCCGGCCCGTGGACTTCACCGCGCTGCGCTGGTGAACGCCCAGGCGGGCCGAGGCGGTCAGGAATCAGCCGCTGTCAGCAATTGGTTGCCGTCAGGGATCGACTGCCGTCAGGAGTCCGTGGAGTCCCCGAGGATCACCGAGCGGGTCAGGTGGCGCGGGGTGTCCGGGTTGAGGCCGCGCGCGTCGGCGATGGCCAGCGCCAGCCGCTGCACCCGCACCAGCTCCGCCAGCGGGTCGAGGCCACCGGCCACCCACATACCGCCGGTCGCCCGCACCTGATCGGCCAGCCCCTCCGGGGCAGCGCCGAGCATCCAGGTCGCCGTCCCCTTGGTGGTGATGCTGATCGGGCCGTGCCGGTACTCCATCGCCGGGTACGCCTCCGTCCACGCCAGCGCCGCCTCCCGCATCTTCAGGGCGCCCTCGTTGGCGAGGCCGACGGTCCAGCCCTGGCCGAGGAAGCTGAACTGCGAGCAGTCGACCAGCCCGTCGGGCAGCGGCTCGGCGAGCGCCGTCTCCGCGTCGCGCACGGCGGCCTCCAGGTGCAGACCCAGGTGCGCGCGCAGCAGCGTGAGCGCCGTGGTGGCGAACCGCGTCTGCACGACCGACTGCTCGTCGGCGAAGTCCAGGACGATCACCTTGTCGGCGGCCCGCATCACCGGAGTGTCCGGGTCCGCGGTGATCGCGGTCGTACGGGCGGCGCCGCGGACCCGGGCCAGCAGGTCGAGCACCTCGGTCGTGGTGCCTGACCGGCTCAGCGCGACGACGCGGTCGTAGCTGCGGCCGGCGGGGAACTCGGAGGCGGCGAAGGCGTCCGACTCGCCCTGGCCCGAACCCTCGCGCAGCGCCGCGTACGCCTGCGCCATGAAGTACGACGTGCCGCAGCCCACCACCGCGATCCGCTCTCCGCGCTCGGGGAGCGCGTCGCGCTGTGCGCCGGCCAGCTCAGCCCCGCGGCTCCAGCACGCGGGCTGACTGATCATTTCCGTCTCGACATGCGTCACGTTGACTCCGAAGCCAGAAGGGGGAGGGGTGGGGTAGTGATTGCTTGTGCAGTGTAAGTGCGCCTTTCGAGCAGTTTCAAGCATGCATGGTGCGCGCAGTGCGCGTTTAGCACTCGGGCCCTCGAAGGCCCCCGGCCCGACAGCAGCGCCCCCGGAGGGCACCCGTGCGGTGCGTCCGCTCCGTGAACGCTGTCCGCCGGGCACCGGTCCGCTCGGTATCGTGGCGATCTCCCAACAGGTCCGGTGGCGAGCGTCAGCGGACACACCCAGCGGATACATCAGCGGGTCGCGGAAGCAGCGACCTGGCCGCAGGCCACAGGGGCCCGCAGGCACAAGCGGCCTGGGGCCAGGGGCCGCGAAGCCGGTGAGCCCCGGACGCACAACGTGAGGAATTATGGTGATGTCGCCCAGCCGCTATACGTATCTCGGCCCGGAGGGAACGTTCACCGAAGCCGCGCTGCGCACGCTCCCCGAAGCCGCCACGCGCGAACTGATCCCGATGGTCTCCGTTCCGGCGACGCTGGACGCCGTCCGGTCCGGTGACGCGGCCGCCGCGCTGGTGCCGATCGAGAACTCCGTGGAGGGCGGCGTCACCGCCACGCTCGACGAACTCGCCACGGGCGGGCCGTTGATGATCTACCGCGAGGTGCTGCTGCCGATCGCCTTCGCGCTGCTCGTACGGCCCGGCACCGGACTCTCCGACGTCAAGACGGTCACAGGTCATCCGGTCGCGCAGCCGCAGGTACGCAACTGGCTCGCGGCCCATCTGCCGGAAGCCGTATGGGAGTCGGCCGCCTCCAACGCGGACGGGGCGCGGCTGGTGCAGGAGGGGCGCTACGACGCCGCGTTCGCGGGGGAGTTCGCGGCGCCGACGTACGGGCTCGTACCGCTGGTCTCGGAGATCCACGACGCGCAGAACGCGCAGACGCGCTTCGTGCTCGTCGGTCGCCCCGCCCGCCCGGCGGCCCGTACCGGCGCGGACAAGACCTCCGTCGTCATCTGGCTCGGCGACGACCATCCGGGCGCACTGCTCGAACTGCTCCAGGAGTACGCGGCGCGCGGCGTCAACATGATGCGGATCGAGTCGCGGCCCACGGGCGAGGGGATCGGGCGCTACTGCTTCTCCGTGGACTGCGAGGGCCACATCACCGACCGGCGGGTGGCCGAGGCGCTGATGGGGCTGAAGCGGATCTGCCCGAAGGTGCGGTTCCTCGGCTCGTACCCGAGGGCGGGGGTCGATCCCTCCGAGGTGGCGCCCTTGCGGCACGGCACCTCGGACGCGGAGTTCGTGGCGGCCTCGGACTGGCTGAACCGTTGCCAGGACGGTCGGGCCTGACCGGCCGCACCGGCCTCTCCACATCTCGCCGGAGTTATCCACAGGCCTACCTCGACCTGGGGATAAGTCGACATGACATTCCGGCATAGTCGACAAATCGCCCCACTCGCCCGCACCGCCCTCACCGCAGAACAGTTCGGTCGGACGGCCCCCGCTTTCTTGATCCACGTCGAATACCACCCCAGGAGGGGGTGAGAAGCGGCCCAAGTCACCCGAAAGAGCGCGTGGAGTGCGTTTGGTTAGGGAATCCATGGGCCAGCACTCGGCAGGGGGAATGTCCGATACGGAAGTCCACAGATCTTGCACACAGCCTGTGGATAACATCGGGGAAACGAGGCAGACCTGTGGACAACAAGTGGAGCGCCAACTCCCCCACCGGCGGCGGGAATCGGTCACGCCCCGGCCTGGCCGGGGCCGCCCGTGCCCCCTTGTGAGGAATGCGCCCTATATCCTTGACGCCGCCACAGTGAGCCGCCGGAAGGGATTTCCGCGCCCCGCCCCCGGTGATCCCACCACATGCCCGCCCCGCCTGCCGGTACCTCTTTCCCGCCCTTACACGCTTCCTTTTAGCCACAAAAGGCAGCAAATGTCCCAGCAGAGAAACGGCGGGGAAATATGGCGTCGAGGCTCAGGAGCACACACCGGTAACCTGGTGGGGTGATTGACCTTCGCCTGCTCCGTGAGGACCCCGACCGTGTGCGCGCGTCACAGCGTGCCCGTGGAGAGGACGTCGCCCTCGTCGACGCACTCCTCTCCGCCGACGAGCGGCGCAGGTCGTCCAGCGTCCGCTTCGACGAACTCCGCTCCGAGCAGAAGCAGCTCGGCAAGCTCATCCCCAAGGCCGCCGGTGACGAGAAGGCCGAGCTGCTGAAGAAGGCCGGCGAGCTGTCGGCCGCCGTCAAGGCAGCCGACGCCGAGCAGGACGAGGCGGCCGAGGAGACCCAGCGCCTGCTCCGCCAGCTCGGCAACCTCGTCCACCCCGACGTGCCGGTCGGCGGCGAGGAGGACTTCGCCCTCCTGGAGACCGTCGGCACCCCACGCGACTTCGCGGCCGAGGGCTTCGAGCCCAAGGACCACCTGGAAATCGGCCAGCTGCTCGCCGCCATCGACACCGAGCGCGGCGCCAAGGTCTCCGGATCGCGCTTCTACTACCTGACCGGCATCGGCGCGCTGCTTGAGCTCGCCCTGGTCAACGCGGCCATCGCGCAGGCCACCGCCGCCGGATTCATCCCGATGCTCACCCCCGCGCTGGTCAAGCCGCGCGCCATGGAGGGCACGGGCTTCCTCGGCCAGGCCGCCGAGAACGTGTACCACCTCGAAAAGGACGACTACTACCTCGTCGGCACGTCCGAGGTCCCCCTCGCCGCGTACCACATGGACGAGATCATCGAGGCGGACAAGCTGCCGCTGCGCTACGCGGGCTTCTCGCCCTGCTTCCGCCGCGAGGCCGGTACGTACGGCAAGGACACCAGGGGCATCTTCCGGGTCCACCAGTTCGACAAGGTCGAGATGTTCTCGTACGTCGCGCCGGAGGACGCCCTGGCCGAGCACCAGCGGCTGCTCGACTGGGAGAAGCAGTGGCTGACCGGCCTTGAGCTGCCCTTCCGGGTGATCGACGTGGCCACCGGTGACCTGGGGGCCTCCGCCTCGCGTAAGTACGACTGCGAGGCGTGGATTCCGACGCAGGGCAAGTACCGCGAGCTGACCTCCGCTTCGAACTGCGACGAGTTCCAGGCCCGCCGCCTCTCGGTCCGGCTGCGGGACGGCAAGCACGTGAAGCCGCTGGCGACCCTCAACGGCACGCTGTGCGCGGTGCCCCGCACCATCGTCGCGATCTTCGAGAACCACCAGCAGCCGGACGGTTCGGTACGCGTCCCCGAGATGCTGCGGCCCTACCTCGGCGGCCGCGCGGTGCTGGAGCCCGTGTCCAGGTGACATCCCTCCCCTACCTGCTGGTCGCGACCGATCTCGACGGCACGCTGCTGCGCTCCGACAACACCGTCTCGGAGCGCACCCGCGCGGCACTCGCCACCGCCACCGCGGCGGGCGCGGCGCACATCGTCGTCACGGGACGCTCGGTGCCCTGGACCCGCCACATCCTCGATGACCTGGGCTATCAGGGACTCGCTGTCTGCGGGCAGGGGGCGCAGGTCTACCACGCGGGCGAGCACCGCCTGCTGACGTCGGTGACCCTGGACCGGCAGATCGCCGAGCTCGCGCTGGCCAAGATCGAGGCGGAGACCGGCCGGCTGTTCCTGGCCGCGAGCCGGGACGGGCTGGACGGAAAAATACTGTTCGGCCCGGGCTACCAGCTCGACACGCCCCCGTCCGTGACCTTCGAGGACCGAGCGGAGGTCTGGGCCGAACCGCTCAACAAGATCTACCTCCAGCACCCCACGCTCAGCGCCGACGACCTCGTTGAAGCGGCACACACCATCGCCGGTGGCCTGGTCGGCATCACGATGGCGGGCCCGGGCATGGTGGAGATGCTGCCGCTCGGCCTGACCAAGGCGACCGGCCTGACCATCGCCGCCCGGCGGCTCGGCATGAAGGCCGGGGAGACGATCGCGTTCGGCGACATGCCCAACGACGTCCCGATGTTCGGCTGGGCGGCGCACGGGGTGGCGATGGCCAACGCGCACCCGGCGCTGCGGGCGGTCGCCGACGAGGTCACCGTGTCGAACGACGATGACGGCATCGCGGTCGTGCTGGAACGCCTCTTCGCCGCGTAGGGCATTCACCGCGTAGGCGTGAAACGCCTCTTCGTCACGTAGGCGTGAACGCCTCTTCGCCGGTAGGCGTGGTGTGACCGAGGCGCAGGGCCCCATGTCGCGTACGCGCCCGCGCGCGAGCGCGTACGCGTCCATGCGCCGCGCGGGCCTGACCCCCGCCGGCCCGCGCGGCACACGAACGTCACCGGAACGCTCCCGTGGTGGGGAGAGCCCGGAGTCATCGCGGAGCCGGCCCGGCGTCAGCGCCGGGGCCCCGCCTCACCGTGCCGTCAGCCGAAGGCCTTCACGGCCTGGTAGTACGTCCACGCCGTGCTGCTGCACGCGGTCTTCGACGCGCCGCTGTAGCCGTTGCAGACCCGCTTCAGGTCCTCGTAGAAGGCGCTGTCCAGGCGGGACTTGTTGGCGCTGAAGGAACCGGCCGCCTTGTAGTTGCGGTAGCCGAAGTCGTGGCGCGCGCACGACTTCTGGAACGGGAACCCGAACGGGTTGTCGGGCGAGCTGCTGCAGTAGTCGGTGGACCAGTCGAAGCTGTACGCGGCCCAGGAGCCCTGGTTCTGGCGGGCGGAGTTCCACGCGTTGTAGCTGGTGGCGCTGGTCTGCGTCCAGCTGGACAGGACCTGCGGCTTGTCGGCCGGGGCAGCCGAGGCGGGAGTGGCGAGAGTCGCGGCGGCGATCGTGGCGACCGCGGTGGTGGAGAGCGTGGCGACCAACTTGCGCATGGGGTTCCTCCGTTGGGAGCGGTGGGGTGGGGGAGAAGTGGGGAGAGGTATACGCGCATAGACAGAGTTCTGCAGGTACCTGTCAAACAACAAGAGCCATGCACCGTCGTTCATATGAACAACGTTTGACGACTTGTCGCACGCGGTGACAACCCGCAGGTCACCGCAGGTATGACGGAAATCCCTCGGTCTGAGCCGGAGTTGGGGGAGCGTAGGCGCGCGACAAGCGGCGCGGATCGCACGGCATGCGGCGAAAGCGGCACGGGGGTGCGGCGGTGCGGGGACGTGCTGCTCGGCGGCGGGCGCGGGGCCGACCAGGAACGCCGGGGGATCGCCATGAGAGCGGCCGGGAGAGGAACCGGTTCGATGGGCGCCGCGTCAGAAGGCCCGTAGCGCCCGTCCGCGGGCGGTTGCGGGCGGACTGCCGGCGGCCACTCGCAAGCCCGCGCAGGGGCGACACGCCGGCCGCAAGCCCGGATCGCCGGCCATCGGGCGAAGAATTGTCGCAGTCCGTCACGGACCATGTACCCATTGGCGCGGTAAGGCCCTCCTTAACAGATTTACGCAACTCTGTTGAAAAAACGTCTGTGAAGGAACCTTGTTCGAAAGTGACGGTTACGACAAAGTTCGGTTCGCGGCGACCGGTCCCCACCCGCGCCGCCAGTCAAGCGCCCGCCCCTGGAAGCGCGTTGGATTACCAGCGTGTTTCCCAGCCCCCTGCCTGGGCGCTTGTTCTGCAACCGGAAGGAAACACCGTGCGAGTTTCCCGGAAGTATTTCCTTGCCGCCACTGTCGGCGCGCTGCTTTCCGTTTCCGTCGTCACCGGCGCGCAGGCCGAAAACGGCGGAAACGCCGGAAACACCGACAACGCCGGAAGCGCGGCCCCCGCCGCCACGCGTTACCAGCCGCAGATGGTCAAGGCACTGGCGGAATCGCTGGGTGTCAGCGAGAAGGCCGCTGTGGAGCGCCTGGACCAGCAGGCGGCGCAGCAGAGCCGGTTCGCCGGGCTGAGCAAGGACGGGATCACGTCGGACGGCGCGTTCTTCAGCAAGTCCGGCACCCTCACCGTCAACGCGGCCAACGCCAGGACGGCAGCGAAGATCGAGGACGCCGGGCTGGACGCCCGGGTCCCCGAGCGCGGCCAGGCCGCCCTGGACCGCATCAAGGCCGAACTCGACGCCAAGGCCACCAAGCAGGTGCCGACCGGCGTCTCCTCCTGGTCGGTCGACCTCGCTTCCGACACCGTGACGGTGCAGGTCAAGAGCGACAAGAGCGCTGCGGCCCGCTCCTTCCTGAAGGCCGCCAGGTCACACGGCAAGGCCGTCCGCGTCGTCAACGACAGGGAGACCCTGTCGCCGCAGGCCGTGGTCTACCCGGGCAGCCGGATGACGTTCAACGGCTACCTGTGCTCGGTCGGCTACGGGGCCACGGACTCCTCGGGCAAGCGGTACCTGGTGACCGCTGGGCACTGCATCGAGGACCTGCCCGACCTGTACTACAACAACGCGCACTTCGCGAAGGGCGTGAAGACCCGCTTCGCGCTCGGCACCCGCAGCGTGGACATGGGCATCGCGGCCGTGGACGCCGATGACTCCATAGCCACCAAGGTCGGCACCTACGGCCAGGCGGGCACCATCGCGGTCAACGGCAGCAAGCGCGCCGCCTCGGGCGCCGCACTGTGCAAGTCGGGCCAGACGACCGGCTGGACCTGCGGCAAGGTCAAGTCGTACAACGTCTCCGTCACCTACACCGACCAGAACGGCGGCCCCGACACCGTCGTCACCGGGCTGGGCAGCTCCAGCGTCTGCACGGAGGGCGGCGACAGCGGCGGCGCGTACATCTCCGGTAACCAGGCCCAGGGCATGACCTCCGGCGGTCCCAGCAACCAGCAGTGCAGCGGGGTCAACGGTGCGGGTTCCTCGTACTTCCAGCCCCTCGATGACGCCCTGCGCTACTACGGGCTCACCCTGACCACCAACTAAGTCACACCTTCCCCACGGGACACAGGGGCCGCTCGCCGGATACGGTGAGCGGCCCCGTTTGTTTGGCATCAGGCCCCGGTACCGGGCCGGTCTCCGGCCCCGCCCCCCACGCGCCGCGGACCTGGCCGCCGGACCGCTCCGCCGCCCTCTCCTCTCCTCTTCGGGACAGCCAGTTCCGGCCGGTCGAAAGAGGCGGCGGACGCAGCGACGCCGTGAGACCGCGGCGGCGCGCCACGTGCGAACCCCCCATCGGAGACGTCATGACCAAGGCGCCCCACGACGGCGAGAGCGACAGAGCCACCCCCGCCCCCACCCCCACCTCAAGCCCCGGTCCCCTCCCCGGCGACCCGGACGGCACCTGTCTCCGTCCCTCCGACGCCCCGACGGACATGTCGTTCGCGGCCGTCTTCCGCGAGGCCCTGCGCCAGCGCGGCCTGTCCCTGGAACGGGTGCGCGACCGGCTGGAGGCGCAGGGCATCAGCATCAGCCTGGCCACGCTGAGCTACTGGCAGCGCGGCCGCAGCCAGCCGGAACGCGCGTTGTCGCTACGCGCCGTGGACGCCCTGGAAACCATCCTGACCCTCCCCGAGGGCGCCCTGCGCTCACTGCTCGGCCCGCACCGGCCCCGGGGACGAACGATGGCCGGACCGCTGGACCTGACCGCTTCCCAGCGGGTCTTCGGCGAGAACTCCCTGGTGGAGAGGGCGCTGGGCGAGGCGTTCGCGCACTTCAACGAGGACGTCAACTCGCTCACCATCCGCGAGACGGTGCGCCTGGACGAGAACCGGTGCATACGTGTCACCTCCGTGAACCAGGTGCTGCGCGCCCTGCACGACGGTGCCAGCCGGATGACGGTCGTGCACAGCATCGACGACATCGCCACGGAGTCGATCGACGTGAACGTGCGCTGCGGAAAGCTCGGCACGATGCGCTTTCTTCCGGAGCTGCGCAGCATCGTGGTGGAAATCCTCTTCGGCCGGGAACTGGCAAAGAACGAGACGGTGGTTATCGACTACGACATCACGCTCGGGCCCTCCCGGGAGATATCCACCTATCACGAGCGCCGCACCCGGGTGAACCTGCGCGAATACCTGCTGCACGTCTATTTCCACCCGGCGGCCATTCCGGTGGCCTGCCACCGCTATTACCGGGAGAAGATCGGCGCGGAGAAGCGGTACTCCCGGCGGATAGCACTGGACGTCTCCCATACCGCGCACATGCTTCCCGTCCGCTGCCCGGCCGGGATACACGGCATGTCATGGGAGTGGCCCGGCTAAGGGCCCGGACAATGCCCGATCAATACCCGGAACCCACGCCCGGGGCAATGCCCGTAACCGCGCCCGGGCAATGGTCCCGGACCAGGAACACACACCGGCGTGAGGGCGACTTCGGCAGCCGCCGGGACCGACCGGTCCACCAGGGACCGCGAATTACCGGGAGCGCGTACGGGCAGCGCGGGGGCGCCAAGGCGGAAGGGCAGAGTCAAGGCAGAACGGCAGAAGCACGGACGGCACAAGCACGGACGGCGGAAGCAGGGGCGGGGTCGGCACCCGGCCTGTGTCCGCCGTACGCATCCGGATGCCTACGGCGGGCGCAGACGGGGTTGCCGCCCCTGGGCTCCGTGGCGCCGTCCTTCGCCCTGCCTTAAGGATCTTCGTTCGCCACCTCCAAGTCAATCCATGGGTTTTCTTCCAACTACCCAAGACATAGCTTGGCTTCGTGACCCTTGATGATCTCCGCGCCTTCGTCGCCGTCTGTGACGCGGGCAGCCTCAGCGCCGTAGCGCGCGACCTGTCCTGCACCCAGTCCGCCGTCAGTCAGCGCGTCCGCCGCCTCGAACGGGAACTCGGCCTGCCCTTGCTGGAGCGCCAGCCGCGCGGCGTCGCCCCCACCCAGGCCGGACGGCTGCTGCGGCGGGCCGCCGCTGAAGGCATCGGGGCGCTCGATCTCGTACTGCGCCAGCTGCACGAGATCCGGCAGGGCGGCGCCGGAACGGTCCGGGTCACCACCGGCGCCATCTCCGTACGCCACTTCCTGTCCCAGGCCGTCGTCGCCTTCCGCGCCGAGCACCCGCAGGTCAGCCTGGAGTTCCAGACCTCCCACTCAAGCCGCGGCTGTATCGACGCACTGACCGCCGACACCGCCGACCTCGCCTGGATCACGATGGGCCCGCCGGTACGCGGCATCGAGCAGCGCACCGTGACCGAGCTGCCCTGGGTCCTCGCGGTCCGCGCCGACGACCCGCTCGCCGCACGCGCGACCATCGGCCGGGATGACCTCGCCGACATCCGGCACATCCGGTTGCCCGAGAACTCCGTCTCCCGGCGCTCACTGGACGGCCACTTCGCCCAGCAGGGCGCCGAACCCGACGCCACCACCAGCGTCGCCGACTGGGACACGGCGATGCTGCTCGCCGAACTCGGCCTCGGGCACGCCATCGTCCCCGCGCTCCCCGGCTGGCAGGCGGCCGAACACCAGGCGCTTCGCCTCATTCCGATACCCGCCCTGCCGCCGCTGGCGACCGGCTGGGCCGTACGGCAATGGGACACGCTGAGCCCAGCGGCGCTCGCCTTCGCCGAGGCCGTCACGAAAGCGGTGACGGAAGCGGCCCCTGGGAGTGGGGCCGGCGAAAGCAGCAGGAGCGACGGGAGCAACAGGAGCAGCAGGAGCAACAGCACGCGACCAGCGGAAAGGCTCTGAGGAGCTAGCGGGGGTCCGGGGGCTGGGGCGGTCCGGCAAGCTCGGGCGGCCCCGGCGGCCCGAGCAGCCCGGAGCTCCGGCAGCTCCGGCAGCTCCGGCAGCTCCGGCATTGTGGCGGGGGACACGGGAGCGACGTAGAGGCTCGCGGGGTGCCAGTTGTAGGATGATTGGGCAACCGGGTGATTGGCGAGGGAATGGCAGCCCGGCGGAGACGGCCCAGCGGCAGCGGCGGCGGGTCCCGGCCGGAGAGGGAGCACAGGCATGGCACTGCGGGCAGCGGGGCGGAAGTCCCTGGTGGACACCGTCGTGGAGCAGCTGCGCGCGCAGTTGTCGGACGGCGAGTGGAAGGTCGGGCAGCGTGTCCCGACCGAGCACGCGCTCGCCGAGCAGCTACAGGTCGGCAGGAACACCGTCCGCGAGGCGGTACGCGTCCTCGCGCACGCCGGAATGCTCCAGTCCCGGCAGGGCGAGGGCACCTTCGTTGTGTCCACGACCGATCCCGCCGACGTCATGCGCGGCATCCAGCGCGCCGGAATCCGGGATGTGCTGGAACTGCGGATCGCCCTGGAGGCGGAGGGTGCCCGGCTCGCCGCACTCCGCCACGAGCCCGCCGACCTCCAGCGGATGCGCGACGCGCTCGCCGCGCAGGCCGCGCTGGAGGACGCCGAGGGCCAGCCGCAGTGCGGAAACCTTGAGCTGTACGCGGACCATGACGTGGCCTTCCACACCGCTGTCGTCGACGCGGCGCACAACTCCGCGCTCAGCGCGACGTACGGCTGGTTCAGCAGTTCCGTTCGGGAGGCGCTGGTCACCGCACTCGGCGACCGCGACATGCCGCGCATCGTGCCCGGCGACCACCACGCCGTCGTGGACGCCATCGCCTCCGGCGACCCTGACGTGGCGGAATCGGCGGCCCGCGCGCTGCTGGACGCCCCGAAGCGGGCGGTCGAGGCGCTCCTCGCCCTGCCCGCGGCGGGCGATTGACGGCTGCCTGCCCGCCCTCCCCGCGTCCACCCGGCCGCACGGCCTGCGGCTGTCGTGGTCACCACGCGCCGGACCGGCTGGTTCCAAGCCCGTCTCCAATGCCGCGCCCAGCCGCGGCCACGTCCACCGCCGCGCCCGCCAGCACCAACTCCAGCACCAACCCCAGCACCCCCGAGAGGAACGCAAAGCTATGTCCGGGCCCAGGGCCATTCCCGACGCACCACTCATCGACGCGGAAGAGGACCTGACCCCGGCCCCACCCGTAGCCACCGCACGCCGCAGGCTGCGCGCGCACCCCGCGCTCGTCCTCGTCGGGATCGTCCTCGCTTCGCTCAACATGCGAGCCGCCCTCGCGGGCGTCTCACCGCTGCTCGGTGAGATCGGCGACGACTTTCACCTCGCCGCCACGGCGACCAGCCTGGTCACCACCATCCCGCTGATCTTCATGGGCGTGGCCTCCCCACTGGCGCCCCGGCTCGCCCGCCGCCTGGGCACCGAGACCGTGCTGCTCGGCGCGCTCGTTCTGCTCTGCGGCGGCATCCTGCTGCGCGTAGCGCCGCCCGTGGTCGCGCTCTTCGTCGGCGGCGCCTTCGTCGGTACGGCGATAGCCCTGCTCAACGTGTTGATGCCGGGCCTGGTCAAACGGGACTTCCCGGAGCGCGCGGCGGGCATGACCGCCCTTTACTCCACCTCAATGATCATCGGCGCGACCGCGTCGGCCGCCGCCGCCGTCCCGCTGGAGGACGCGCTCGGCGGCTGGCGCGGCTCGCTCGCCTCCTGGGCGCTGCTGGCCGCCGTCGCCGCCGCGCTCTGGGTCCCGCAGGCCGTCATCGCCCGCCGGGGCACCCACCATGGCGAGCCCGCCGCGACACCGGCCCACCCCGTCGGCGGTGTGGCGGAGTCCCAGCTCTCACGTAAGCCGCTGGCCTGGCAGATCACCCTCTTCATGGGCTCCCAGTCGCTCGTCGCCTACGTCATGATCGCCTGGCTGCCGACCATCTTCACCGACCACGGCATGAGCAAGTCCGCCGCCGGGCTCGTCTTCGCCTTCAGCACCCTTCTCCAGGGCGTCGGTTCGTTCGTCGTGCCGATGCTCGCCGGACGGATGCGCCGCCAGCGCGGGCTCGCTGTCACGGTCGCCGCGCTCATGGCGTGCGGCGTGGCCGGGCTGCTCATCGCGCCCGTCGGCGGAGCCTGGCTGTGGGCGACGCTGCTCGGCGTCGGCCAGGGCGGTGCGCTGGGTCTCGCGCTGACGATGATGGTGCTGCGCGCCAGTGACGCCCACACCGCCGCCCGGCTCTCCGGGATGGCGCAGACCTGGGGCTATCTCCTCGCCGCCGCCGGTCCGCTCGCGCTCGGCGCCGTGCACCAGCTCACCGGCGGCTGGACGCTGCCCCTGGCTCTGCTGCTCGCCGTCTGCGCCGGTCTCGCCACCCTCGGCCTGGGCGCCGGACGCAACCTCAAGCTCTGACGTGACGCTCGCTGACGTGACGCCCGGCCCGGACCGGGCCGCCGTCAACCGGGGTGCGGGCCAACGGGGCTACCTGTTGAGCCCGTACTCCCACCCCGTGCCGGAAACCGCCGCTTGCCGTCTGGAGACGGGACAGCTCGCCGTGGCGCGGCTCAGGCCCGGTGTATCTCCACTCCCTCCGGCAGCCCGAAGGACGTGAGCAGGTCGGAATACCAGCCGTCTCTGAACGCCACGTCCACCTGCTTGGCGTCGCCCGACAGACCGGCCTCGGAGGCCCAGTCCAGCGCGCAGGCGACGGCCTGCTCCCGGCGGTAGCCCCGCGGCAGTGTCTTGTACTCCTCGGCGGCCTCCTCCGAGAACACGCCCTGCCAGCAGCGGCCGGAGGGCGCCGCCGCGTAGGCGACCGCGCAGTCCTCATCCGCCACGTACACCGTCATGGCGGGCGCCCCCGTCACCGCCACGACATCGGTCACGGAGGGGCCAGGACAGACGCCCGACCGCTCATCGAGCCATATCTCCCGCCAGTCCCCCCGGACGTACTCCCCCAGCACCTGACGCCCGTGGGAGGCGATCGCGGGTGTTTTCGACAACGCGTCATCGCCCTTGGCGACGATGATCCATCCCCAGTACCCCATGCCCGAGACGCTACCCGCCACCTCTGACAACCGGCCCCCGGCCCCCTGCTTGCCCCGCTCGCCCACCAGGCCAACTGGCGCTTTCACGCCTCATGTTCGCCTCACGTTCACCCGTCTTCGCGAACGTCCACGCGCCGCGCCCGGCGGCCCGCCCCCACCCACGTGAGCGCGAGTCGCCGTGAGCGCGAGTCGCCGTGGCCGTATCCGTGTCCGTGGCCGGGTCCGTGGCCGCCGGGCTTGCCGGGCCGGCCGTTCGCAAGCACCGACCCGGCGCGGGGATCACTCCTCGCCCGCCAGGGTCAGGCTGCGCAGCCGCTGCCCCGCGTACCAGGTGGCGGCGAGGGTGACGCCGATCAGCAGGACGAGAGCGACCGGAAGGCCGACGTCCGAGGAGATGACACCGTCCGCGCCGATCTTCTCGGCGAGGGCGAGAGACCACTGCTGGACGCTGAGTGTCCGCGCGCCCGCGACGTAGGTGCCGAAGACGGACTCCCAGACCAGGGCGTACACCAGGCCGGCGACGACCGCGTGCCGGGTGACGGTGCCGAGGAGCAGGAAGATCGCGCTGTAGGCGATCGAGGCGAGGGCCGCGGCGCAGGTGTAAGCCGCGGCGATCTCCTGGTTGTTGCCGTTGAGGATCAGGCCCGCGATCAGGGTGGGAATCGCCGAGAAGGCCATCGTCACGCCGACCGCGACGAACAGCTTGGTGACGATGATCGATGGCCGCTTCACCGGCTTGGCCAGCAGATAGACCACCGAGCCGTCGTCGATCTCGGGGCCGATCGCGCCCGTACCGGCGATGACGCCGATCAGCGGCACCATGACGGAGAGCGCGAAGCCGCCGAGAACGCCGTCAGCTGTCTCGCTGTCCGCACCGGCCAGCAGCCGTACCGCGATCGAGATGACCAGCAGCAGGGCGGGCAGGGAGAACAGGATGAGCGCGCGGCGGCGGCCGAGCAGCGCCCGGTAGGTGAGCCGGGCGACCGTGGGGTTGTACATCGCAGTGGGCTCCTTGCGTTATGCCGCGACGAGGTAGGAGAAGACGCTCTCCAGGGACTCGTCGCTGGGCGAGACCGTGAGGAGTCGGATGCCGTGCTCGCGGGCGACGCGCGGCAGCAGTTCGGTGAACCGGTTGAAGTCGATGGCCTGGACGCGCAGGGCGTTGTCCGACGCGTCCACCTCGATGCCCGCGGTGGACGGGTCGGCGATCAGCGCGGCGGCGAGCGCGCGGTCGTCGCTGGACCGTACGAGGTAGCGGTGCGGCCGGTCCGTCATCAGGCGGCGGATCTTGCGGAAGTCGCCAGAAGCGGCGTGCCGCCCGGCGACGATCACCTCGATGTGCGAGGCGAGTTGCTCGACTTCTTCGAGGATGTGCGACGAGAAGAGGACCGTACGGCCCTCCGCTCCCATCCGCCGCAGCAGTTCCATCAGCTGCATGCGCTGGCGCGGGTCCATGCCGTTGAACGGCTCGTCCAGCAGCAGCACCGATGGCTCGTGGACCAGCGCGGACGCCATCTTCACGCGCTGCCGCATGCCCTTGCTGTACGTGGAGATCTTGCGGCTCGCCGCGGACTCCATCTCCACCGTGGCCAGCGCCCGCTGCGCGGCGGCCTTGGGCCCCGGCAGACCGTGCAACTCGGCGTTGGCGAGGACGAACTCGCCTCCCGTAAGGAAGTCGTACATCCCCTCCCGCTCGGGCACGATGCCGATCTGCCGGTACACCTGCTCGTTGCGCCAGATCCGCGCGCCGTCGAGCGTGACGCTGCCGGTCGAGGGCGCGAGGAAGCCGCCCATCATGTTGATCAGAGTGGACTTGCCCGCCCCGTTGGGGCCGAGAAGGCCGGTCACGCCGGGGCCGATGGAGACCGTCACGTCGTTGACGGCGACCACGTTGCCGAACCAGCGGGAGACGTTGTCGATGGTGATGGTGGTCACAGCCCGACCTTTCGGTAGCGGCGCGTCAGCAGGCCGTACGATCCCGCGATCACCGCGGCGAGTGCGAGGAGGTAGACGAGCCCGGCCCCGGTGCCCGGGCCGTACCCGCCCGGGAAGTTGGAGGAAGCGCCGAGGAACGCCGTGCTTACCCCGTCGATGAGCGTGATCGGCGAGAACAGCCCGAGCCAGCTGATCGCGCCGGTGCTGTCCTGGTCGTACGCGATGGCCTGCACGGTGCTGACGGCGCCGTACGAGATGGTCAGTACGGCGATGACGGCGGCGACACCGAAGCCTCGCCGGGGCGTGAGCGCCGCGATCACCAGGCCGAGCCCGGCGAAGAGCAGCGACAGGAGAGCGACGGAGACCATGCCTTGTGCGAACCCCTTGGTCTGTTCCGCGAAGTCGAGTTTGGCCAGCAGGGCTCCCACGTAAAGGATCACCACGGGTGTCGCCGTGAGGACGAACGTGGCGGACGCCATCGCGGCGTACTTCGCCAGGACGTAGTCCGTCGACTCGATCGGGCGCGAGAAGTAGAGCGGTACGGTCTTGAACCGCAGGTCGCGGGAGACCGACTGCGGTGCCTGGGAAGCGATGTAGAGGCCGATGACCGCCTGCAGGATGATCGCGTACCGGGTGTAGTCGACCGGGAGGTCCTTGCTGTTCGTGGCCACGGCGACCGCCACCATGATGCCGGCGGGCAGGCACATCACGGCGAACAGGATCATCGGCAGGACCTTGGACTTCGCGGAACGGCCCAGTCCGTACGCGCCGCGCAGGCTCTGCGAGAAGAGCGACCTGCGGGCGTACGCGCGGCCGAGGCGCGGTCCGTCGTAGTGGCGGTAGCCGATGTTGTGAATGACATCGGCGGGCGCCCCGCCGCGCACGGTGCCTTGCGTCTCAGGCGACATCGCTGCTGCCCCCTTCCTGCTGCTCGTGCTGGGGCCGCGCGTGCTGGGTCCGCACGGGCGCCGCCGCATCAGTGCGTTCGGTGCTTCCGGTGGTGCTGTCGGTCGTGCTGTCAGTGGTGCTTCCGGTGGTGCTCTCGGTGCGGAACACCTCGGCGATGCGGTGCCGGCGCTGTTCCATCCGCACCAGGCCGAGCCCGAGGCCGGCTACCGCGTCGCGTACCACGTCGTACGTCTCGTCGCCGCTGACCTCGACGAACAGCACATGGCCTGACGTCGGCGTACCGTCCGCCTCCCGTTCTGCGACCTTGGCGAGCAGCCCCGCCTTCTCCAGCGCGGCGCGCAACGCCGACGTGCCGTCCGGGTGCTCGTCGGAGTCCGTGACCTCGACCGCCAGCGAGGCCGTGGCCTGCGTGAAGTCGTCGGTCGACGAGGACCGCAGCAGCTTGCCGCCGTCGATGACCACCACGTGGTCGCAGGTGCGCTCCAGCTCACCGAGGAGGTGGGAGGTGACCAGGACCGATATGCCGAAGTCGGTGTGGATACGGCGGATCAGGCCCAGCATCTCGTCGCGGCCGACCGGATCGAGACCGTTGGTCGGCTCGTCGAGCAGCACCAGCTGCGGGTCGTGGACGAGCGCCTGCGCGAGTTTGACGCGCTGCTTCATACCGGTCGAATAGCCGCCGATGGGGCGATATCGCTCCTCGTACAGGCCGACATGGCGGAGCGTGTCCGCGGTGCGCTCACGCGCCGCGGACGGCGGCAGACCGGACATCCGCGCCATGTGGACGACGAACTCCGTCGCCGACACATCGGGCGGAAGGCAGTCATGCTCCGGCATGTAGCCGACCCGCTCCCGGATGGCTCCGCCCTCGGTGGCGACGTCGAGGCCGAGCACGGCGGCACGGCCCTCGCTGGCAGGGGACAGGCCGAGCAGGATCTTGATCAGGGTCGACTTGCCGGCCCCGTTGGCACCCACCAGGCCGGTCACGCCCGGGGTGATGTCAAGGGAGAGCCGGTCAAGCGCGGTCACCCTGGGGAACCGCTTGCTCAGGCCTTCGGTAGCGATCACAGTCACGTCATCGACGGTAGTAGCGCCTGCCCCGCGACACGTCACTCCAGATGGCTGGATCGCCCTACACCCATAGTCGGAGAACCCCGTAGGGGTGCTACCCCCCGCCCCCGAACCCAGCCCCCACCGCCCACCGCGGCCGTCCGGCGCTTGAGGACCCCCGCCCACTGCGCGGAAGCCGAAGCACCAACCAGGGCACAGAGCCCCACATGCCACTCCAGGCCCGCTCCAGCCCGTCCGGCACTTGAGGACAACCCGTGCACCGGGAGGCCGAAGCCTTGAGGGGACGCCCGGCAAATACAGCCCGTCCGGCGTTTGAGGACAAAGCACCGCCGGTGCGACAAGGCCCAGCCGCACCCCCACCCCCGCAACCCAAGCCCAGCCCGGCCAGCCCGGCCGAGGCAGAAGAAGGGCCCAAGAAGAACCGCAAGGCCCGCCGCAGGCGCTACGTGTTACCCACGGTTCTCCACAGGCCGGCTGAAGCTATTGACGTAACCGCCGCACATTGTCACATTCATCAGTGTCAACTTGCGGGTCGCGTTGCGAACGCCCCTCCCACCCTCTCCCCCGCCGCCGCCAGGCTCCAAGCTCCAGGGCAGGCGGCACAGGGAGGGGAGCGGCGGGAGGCCCATCGCTCAGGGACGGACGGGTGCCATGACATCAGCTGGGGACGAACGACTCAGCACGCGGCTCGGTGATCTCACGACCGAGCTGCGCGGATTCCGGGAGGTGCAGCGGCTCAGCTACGAGTGCGCTGAAGCCGTCGCCGCGCAGCTGCGACCGGGCGTGACCGAGCGCGAGGCGGCGCGCATGCAGCGGGAGTGGCTGCGGGAACGAGGCGTGAGCGACTGGTTCCACCTGCCGTTCGCCTGGTTCGGAGACCGCACGGCGTTCACGAACTTCCGGATACCGCTCCAGTTCTTCCCGACCAACCGGAAGTTGGAGCCGGGGATGCCGTTCATCCTCGACATGGCGCCCATCTACCGGGGATACACGGCGGACATCGGGTATTCCGGCTGCCTGGGCCCGAGCCCGCTGCACAACAAGCTGCTCGCCGACCTCGAAGCGCACCGCGAGCTGCTGCTGAGGGAGGTGCGCGAGCGCCGCTCGCTGCGTGAGATCTACGAGAACGTGGAACGGCTCATGGTGCGCCAGGGGTACGCGAACCGGCACCGGGCCTACCCGTTCGGGGTCATCGCGCACAAAGTGGACCGGGTCAAGGAGCGCCGCTGGTCGATGACCGCCTTCGGCTTCGGCACCCAGAGCCTCAAGGGCCTGGCCAGCGACGCGCTGCACGGTCACCGCGAGGGCTGGTCACCGCTCTGGAGCCCGTACCGGTTCTCTGACCACCCGCCGCAGCCGGGCCTGTGGGCGGTGGAACCGCACCTCGGTTTTCGGGGCGTGGGCGCGAAGTTCGAGGAGATCCTGGTCGTCACCGACTCCAAGGACCCCGAAGAGAGCGCTTTTTGGCTGGACGACGATCTGCCGCATGTGCGGCGCTGGGCAGAGGAGAAGGCCGCGTGAGCGAGGGACAGACCGGAGCGACCGACCCGGCGGAGCCGACCGGGGCAGCGGAAGCCACAGGAACGAGCGGCGCTTCGGGGATATCCGGAGCCGCCGGCGCGTCCGGTGCGCTGGCCGGGGCGACCGAGCGCTGGGTGTCCACGGGCGGCGTGCAGCTGTGCGTGGCCGAGCTGGGTGACCGCTCGCAGCCCACCCTGGTGCTGGTGCACGGCTTCCCGGACAGCAAGGAGGTGTGGAGCGAGGTCGCACGGCGGCTGGCCGACCGCTTCCACGTCGTGCTGTACGACCTGCGGGGCTGCGGACGCTCCAGCGCGCCGAAGCCGCTGCGCGGCGGGTACACCCTGGAGAAGCTGACCGACGACTTCCTGGCCGTGGCCGACGCCGTGAGCCCGTCCAAGCCCGTGCACCTGATCGGCCACGACTGGGGTTCCGTGCAGGGCTGGGAGTTCGCCACCGTCAAGCGCACCGAAGGCCGCATCGCCTCCTTCACGACCATGTCAGGGCCCTGCCTCGACCACCTGGGCATGTGGCTGAAGAAGCGCGCCGCGCGGCCGACCCCGCGCCGGATCGGCCAGCTGTTCGGCCAAGGCGTCAAGTCCTGGTACGTGTACGCGTTCCACACCCCCGTCCTCCCCGAGGCGATGTGGCGCGGGCCGCTCGCGAAGACCTGGCCGAAGCTGCTGCGGCGCGTGGAGAAGACCCCCGGTCGTGACCAGCCCGGTGGCGACTACCCGACATCGTCGCTGCCAACGGACGGCGCACACGGCGTGTGGATGTACCGGGACAACATCAGGGCCCGGCTGCGCCGCCCCCGCACCGACGCGTACGCGCATGCCCCGGTCCAGCTCATCCACCCCACCGGCGACATATTCGTCTCCGAGAAGGTCTTCGACGAGCTGGAGCTGTGGGCCCCCCAGCTCACGCGGCGCAGCCTCGCGGCGAAGCACTGGGCCCCGCGCACGCGCCCTGACCAGCTCTCCGCGTGGATCGCGGAGTTCGTGACGACGGTCGAGTCGGGCAGTCCGGCGAAGGAGCCCGTGGCCTCCAGCCCCCACGCGGCGCGGTTCGGTGGCCAGCTGGTGCTGGTGACGGGCGCGGCCAGCGGCATCGGCCGGGCCACCGCGTTCGCCTTCGCGGAAGCGGGCGCGCGCGTCATCGCCGTGGACAGGGACGCGGAGGGCGCGGCGCGCACAGCGGAGATGGCACGGCTGATCGGCGCCCCCGAAGCGTGGGCCGAGATCGTGGACGTCTCCGACGAACAGGCGATGGACAAGCTCGCCGCCAAGGTGGCCTCCGCGTACGGCGTGGTGGACGTGCTGGTCAACAACGCCGGGATCGGCATGTCCGGCAGCTTCATGGACACCACCACGGAGGACTGGCAGAAGGTACTCGACGTCAACCTGTGGGGCGTCATCCACGGCTGCCGGACCTTCGGCAAGCAGATGGCCGAGCGCGGCCAGGGCGGCCACATCGTCAACACCGCCTCGGCGGCCGCCTACCAGCCCTCCCGGCTGCTGCCCGCGTACAGCACGTCCAAGGCCGCCGTGCTCATGCTCAGCGAGTGCCTGCGCGCCGAGCTGGCGGGCCAGGGCATCGGTGTCTCCGCGATCTGCCCCGGCATCGTCAATACCAGCATCACCACCACCTCCCGCTTCGTCGGGGTCGACAAGGAGGAGGAGAAGCGCCGCCAGACCCGCAGCGCCCGGCTGTACGGCAAGCGCAACTACCCACCGGAGAAGGTCGCTGACGCGATTCTGCGGGCCGTCGTGCGTAACCAGGCCGTCGTGCCGGTGACACCCGAGGCGCGCGGCTCCCTGCTCATGTCCCGCTTCGCGCCCAAGGCGCTGCGGGCGGTCGCCCGGATCGACCCGCCGATGTAAGCCGATGTCAGCGGGCGCGGTGCCCAAGAGGCGGCCCCAGCCGGGAAGGCGGGCAGCCGGGCGGTGAAGTCCGGGAGCGAAGGGTTCAGGAGTGAAGGATCAGGGAGGAGGGTCGGCCATGACCGGACGGCCGGAGAAGACCAGCGAGACCGTTCCCATAACGCCGCGTCGGGTCTCATTCGACTGGCATGAGACGCCACTGCACTGGATACCGGGCGAGCCGACAGCGACGCACGTCATCAACGTGCTGCATCTGCTGCTTCCCGCCGGTGAGCGGTGGTTCGTCAAGGTCTTCAAGGAGGGCCTGCCGCTGGTCACCGACCCGGAGCTGCTGAAAGACGTGAAGGGCTTCATGGGACAGGAGGCCACTCACAGCACGCAGCACGCGCACGTGCTGGAGCACCTCGCCGCCCAGGGCCTGGACACCGAGCCGTACACACGGCATGTCGAGTTCCTCTTCACCGTGCTCCTCGGCGAGAAGCCTCCGTTCGGCGTTCCGGTACCCGCCCAGGAGTGGCTGCGTTTCCGGCTGGCGCTCGTCGCGGCCATAGAGCAGTTCACCGCCGTGCTGGGGGACTGGGTGCTGCGCGCCGAAGGCCTGGACGCGGCGGAGCCCGACCCGGTCATGCTCGACCTGCTGCGCTGGCACGGCGCCGAAGAGGTCGAGCACCGCTCGGTGGCCTTCGACATGTACCAGCACAGCGGAGGCGATGGCCTGGCCCGCTATGTCCGTCGGCTGGCTGCCATGGGGGCCGTCGCACCCGTGCTGCTGTGGCTCTGGGCGTGGGGCGCGGCCTTCCTCATCCGCCACGACCCCCAGCTCGCCGGCCGGCTGCGGTATTCGCTGCGTGAGCACAACCGGGCTGTGGCCAAGGGCCTGCTCCCGACCTGGGGCGAGCTGGGGCGTGCCATACCCCGATACTTCAAACGGTCGTATCACCCCTCCCAGGAGGGGTCGCTGCGCCGGGCCGTCGCCTACCTGGCGGTGTCCCCGGCGGCTCGGAGCGCGGCTGGCGCCATCGGCCGGGCCGCGATGTGAGGAATGGATGAACCCTTGACCGAGCAACGCCCGGCCGCCGCCCGCTCAACAGAGCCCGGCGCGGCCGACCGGTCGGCGGACGACCCCGCCGCCCCCGGCGAACACGGCACGGCGGGACCGGCCGCCGAGTACCGCATCGAGGACCTGGCCCACCAGAGCGGCGCCACCGTCCGGACCATCCGCGGCTACCAGGACCGCGGGTTGCTGCCCAGGCCGGAGCGGCGCGGCCGGGCGAACGTGTACGGGGACGAGCATCTGGCCCGGCTGCGGCAGATCGCGGACCTGCTCGACCGTGGCTACACACTCAGCAGCATCAAGGAACTGCTGGAGGCGTGGGACGCGGGGCGTGGGCTCGGCGGGATTCTCGGTCTTGTCGCCGAGGTGGACGGCCCGTGGAGCGATGAGGAAGCCGTCCGGGTCACGCGCGCGGAGCTGAGTGACCGATTCGGCGGCAGCCCCAACGAGGCGGCCATCGCGGAGGCCGTCGAGCTGCACATCCTGGAGACCGTGCCCGGCAGCCCCGACGAATTCCTCGTGCCGAGCCCGCAAGAGCTGGCGGTCGCCGCCGAGCTGCACATGGCGGGGGTGCCGCTGCTCGCCATCGCCGACCACGTACGGGAACTGCGGGGGCAGGTCGAGCACATCGCGGGCCGTTTCCTCGACTTCACCACCGAGCACGTCTTCCAGCAGTATCTCGACCACCCTCCGACGGACGCCGAGGCTGAGGAGGCCGCCCACCTCATCCGCCGCTTCCGGCCCCTGGCCCAGCAGACCATCGACGCCGAGCTGGCCCGTGCCATGCGGACCCTGGCGACGCGCCATCTCCAGCACCACCTGGACCAGCTCAGCCACCAGGGCCCCACCCCGGCCCGTCCCACCGGCCACGCCGAGCCCGCCCCCCATGCCGTGACGACCGATCCCGACCCCGACCCCGACGCCAATTCCAGCTCAAGCACCAGCCCAAGGACCAGTGACGCCACCGCCACCGCCACCGCCATCGGTACCGGTGGCGGCCCGGACGCGGAGCCCGTGACGCTGCCCGTCGGCACTGTGCGAGCCGTGCGGGACCTGGTCGGTGCGGAGAACGCCGCCGCGTTCATCGCGGCCGCCGCCGAACGGGAGGTCCGAGCCCGCCGCATGGACCAGCTCGCGGCAGGCCAGAGGCCGTCCGGCTGAGCGGCCAGGCACCGAGGGCACCGGCCTGCTTCTCCCGGTCGTGCGGCATCATCGGTAGGTATGGACCACGGGGACTTCACCAGCACGGGCAGGACCGGTGGCGCCGGGGGCGGCCAGGACGGCACCAGCACAGAGGGAGCCGTCGTCGCGATCCGGGCGACCGCTGAGCGGCATGGCCGGGAGGTCGTGGTCGAGCACGCGATCGGCGTCGATCAATCCTCGCGCCGGTCCGCGGCCGACGCGTTCGCGGTCACGGACCCGGACGGCTCGCTTCCGCATGAGGCGTTCATCGAGATCAACGGAAAGCCCACGATCGAGATCCATGTCTTCGCCGAGGGCGACGCCGGCATCACCGTGGACGACGTCGAGTTCACCGGTGTTCCCCGTGGTCAGGTGCCCGCCTTCCTGGAGTCGGTGTACGGCGGGGTCGCGCATGTGAAGGTGCGGTTGTTCCCGCCGCACCAGGCGCTCGTCGTGCCGCTGCCCGGCGACACGACGTACAAGGAACCCATCCTCGCGCCTCATGGCCTGACTGACTGGCTGCACAGCGTCGCCCGCTGACCCCGCCCGTCTCGCGGGGATGCCAGCCCCCGCCACGGGGCATCGCTCACCGGCTCGCGAGCCAGGGGCAGACACCGGCGGCGTCCGCTACAAGCCGGGCGCGCCCCAGACCGGGAACCAGCGGCCGAGGTCCTTCTCGATCCGCAGGTCGTCCGTGAGCAGTGCGCGTACCTGGAGTTCGAGCGGATTGTCGCGCTTGTCGTGGGCGCCGGGCAGCGGGGCGAAGGGGTAGAAGGTGCCGCGCTTGTAGAGGTAGACCAGTGCGAGCGGCCTTCCCCCGGTGTCGCGGAAGCTCATCAGCGAGCAGAGCAGCTGCGGCCCGAATCCCCCGTCGTGGAGCGTGGTGTTGACGGCGTGCAGGTCGTTGACGAGGGACGCGGTGTCGTCGGGGGTGTGGCGTGTCAGCAGCCAGGTGTAGCCGTACGCGTCCTCGCTGAACTCCACGGGAATTCCGCCGCGCTCGGTGTCGGCGTCGAGCAGGTCCCGTACGTCCTGCTGGAGTTGGGTGAAGGCGCCGCCCTCGACGCTGGCGAAGCACACCGACCCCAGGCCGGTCGGGGTGAATCCCGCGCCCGCCTGGAGCGTGATCGCCGCCGAGGGAAGCGCGAAAAGCTGGTCCAGGTCGGGGCGGACCGGCTTGCTGCGGCCGAGCAGGGTGTCCAGGAAGCCCACGGCGGTACGTCCTTCCAGCGAGTACGGAAACGGTGCGGCGGGTCGCGTCGAACGAGGTCGTGGCGGGCACCCCACGCGCGAGCACGTCAGAGGCGGGCACCTTACGCGCGGGCATGTCAGGGGCGGCCGAGCTGGGCGGATATCCGGCCCAGCTGGTCGAGGCGCTGTTCCAGCGTCGGGTGCGAGGAGAACAGCTTGCTCAGGCTCGCCCCGGAGAGCGCGGGAGCGAAGTAGAAGGCGTTGTACGGCTCGGCCTTGCGCAGGTCGCGGGTGGGGATCTGGGCCATCTGGCCGGTCACCTTGGTGAGCGCGGCGCCGAGTGCCGAGGGCCGCCCGGTCAGCAGGGCGGCGGCACGGTCGGCGGACAGTTCGCGATACCGGGACAGCAGCCTGGTCAGCAGGAAGCTGATGACGTAGACGACGGCGCTGACCAGCGGGATGACCAGCAGGGCGATGCCGACGTTGTGGTCGCGGCTGTTACCCCGGGTGAGAGAGCCCCACAGGGCGACACGGGTGACAAGACCGGCCAGCACACCCAGGAACGAGGCGATGGTCATCACCGCGACATCCCGGTGGGCGACGTGCGACAGCTCATGCGCGAGGACGCCCTCCAGCTCCTCCGGCTCCAGTCGCCGCAGCAGCCCTGTGGTCGCGCAGACGAGTGCTTTGCGCTGGTTGCGGCCGGTGGCGAAGGCGTTCGGTACGTCGGTGTCGGCGATGGCCACGCGCGGCTTCGGCATGTCGGCGAGGGCGCACAGCCGGTCCACCGCACCGTGCAGCTCGGGCGCCTCCTGCGGAGTGACCTCGCGGGCTCCCATGCTGAACGCCGCGATGCGGTCGCTGAACCAGAACTGGGCGACGAACATACCGCCCGCGATCAGCACGATCAACGGCCACGCGTTGCCCAGCAGCGCCACCAGCACGCCGACGAAGACCACGTAGAGCAGGCCGATCAGGAACATCGTGCTGACCATGCGCGTGGCCAGCCCCCGGTCAGGAGCGAATCGTGTGCGTGCCATGAGCCCTCCTCTGCCGTCTCCTCCGATTGTCCCGCTTTGCTGGATAATCGGAGCATAAGCACCGCTGTGGAGGGCCAGCCGACGCTTCCCGGTGGCCTCACGAGCCCCGGAAGGTTGCTTGCGAAGCGGCGTTTCGGGGCCCGTAGGCTCTGGAAGATGAGTCTGCGCCTGAGCACCGTGATCCTGCCCGTCCGCCGCTGGCATGAAGGAGGCCGCGACCAGTGGACGCGCGCCGAAGAGCTGGGCTTCCAGACCGCGTACACCTATGACCACCTGTCCTGGCGCACCTTCCGCGACGGCCCGTGGTTCGGCGCCGTCCCCACGCTGACCGCGGCGGCGGCGGCCACCGAGCGGCTGCGCCTGGGGACCCTGGTCACCTCGCCCAACTTCCGGCACCCCGTCACCCTCGCCAAGGAGCTGATCTCGCTCGACGACATCTCCGGCGGGCGGATCACGCTCGGCATCGGGGCCGGTGGCAACGGGTTCGACGCCACCACGCTCGGCCAGGAGCCGTGGACCCCGCGCGAGCGAGCCGACCGCTTCGGCGAGTTCGTGCCGCTCCTCGACCGCCTGCTCAGCGAGGATGTCGTCAGCCACGAGGGCACGTACTACTCCGCTCACGAGGCCCACAACATCCCTGGCTGCGTGCAGCGGCCCCGGCTTCCCTTCGCGGTGGCGGCGACCGGCCCCCGGGGGATGCGGCTCGCGGCGCGCCACGGCCAGGCGTGGGTGACCACGGGCGACCCGAAGGTGTCCGAGGCGGGCACGCCCGAGCAGTCCCGGGAGGCGATCCGCGGGCAGCTCGACAAGCTCGGCGCGGCGTGCGCGGACATCGGCCGGGATGTCAGCGAGATCGACAAGGTCCTCCTCACGGGATTCACCCCGGACCGCGATCGCCCGCTGGAGTCCCTGGACGCGTTTGTCGACTTCGCCGGTCGGCACGCCGAACTCGGCATCACCGAGATCGCCGTCCACGCCCCGATCCCGGACTCGGACTTCGCCGCCGACCAGGCCGTCTTCGAGAAGATCGCCACCGAGGCACGGGCCCAGCTCGCCTGATACGCGTCTGGTGTCACCTGATACGCGTCTGGGAGGCCGGAGGAACGGGCGAGGCAAGCGGACGGCGGACGGCGGACGGACGGCAGGCGGACGGTGGCAAGGCGTGGGACCGGGCGTGCGGGCACGCGGGCGGGCGGGCGCAGGCCGTAGACGCTCCCGCCCGCACGCGTGTACGCCCATGCGGAAGGATGGAAGCTGTGACTCCAGCTACCGAGCAGCCTGAGCCCCCCACCTCCGACGGCATCACCGACGCCGGCACCACCCCGCACCGCGCCGTCGGTGACGGCGCTCCGCAGGGTGATCCCGCCCCCACCGCTCCCCGGCTGATCGCGACCGACCTCGACGGCACCCTGCTGCGCGACGACAAGTCGGTCTCCGACCGCACCGTCGCCGCCCTGGCCGCGGCCGAGGCGGCGGGCATCGACGTCTTCTTCGTCACCGGCCGCCCGGCCCGCTGGATGGGCGTCGTCAGCGATCATCTGCACGGTCACGGCCTGGCGATCTGCGCGAACGGGGCCGCCGTCGTCGACTTCCGCCAGGGCGCGCGCTTCGTCAAGGTCCGGCCTCTGCTCGCCAAGGACGCGCTGGCCGTCGTGCAGGCCCTGCGCACGGTGGCGCCTGGCACGGCGTTCGCGGTGGAGCGGACCGGCGGCATCCACCATGAGCCGCAGTACCCGCCACTCGCCTTCGACGCGGCCGCGGAGATAGGCCCCGCCGAGAAGCTGCTCTCCGAGGACTCCGAACAGGCCGACCAGCCCGTACTCAAGCTGCTCGCCTTCCACCCCGACCTCACTCCCGACGCATTCCTGGAGCTGGCCCGTACGGCTGCGGGGGCGCACGCGTCCTTCACCCGCTCCAGCGTCACCGCGCTGCTGGAGATCAGCGGGCTCGGTGTCAGCAAGGCCAGCACCCTCGCGCAGTGCTGCGCGGAACGCGGCATCGCGCCCGAGGAGGTCATGGCCTTCGGCGACATGCCCAACGACCTGGAGATGCTGTCCTGGGCGGGCATGTCGTACGCGATGGCCAACGCGCACCCCACGGTGCTGGCCGCGACCACGCGGCAGGCGCCGATGAACAACGACGACGGGGTGGCCGCCGTGATCGAGAGCGTGCTGAAGCGGTAGCGAGCCCGGAACGGTCAGCGCGCGAAGCTCAGAGCAGAACCCCCAGCGGGGGCGGAAACCCAAGGCAGCAGACCAGGCGGCCGAGCCGGGGGCTCAGAGCGGCGGCTCAGAGCCGGGGCTCGGGACACGGGCTCGGGGCAGGGGTCAGAAGCTCAGAGCGGGGCTTCCCACGTCACCGTCGTCCCGCCGCGCCCGCGCCCCTCCGCCGCGGAGACGGAGGCGTCAGCATCGCTCTGACCCTGGCTGCCACCATCGCCGTCGCCATCGCCGTCGCCATCGCCGCGCAGTCCGTCCTCGGGGTCACCACTGCCGAGGCCAGGGCCGTACGTACTCGTACCGCCCAGCGCCTCCGCTCGCCGGGCCAGGTTCCGCAGGCCGCTGCGGCGGCCACCCTCGGGAATGCCCACACCGTCGTCGGCGACCGTCAGCCGTACCCCTTCCCGGCCGTCCGCCAGCCGCACCGTCGCGTCCACGACCACCTCGATACGTGAGGCGTGCGCGTGCCGGAAGGCGTTGGACAGCGCCTCACGCAGCGCCGCGATGAGATTCCTGCCGGTCAGCTCGCTGACACGAGCGTCCACCGCCCCGACGAAGGTCGCCGACGGCTGGAAGCCGAGCGGAACCGCCGCTGTGCCGACCTCCCGGAGCACCCGCGTCCGCAACCCGGAAGGCGCCTCCGCCGGGCCCTGCTGGAGGGCGAAGATGGCGGTACGCACCTCCTGGATGGTGGCGTCCAGTTCGTCCACCGCCTTGTCGATCTTCTCCCAGACCGCCGGCACCTCCGCCTTGCGCTGCGCGCCCTCCAGCATCATCCCGGTCGCGAACAGTCGCTGAATCACCAGGTCATGCAGGTCGCGGGCGATCCGGTCCCGGTCCTCGTACACGGCGAGCCGCTCGCGGTCGCGCTGCGCCTCGGCGAGTACGAGCGCGAGCGCGGCCTGCGCCGCGAACTGGGTGGCAAGGGTCCGTTCGGTGTCGGTGAAGGGGCGCGCACCGCGTTGCCGGGGGGTGGTGAGGATGCCCAGTACGCGCTTGCCGCTGCGCAGCGGCAGCATCATGCTCGGCCCGAAACGGTGGGAAACGCTGGTGGTCATGCGCGGGTCGGTCGCCGAATCCTCGACGAAGACCGGTTCGCCGCGCATGAGCTGGGGCACGATCGGCGCGTCCGGCGAAATGACCGTGCCGAGCAGACCGTGCGGGTCCTCGGCGTCCACCGCGACGATCTCCAGCCCGCCGTTCCCCGTGGGCAGCAGCACGATGCCAGCCGTGGAACCGGCCAGCCGCCTGGCCTTCTCGGCGACCACCACGAGCGCGTCCTCGGCGTCGTTGCCGGACAGCAGCGAGGTCGTCAGCGCTACGGAGCCGTCGATCCAGCGCTCACGCTGCCGGGTCTCCTCGTGGTGTCTGGCGTTGCCGATGGCGAGCCCGGCCTCGACCGCGAGCACGCGCACCATGTGCAGATCGGCTTCGCTGAACGCGCCACCGCCGCGCTTCTCGGCGAGATACAGATTGCCGAAGACCTCGCCTCGCACGCGGATCGGCACGCCCAGGAACGTGCCCACCGGCGGGTGCGGCGCCGGAAAGCCCGCCGCTCCCGGATCGTCCGTGAAGTCGGCGAGGAGCACCGGTTCCGGCTGGTGGATGAGCGCGCCGAGCTTCCCGCGCGCGTCGTCGGAGAGCCCGCCGACGCGCTCCCCGGCCTCGTCGGTCACGCCGTACGTGATGAAGTCCGACAGCCCCTTTCCCTTGGCGTCGACCACCCCGATGGCGGCGTAGCCCGCGTCGGCCAGCTCGGCGGCGGTCTCCGCGAGACGGTCGAGAGTGACGCACAGGTCAAGGCCGGTGCCGATGGACCGCATGGCCTCCAGCAGCCTCGGGACGCGCGCCGTCAGCTCGGTGGACAGGCCCCGCAGCCCGCGGGTCGCCGCGGTGGCGATCTCCAGCGACTCATCCGCGGCGGCATGGGAACCCACCGTGCCCGACGACGGTCCGGACGGCTGGGCCGGTCGGGCAGGCTCGCCTGGCTGGCCTGATCCGGCTGGTTCGGTGGGCGGGGGTGCTGCCTGGGCTGCCATGACCTTGAGAGTAGTTAGTCCCTTTTGTCGGGGAAAGTCGCAGCTCCGACTCGTTCCAGCTCCGTGGCGCGCTCCCGGTCGAGCATCCGCCGGAAGGGCCCGGACGTACCGGCCAGTTCCGCGTACGTCCCACGCTGGGCGACCCGGCCCTGGTCCAGCACGATCACCTCATCGACCGCGTCAAGGCCCACCAGCCGGTGTGTGATGAGCACGGTCGTGCGGCCCTCGGTCACCGCCAGCAGATCGCGCGTCAGCGCGTCCGCCGTCGGCAGATCCAAGTGCTCGGCGGGCTCATCGAGCACCAGCACAGGGAAGTCGGCCAGCAGGGCGCGAGCGAGCGCGAGCCGCTGGCGCTGTCCGCCGGAGAGCCGCGCGCCGTGCTCGCCGACCAGCGAGTCAAGCCCACCCGGCAGGCTGTCGGCCCAGTTCAGGAGCATGGCCCCGGCCAGTGCGGCGCGCAGTTCGTCCTCGGTCGCCGAGGGCCGGGCGAGCCGCAGGTTCTCGCGGAGCGAGCTGTCGAAGATATGCGCGTCCTGCGCGCACAATCCGACGTTCCGCCGCACCTCGTCACCGGGCAGCGTCGCCGCGTCGCGACCGGCGAGGGTGTACGCGCCGGACTCGGCGTCGAGGAAGCGCAGCAGCACCTGAGCGAGTGTGGTCTTCCCCGACCCGGACGGCCCGACGACGGCGACCCGCCGCCCGGCCACCAGCTCCAGATCGAACCGGTCGAGCGCGGGCACCCGCTGCCCGGGATAGCGAGCGGTCAACTGCCGTACGAGCAGGGGGAACGGCGACGACGGCGCGGACTCCCGCCCCGCTCCCGCACCAAGACCGGCACCGGCCCCTGTACCGGCGGCATCGGGCCCCATACCGGCACGGGCACGGGCACGGGCGTCCGGTGGCGCGGGCTGATGCCCGGCTTCCGGCGTCGTCAGACTCGTCAGAGCGGCCGCGTCAGGGCGGTCCGGCCCGTGCTCGGGCGTCGTCTCCCATGGCTCACGCACCGGAAGGGGCGCGTCGAGCACGTCGTAGACCCGCTCGGCGGCGCGTCGTACGCGCTGCCGGTAGCGGACGGCGAGCGGCAGGCCCGTGACCGCCTCGAACGCGGCGAGCGGCGTCAGGATGACGACCGCGAGCCACAGCCCGTCGAGCCGTCCGTCCTGAACGGCCCGCACCCCGGCCCAGGCGGCGGCGGACACCGTCATGCCGCAGCTCAGCGCGGTCAGCCCGGCGCCGACCGCACCGGCCAGTGCGGCACGCCGGTCGATGCTCGTCAGCAGCCCGTCCGCGCGCCGCAGGGCGGCGGCGCGCTCCGGCAGCGCGCCCGCCACAGTGAGCTCGGCCGCGCCTGTCAGCAGATCGACGACCTGGACGGACAACGCGCCGCGCGCGGGCGCCAGTCGCCGTTCGGTACGGTGCGCCAGCGCGGCGGACACCACGGGCACCCCCACCCCGGCAAGCAGCAGCCCCACGGCGAGCAGCACGCCCGCTTCCGGCAGCAGCCACGCCGTGAACGCGACCGAAGCGGCACCCACCAGCACGGCGGAGCCCACCGGGAGCAGCCAGCGCAGGAAGTAGTCCTGCAACGCGTCGACGTCGGCGACCAGCCGGGACAGCAGATCACCGCGTCGGCGCTCGCGGAGCCCGGCGGGCGCGAGCCGCTCCAGCCGCCGGTACACGGCGACCCGCAGATCGGCCAGTACGCGCAAGGCGGCATCATGCGAGACGAGCCGTTCCGCGTACCGGAAGACGGCGCGGCCGATGCCGAACGCCCGGGTCGCCGTCACCGCGACCATCAGATAGAGGACGGGCGGCTCCTGGGAGGCGCGCGAGATCAGCCAGCCGGAGACGGCCATCAGGCCGACGGCGCTGCCGAGAGCGAGGCTGCCCAGCAGCAGCGCGAGCGCGAACCGCCCACGCCGGGCCCGGCCCGCCTCCCGTACGACAGCGAGCGCCCCACCGCCCCGGCCACCACCGACGTCCTCCTCCCCGGCGCGCCCGGACAGGCCCGGAGACGACGAAACGGGAGACGACGAAACCGAAGGCGACGAAACCGAAGCAGGCGAAACCGAAGCAGGCGATACGGCAGGCGTTCGGGCAGACGCAAGGACAGGCGTACGGGCGGGCGCGGGCTCCGGGCCCGGTCGAGAGGAGGCAGGAGTGAGCTCGACCGTGCGGTCGGCGACCGCGAGGAGCGCCGGGCGGTGCACGACCAGCAGCACGGTCCGGCCGACGGAAAGCCGCCGTACCGCGTCCACGACGACCGCTTCCGTCTCGCCGTCCAGGTTCGCCGTGGGTTCGTCCAGCAGCAGCACCGGGCGGTCGGCGAGGAACGCCCGTGCCAGCGCGAGGCGTTGCCGCTGCCCCGCCGACAAGCCCGCCCCGTCTTCGCCGAGCACGGTGTGCACGCCATCCGGCAGCCCGGCGACGAAGCTCTCCGCACCCGCTTCCCGCAGCGCGTCACGTACCGCCGCTTCGTCGGCGTCGGGACGTGCGAGCCGTACGTTCTCGGCGATGGACCCGGCGAACAGATAGGGCCGTTGCGGAACCCACGCGATCTGCTCCCGCCAGCGGCGCCACCCCGCCTCGGAGAGTGTGCCGAGGTCGATGCCGCCGACGAGCACCCGCCCCTGGACCAGTCCGGCACTCGGCTTCCGGTCGGCACTCGGCTCCTGGTCCGCGCCCGGCCCCCGGTCCGCGCCGCCGGCGCCGGGCAGCCCCGGCGCCTTGGCGTCGACCGCCCCCTGTCCCGTGCCGACGAACCCCAGCACCGCGTTGATCAGCGTCGTCTTGCCCACCCCGCTCGGGCCGACGATGGCCACGGTCTCGCCGGGTTCGACGACGAGGGAGGTCTCGGCGAGCGAGGGCTCGGCGCGGCCCGGATGCCGCACCGTCAGCCGGTCCACGACAAGCGCGGCCCCCCGGGCCTCCGGCCCCGCACCGGCATCCCCCGCACCGGCACCCGCGCCCGGCCCCACCTCCACACCACCGCCAACAGCACCAGCACCAGCACCACCGCCAGCAGCAGATCCACGGTCACTAGCAGACCCACCAACAGCGCCAGCCCCAGCGGCTTCCCCGCCCCCACCGGCCTCAAGGACTGCGAAGACCTCGTCCGCCGCCGCCAGTCCCTCCGCCGCCGCGTGGTACTGCGCGCCCACCTGGCGCAGCGGCAGATACGCCTCCGGCGCCAGGATGAGCACGACCAGCCCCGCGTACAGGTCCATGTCGCCGTGTACGAGCCGCATGCCGATGCCGACCGCGACCAGGGCGACCGAGAGCGTCGCCAGCAGCTCCAGCGCGAACGACGACAGGAAGGCGATCCGCAGGGTCTTCAGCGTCGCGCGCCGGTAGTCGGCCGTGATCGTACGGATCGACTCGGCCTGCGCCTTGGCCCGGCCGAAGACCTTGAGTGTCGGCAGCCCGGCGACGACGTCGAGGAAGTGGCCGGAGAGCCGGGCCAGCATGCGCCACTGCCGGTCCATGCGGTGCTGCGTCGCCCAGCCGATCAGCATCATGAAGATGGGGATCAGCGGCAGCGTGACGACGATGATCAGCGCCGACACCCAGTCCTCGGTGACGATCCGGGCGAGGACGGCGACCGGAACGACGACCGCCAGCCCCAACTGCGGCAGATAGCGGGCGAAGTAGTCGTCCAAGGCGTCGATGCCGCGCGTGGCGAGCGTCGTCAGCTCACCCGTGCGCTGCGTACTCAGCCAGTTCGGGCCCAGCCGGGCCGCGTGCGCCAGCAGCCGCACCCGCAGCTCGGACTTGACCTGCGCACTCGCCCGGTGCGCGGCGAGTTCGGTCAGTGCGGCCACCGCCGCCCGGCCGACCGCCACGGCCGCGAGCAGCGCCAGCGTCCCGGACAGCTCGCCGACGCCCTCGCCTCGCTGGAACGCGCCCACCACGATGTCGGCGATGAGCATGGCCTGGGCGATGACCAGACCGGCTCCGATGAGTCCGAGGACCACCGAAGCGACCAGGAACAGGCGCGTGGCGCGGGCGTACCTGAGAAGGCGCGGGTCGATTGGTTTCACGTGAAACGTCCGTCCGGGTCAGCGCCGAGAGGGTCGCGACGTCATCAGTGCGCGTCGGCCGGGATGTGCTGAGTGCCGATCCGCTGCCGGAACACCCAGTAGGTCCAGGCTTGGTATGCCAGCACCACGGGCGTCATGACACCCGCGATCCACGTCATGATCTTCAGCGTGTACGGGCTGGAGGCGGCGTTCTCGGCCGTCAGGCTCCACCGGGGGTCCAGCGACGACGTCATGACGTCCGGGAACAGGGCCAGGAAGAGCATCGCGACGGATGCCGCGATCGTCACCCCGGACAGGGCGAACGCCCAGCCCTCGCGGCCCCGGCCGTTCATGACCAGCGCCAGGGCCAGCGCGACCACCGCGATGATCATCGCGACCAGGCTGCCGGTGCCCCCGGTGTCCGCTTGGGTCCACAGCAGGAAGCCCACGGCGAGCGCCGCCGCTCCGAGGCCGAGCCACCCGGCCAGCCGCCGGGCCCTGGTCCGGATGTCGCCGACCGTCTTGAGCGCGGCGAAGACCGCGCCGTGGAAGGTGAAGAGGACCAGCGTGAGCAGGCCACCGAGCAGCGCGTACGGGTTGAGCAGGTCCAGCAGGTCGCCCGCGTAGTTCTTGTCGGAGCCGATCGGCACACCGCGCACCATGTTGGCGAAGACCATGCCCCACAGGAAGGCGGGCAGCAGCGAGCACCAGAAGATCGCCTGCTCCCAGTTGCGCTGCCAGCTCTCCTCGCTGCGCTTGTGGCGGTACTCGAAGGCGACGCCGCGCACGATCAGCGAGACGAGGATGGCCAGAAGGGGCAGATAGAAGCCGCTGAACAGGGTCGCGTACCAGTCGGGGAAGGCCGCGAAGGTCGCTCCGGCAGCCGTCAGCAGCCAGACCTCGTTGCCGTCCCAGACGGGGCCGATCGTGTTGATCAGGACCCGGCGTTCGGTCCGGTCGCGGGCGAGCAGCCTGGTGAGGACGCCGATACCGAAGTCGAATCCTTCGAGGAAGAAGTAGCCGATCCACAGGACGGCGATCAGCGAGAACCAGAAGTCGTGGAGTTGCATGGTCGTGTCTCCTTTCCCGCGGGTCGTCAGTAAGCGAAGGTCATCGGCTTGTCGGCCTCTTCGGCCGCCCCGGCGCCACCCGTGTCCGTCGGGCCGCCCGATCCGCCGCCTGAGGGGAAGCGGAGCTTCGGGTCCTTCGCGGGTGGCTGCTCGTCGATGTCGGGCCCGGCCTTCGCGTACTTCGTGAGCAGCCTCACCTCGATCACCGCGAGCACCCCGTACAGCAGCGTGAAGACGCCCATGGAGATCAGCACCTCGGTCTGGCTGACGCCGGGGGAGACCGCGTCCTCGGTCTTCATCAGCCCGTAGACCACCCAGGGCTGGCGGCCCATCTCGGTGAAGATCCAGCCGAAGGAGTTGGCGATCATCGGGAAGCCCATGGTGAGGATGCCGACGCGCCACGCCCACTTGGTGAGGAAGGGGCTCAGCTCGCGGTCCTTGGTGAGCATCAGCCGGGGGACCTCGTTCTCCCCGGTCCGCTTGCCGGGCGCGACCCACAGCTTCTTGCGGGTCGTCCACAGGCCCACGACTCCGGCGGCGAAGGACGTCATGCCGAACCCGATCATGAGACGGAATCCCCAGAACGTCATGAAGATGCTGGGGATGTAGTCGTCGGGTTCGCCGCCGTAGCGGGCCGCTTCCTGCTTGGCGATGTCGTTGATGCCGGGGACGGACTCGGAGAAGTTGTCATGGGCCAGGAAGGACAGGATTCCGGGGACGCTCAGCTCGACGCTGTTGTGGCCGTCGCTGACGTCACCGATGGCGAAGACCGAGAAGGGCGCGGGTGCCTCGGTCTCCCACAGCGCTTCGGCGGCCGCCATCTTCATCGGCTGCTGCTCGAACATCACCTTGCCGAGCTGGTCACCGCTGAGCGCGGTGCCCAGGCCGGCGATCACCGCGACGACCAGGCCGAGGCGCAGCGAGGTGCGCATGACGCCGACCTGCCGGCGCTGCTTGGCGGGCAGTTCCTCGCCCCTGTCCTCCGCGCGCTTGGCCCGCCAGAGGTGGTACGAGGCGATCCCGACGACGAGGGCGGCGCCGGTGAGGAAGGCGGCGATGAGGGTGTGGACGACGACGACCATGGTGGTGTTCTGCGTGAGCACCGCCCAGATGTCGGTGAGCTGGGCCTTCCCCGTGGACTTGTCGATGGTGTAGCCGACGGGGTGCTGCATCCAGGAGTTCGCGGCGAGGATGAAGTACGCGGAGAGGGTGGTTCCGATCGCGACGACCCAGATGCAGGCGCAGTGGATCTTTTTCGGCAGCTTGTCCCAGCCGAAGATCCACAGCCCGATGAAGGTCGATTCGAAGAAGAAGGCGATCAGCGCCTCCATCGCGAGCGGCGCGCCGAAGACATCACCGACGAACCGCGAGTAGTCGGACCAGTTCATGCCGAACTGGAACTCCTGCACGATGCCGGTCACGACACCCATCGCGATGTTGATCAGGAAGAGCTTTCCCCAGAACTTCGTCGCGTGGAAGTACTTCTCCTTGCCCGTACGGACCCAGGCGGTCTCCAGACCGGCCGTGAACGCCGCGAGGCTGATGGTGAGCGGGACGAAGAGGTAGTGGTAGACGGTCGTGATGCCGAACTGCCATCGCGCCAGGGTCTCCGGAGCCAGAGCCAGGTCCACGTCGAGGTCTCCTTGCCGTCTTACTCAGCCGCGTCCCCGCCGCGATCCGCCCCATTGATCACGATGAAACCGGGACGTAACGACCGACTTTGTGAACGCGTTCACATTCACAAGCAATTATGCCGCACACGCATTCGCCCCTTCCCACCGGGGGGTGGAAAGGGGCGATGGGCACCTCTGAACAGCGCTGGAGCACGGCACAGAGCACAGCGACGGAGCGGGAGCCGCGCACCGCGTCCGCCCCCGTCCTGACCGGCTCGCGACGCGGGCCCTCCCGGCTCACGCCCCGGGCGTACCGGCACCCACCGCGGCTCGCCGCTGCGGCCACACCCGGCTACCCCGGTTACAGCTCCTTGCGGAAGGCCGCCGCAGCCTGCAGGAAGAGATCGTTGGCCTCGGTCTCGCCGATCGTCACGCGCACCCCGTCCCCCTGGAACGGCCGCACGACCACGCCACCGCGCTCACACACCGCCGCGAAGTCCAGCGCGCGGTCGCCGACCCGCAGCCAGACGAAGTTCCCCTGCGACTCCGGCAGCGTCCAGCCCTGGGCCGTCAGCGCCTCGTACACCCGTGCCCGCTCCACGATCAGCGCGTCCACCCGCACCTTCAGCGCGTCCTCGCTGCGCAGCGACGCGATAGCCGCCTCCTGTGCCACCTGCGTCACGCCGAAGGGCACCGCCGTCTTGCGCAGCGCGGCGGCGACCGGCGCGTGCCCGATCGCGAATCCGACGCGCAGCCCCGCCAGCCCGTACGCCTTGGAGAAGGTGCGCAGCACGCACACGTTCGGCCGGTCCCGGTACAGCTCGATCCCGTCAGGGACGTCCGCGTCGGCGATGAACTCCCGGTACGCCTCGTCCAGGACGATCAGGATGTCCGAGGGCACCTGGTCCAGGAAGCTCTCCAGCTCGGCACGCCGTACGACGGTACCGGTGGGGTTGTTGGGGTTGCAGACGAAGATCAGCCGGGTCCGTTCGGTGACGGCGGCGAGCATCGCGTCCAGATCGTGGGCGTCGTCCGCCGTCAGCGGCACCGGAACCGACGTCGCGCCCGAGACCTGGGTGATGATCGGGTACGCCTCGAACGACCGCCACGGGAAGATCACCTCGTCGCCGGGGCCGGCCGTCGACTGGACCAGCTGCTGCGCGATGCCGACCGACCCGGTGCCGGTGGCCAGGTGCTCGACCGGCACGTCAAAGCGGGCCGCGAGCTCGGCCATCAGCCCCGTACAGGCCAGGTCGGGGTATCGATTGAGGGAACCGGCCGCGCGCACGGCCTCCTCCAACACGCCGGGCAGCGGCGGGTACGGGTTCTCGTTCGAGGACAGCTTGTAGGCGGGGGCCCCGTCCTGGCGGCCGGAGGCGGGCTTGCCTGGCTTGTAGGTCGGGATGCCATCCAGCACAGCACGCAACTTGGGGCTCTTCTCAGACACCGCAGGTCCTCCTTGACCGTCCCGGGCACAGCAGTCACAGCAACAGACAGCAACAGCCTCAGCAATACTGCACACCTTATGAGGATTCCCCCACCTGCCGTAAAGAGCAGGGGGGGAGCGTTCTTCGTTCCGGCGCGCGCTGGTGGCGAGCGCCGTGGCGCGCATCACCCGTGAAGGTGAGTTGAGACCTCTCCGAAACATAGGGCAATCAACAGGCACAAAGCGGTAACGAGTAAGCACAGTGCCGCCAAAATCTCCAACTACCTTTGTTTCCAAGGCAGTTGGGGGCAATCTCTCATGCAGAATCGTGCCTGTTGGCAGTCGATTACCGATTCCTCCGAACGCACCCCACGAGCCCTACTATCGGCTCGCCATGACAGCAGCAGGGAAGCACCAGGTGAGCCGGTCGACCGGCCGCCGGTTGGGGCGGGCGGGCATCCGGGATGTGGCCGCCGCAGCCGGGGTCTCGATCACGACTGTCTCCGACGCGCTCAACGGCAAGGGACGGTTACCGGATGCCACCCGCCGCCACGTCCGCGAGGTCGCCGACAGGCTGGGGTACCGCCCCTCCGCCGCGGCCCGCACGCTCCGTACCGGCAAGTCAGGTCTCATCGGCCTGACCGTGACCACATACGGGGATGAACCTTTCACCTTCACCGAATTCGCTTATTTCGCCGAGATGGCACGCGCGGCCACCTCCGCCGCACTGGCCCGCGGCTACGCCCTCGTCATCCTGCCCGCCACCTCGCGCCACGACGTGTGGTCGAACGTGGCCCTGGACGGCACCGTCGTCATCGACCCCTCCGACCATGACCCGGTCGTGGCCGAGCTCGTCCGGCACGGCATTCCCGTCGTCTCCGACGGCCGCCCCGCCGGGACGCTGCCCGTCACCGCCTGGGTGGACAACGACCACCAGGCGGCGGTGCGCGGGCTGCTCGACCACCTCGCCGAGGCGGGCGCGCGCCGCATCGGGCTCCTCACGGGCACCACCACCGACACCTACACCCGGCTGTCCACCTCCGCGTATCTCTCCTGGTGCGAACGTGTCGGCCAGGACCCGGTCTACGAGGAGTACCCGGCGCATGATCCGTGTGCGGGGGCCGTCGCCGCCGACCGGCTGCTGGCGAGACCCGACCGGCCCGATGCCGTATACGGCCTGTTCGACCCCAACGGCACCGACCTGCTCGCCGCCGCCCGCCGCTACGGCCTGCGCGTACCAGACGATCTTCTCCTCGTGTGCTGCAGCGAGTCCACCGTGTACGCCACAACCGACCCACCCATCACCACGCTCTCCCTCAAACCCCGCCGGATCGGCACCGCCGTCATTCAGCTCCTCATCGACGCCATCGAGGGACTCGACGCCGGTGGCCCGGTGGAACAGGTCATACCGACCGAGCTGATCGTGCGGACCTCATCGCAGCGGCGGCCGCCGCGTACGACGGTGAGCGCACCGCGCGCTCCGGCGGGGGAGTAGGAATCCTCCGCGGAGGGCATCCGGGGACGTAGCTGATCCGGCGGGGAGCGAGCGGCCCCGCCGGAAACGGCGTTCCTACGGAGGAGTGAATCGTTCCGCCGGGCAGGGATTCAGCCTGGTGGGGAGGTATCGGGCCGATTCTAACCGGCCAATTCGGGAGAAATGCCCGGCGAACCGAGCGCGCGGCCCATTTGGCGACCCCTGGTGCGTCACAACCCTCGACGGTCATTCCTATGATGGGCGGACGACACCGCGGGCCGCCGTCGACCAGGGCAAGGTCCAAAAGGTGCACGGCGGCGCGATGGTGGAGGGGTCGATGACTCAGGGGGCCGGTCTGGGACCCACGGCACGGACCACGGCTTCGCAGCAGGATGCGGAGCACGACGCCCGGCGCGAGCAGGGCGAAGCGCTGTCCTCGCCCACCCAGGTGCCGCCCGCTCCCCCAGCCGCGTCCACCGCCATGTCCCGGTCCACCGCGGACACCGTCACCCTCAACCACCGGGCCGACGCCCCCACGTCGTACGGCACCGGGACCGCCTCGGCGCACGCCCGGTCCGCCGCCGGGCAGGTGCCCGCCGGGTCACCGCGCCACCCGCTGACGCCGCCGCCGGTGACGCCGCCCGGCCCCACGCCCCCGGTCCCCACCGCGGCCACCCGGCCGGAACAGCCCGCCTCGGGCCAGCGCTCGCCTCAGACCTACGCGCCGCAGCAGCGCACTCCGCGGCAGTTCACCCCCGAGGGCGCGCCGCGCGACGCGTACACGAGCGAGTACGCGACCGGCCACCCGGCCGACGGCTCCCCCGGCGCCGGTCCGACGACGAGCGGCGGGCACGGCACCACCGCTGACAGCCCCACCGGTCACGGCACCACCAGTCACAGCGCAGCCGGTCACAACACGCCCGGTCACAGCATGGCCAGTCACAACACAGCCGGTCACGACCCCGCCGCCCGGACCGCCACCACCACCGGCACCAGCCCAGCCATCGGCGTACGCCCCGGCAGCGGCAGCGCGCCGACCGTCTCAGGGACGGGGTACGGCGGGACGCCCCCGCAGCACGAGGAGCCCGCCGAGTACACCCCGACCCAGCGCGACCTGCCCGTCGTCACCCCTGGCGTGGGACCGGGCAGCACCATCACCGACCTGTCCACCGTCGCCTTCGCCGAGCCCGCCGAGCCCGGCCCCGCGGTCGCACCCGCCCCGGACGGCCACGACGGCCTCGGCCCGCTCTACATCGTCGGCGACGTCCACGGCTACCTGGACGAGCTGCGCGGGGCACTGGCCGAGCAGGGACTGATCGACGCCGAGGGCGACTGGGCCGCCGGCAACGCCCGGCTGTGGTTCCTCGGCGACTTCACCGACCGCGGTCCCGACGGCATCGGCGTCATCGACCTGGTCATGCAGCTCTCCGCGCAGGCCGCCGCGGCCGGCGGCTACTGCAAGGCCCTGATGGGCAATCACGAGCTGCTGCTGATCGGCGCCAAGCGGTTCGGCGACACGCCCGTCCAGTCCGGCGCCGGCACCGCCTCCTTCCAGGCCGCCTGGCTCCTCAACGGCGGGCAGCGCACCGACATGGAGCGGCTGGAGGACCACCACCTCCAGTGGATGTCCCGGCTCGACGCGATGGCCGAGGAGGACGGCCACCTCCTCGTGCACTCCGACACCACCGCGTACCTCGAATACGGCGACTCGATCGAGGCGGTCAACGACACCGTCACCGAAACGCTCCAGCGCAGCGACGCCGACGAATGCTGGGACCTGTTCCGCAAGTTCACCAAGCGGTTCGCCTTCCGCGACGACGCCGGGTCGCAGGCCGTACGGGAACTGCTCGACGCCTACGGTGGCGAGCGCATCGTCCACGGCCACAGCCCCATCCCGTACCTGCTGGGCGAGGTCGGTACCGAGGACGCCGCCGACGACAGCGACGGCACGCCGCTCGTCAACGGCCCGCACATCTACGCCGACAGCCTCGCCATCGCCATGGACGGCGGGGTCACGATGGCTGGAAAGCTGCTGGTAGTGCAGTTCCCCTTGATTGGCTGAGAGCTGAGTGGGCAGACGCCAGAGTGGGTAGGAAGTTCCACCCGCACGGGGCGAATTCGGCAAACACACTGTCACCTCGTGCCGGTCCGGCTCTACCATCGGTTTATCCGTAGCAGGCTCTCCTCCGTTTCCGCCCGTGACCGGTGACAGCCGGCATCAAGGCCCTACGGAGCATCGGGGGATGCACATGAACAGCGCTCCACACCTGCTCACCGAGGATCGCCCGGACTTCGAGCGCATTCTCGACGAGGCGCTGCGCACCGCAGATCAGCACCCTGGCCTGGACAAACTGGGTCAGCGACTCAACGCAGTACAACTGCGCACGATGGCGCTCAGCGCGGCGACCGCCATATCCGCGTGCGCTTCCGCCGAATACGAGAAGTACGTAGAGGCGCGTGACGAACTGCGCACGCCTCCTTCCTCCGCACGGCCCGAGGAGGACGAGGGCGAGTCCGGTTCCAGCACGGTCACCTTCGCCACAGCGGTGGGAGAGGTCGCCGAGACATCGGGTGCGGGGCTTGTCGCCGTGCTCTCGGTGCTGGCACCGGTGCTCGCCGGTGCCGCAGCGGCGATCTTCCTCATCGTCGGTTATCTCCTGCGGCTGGTCGCCCCGGACGCGTCCGTCGGCGGCCCGCTGGTCACAGCCGGTTGGGTGTTCGCGGCCTGCACGGCCGCCGGCATCCTGATCGGCGCGGTCGGACTGCTGCTCACCGCGCTGCGCAACAGCGCCAGCGACGGGACCGGGCGGCATGCCGACGCGCTCACCGCGGAGGTGAGCCGCGCCAGGGAAGCCTGGCAGCAGGCTCTGCTTCAGCGGGGTGTGCTGCCCTTCCTCCGCGAGGCGCTGGCCGACCCGGACGCCGGTCCGGCTCCCTCGGTCCCGTCGGCGCCCCCGTCCTCGTCGCCCTACCGTCCCAGGCGGCCCGGCTCAGTGAGCCGTACGCCCAACCTGGGTTACAGCAGGCCGGGCTTCACCAGCCCGGACGGCGATTCGGAGGCGGCGACCAGGCCGCGCTACAGCAGCCCGGACTTCACCAGCCCGGACTTCGGTGGCTCGGATCATCAATCGAAGTAGCGCGCCGGGGCGGACGGTGGCGGCGCGCGCCGCCTCCCATCCGCCCCGCTGACTCACCGGCAGGCCGCACCGGCCGGCTCGACGACCAGGACGGCGAGCGGAGCGTTGAGCCCTGCCCGCCCGTCCGTCTGACCGTCTGGCCTGCCCGCTGCCGGGGCCGGCGGCCGCAACCGGCCGCCGGGCTCCTCGCACCAGTCAAGGCACCGGCCAAGCGGATCACGCGCCGCGTGCCGCTCAGTGTGCTGCTCAGTCGTGCCGCTCAGTCCGCGATCGGCAGATACACCCGGTTCCCGGCCGCCGCGAACTCCTTGGACTTCTCCGCCATGCCCGCCTCCGCTTCCGCCTTCGTCGAGGCGTCGGCCGCGTCCATCGCTCCACCGTGATCCCGGCGGATGTCGTGCGAGATCTTCATCGAGCAGGTCACCCCCATGCACTACACGACCACCCGTGACGAGCACAAGGCGTTTAGACGAGCCTTCTCACCCAAGCACCGTCCTCACGCTCCCTTCTCCACAGCGTTCTTGACGGACTCCGCATCGTGGTCGATGTGATCGTTTCCCGTACACTCTCTCTTTCCAGGCCCGGCTTGAAGGAAGGGGACCCATGTTCACTTTCGTAATACCTGCTTATAACGAAGAGTCCACCGTGGCAACGATCGTTGACCAGGCACGCACAGCTGCGCAACCCGGTGATCGGGTACTAGTGGTTGACAGCGCCTCTACCGATGGCACCGCAGAGGAGGCAACCAGGGCTGGGGCGGAGGTCCTGCGCGGGCCGCGCGGGAAGGGTGCAGCGATGACCGCCGCTCTTGCCGACATACGGACCGAGTGGGTCTGTTATCTCGACTCCGACCTAGTGTCCTCAACCAACAACATTCCGGCCATGCTGCGTGAGGCGGCGGTGTCCGGTACGAGCGACCAAGTGATCGGCGACTTCGAGTACGACTATCCAGGAACCATTCTGAGTTCCACGTTCACCATATACGAACCCCTCACTGCTGAACTCTTCCCGGAAGTTGGCCCTTACGGCGCCAACTCTCTCGCGGGATACCGAGCGATTCGGACTTCATACGTCCAGAATCCGCTGCCATCCGACTTTGGAGTAGAATCATTTCTCAACATCTCGATCGCTCTCTCCGGCGGCAAGACTACTGTTTGCCATCTAGGCGTCATCGGTAGCCGTTTCCGTTACAACGGCGGCGCCATGGCCCACGAGATAGGCAAGACGATCCTGGACCTGGCCATCGCGCACGGCCGCCTGGCACCGGGCGAGCGTCCAGATTGGGATCAGTGGCTCGAAGAAGGCGTCCGTGCCCTCACTCTCCACGAGGCCGACAGCGGTCGATCGGCCACCCTGGCAAGGCTGTTCGCTGCCGTTCGCAGGCCCATGCCGTCCCGGGACCACGCCCGATCAGCCTGATACCGGGCCCTCCCGGCCGCAACCTCCACCGATCGCTCGCGCCTAGTGTCCGCGTCAAATGAGGCTCCAGAAACCCGCTCAGCAAGGCGTGAAGAGGCATTAATGCAAGCGTGTGACGGTGCCATTGCCCGCTAGGCCCAGAACACCGCCACACGTGACGCCAGTCTGCAATGGACAAGTACACCCGGTTGCCCGCGACTGCGAACTCCTTGGGCTTCTCCACCATTCCGGCCTCGGCCACGGTGGCTTCCAGGGCATCCGCCGTGCTCACGGCGGATGCCCTGCGAGATCTTCATCGAGGGCAGGTTCAGCCCCGAGTCACCATGCTTCTCAGCGGTTCGGTCGGCCTCGGGTAACAGACTGCGGAGCGAGAGCCGTCTCGCCGTTCCGGGCATATGCTGGGATCAGAGTGGAAGCGCGGTACTCGACGCCTCCGAGGGCTCGCCAGCTGGGGGCTCACATGGAACAGCTCCAAGCAGTACAGCAAGTGGACCGCTATGTGCATGAGAGGCGCACGACGGATCAGCGGTTTGTCGGCTGGGGTATTTACTTCTTCCTCCTGTCGTGGGTGACGCTGGGCATCTACGTGATCGTGATGTTCTACCGTCGACTCAACCGCGCCGATCTTTTCAGAAATCGCCGCAAGCACTACTACGACGCAGTCATCACTGCCTCGAAGCAGTACGCCGAAGAGCACGGCCAGTACAGCGCCAGCCACGACGACCTCAACGACCTGCAGCGCTTCGTCAATGAACGTTTCGAGGACCAGCACAAACCCATCAAGGCTGGGCTATCGCTCTTCCTGTCCTTCATCACGCTCGGGATCTATGGCTGCATCGCGGTCTATCGCCTGATGCGGTTCTGGTGGCAGATCCAGCTCACCGAGCAGGACTTCTACGAAAAGCTCAGCGTCGCCTGGACGAAGCTGGGCATCGTCCGGTACCCCGTAACCTTCGAGCCTGTCCCAACCTTGAACCGCGGCTTCGGAATGCACTTCCTTCTATCGGTCGTCACACTCGGGATCTACGCCATTGTGTGGGACTACCAGCTCCACACCGACCCGGAAAAGCTCTACCCCGATGTGCACTCCACCGAGGACACCATCCTCAACGCTCTGCGGAACGTCGGTCCGGCCCTCCCTCAGTAGCCACCCGCTCCGGTAGTCCGTACGACGAAGCGCCGTCCCAAGAAGCCGCAGCCTCCCGGAACGGCGCTCACCTGCGCTTCAGTCCGCGATCGGCAGGTACACCCGGTTCCCGGCCGCCGCGAACTCCTTGGACTTCTCCGCCATGCCCGCCTCCGCTTCCGCCTTCGTCGAGGCGTCGGCCGCGTCCATCGCTCCACCGTGATCCCGGCGGATGTCGTGCGAGATCTTCATCGAGCAGAACTTCGGGCCGCACATGGAGCAGAAGTGCGCCGTCTTCGCCGGCTCGGCGGGAAGCGTCTCGTCATGGAAGGCGCGGGCCGTGTCCGGGTCCAGGGCCAGGTTGAACTGGTCCTCCCAGCGGAACTCGAAGCGCGCGTCCGACAGCGCGTCGTCCCATTCCTGGGCACCCGGGTGACCCTTCGCCAGGTCGGCGGCGTGCGCGGCGATCTTGTACGTGATGACGCCGGTCTTCACGTCGTCCCGGTCCGGCAGGCCCAGGTGCTCCTTGGGGGTGACGTAGCAGAGCATCGCCGTGCCCCACCAGGCAATCATCGCCGCGCCGATGCCCGAGGTGATGTGGTCGTAGGCGGGCGCGATGTCCGTGGTCAGCGGGCCGAGCGTGTAGAACGGGGCCTCCTCGCAGATCTCCTGCTGAAGGTCGATGTTCTCCTTGATCTTGTGCATCGGGACATGGCCCGGGCCCTCGATCATCGTCTGCACGTGGTGCCGCTTGGCGATGGTGTTCAGCTCGCCCAGGGTCCTCAGCTCGGCGAACTGTGCCTCGTCGTTGGCGTCGGCGATGGAGCCGGGGCGCAGTCCGTCACCGAGCGAGAACGTCACGTCGTACGCGGCGAGGATGTCGCACAGCTCTTCGAAGTTCTCGTAGAGGAAGCTCTCCTTGTGGTGGGCGAGGCACCAGGCCGCCATGATCGAGCCGCCGCGCGAGACGATACCGGTCTTGCGGCGGGCGGTGAGCGGGACGTACCGCAGCAGCACACCCGCGTGCACCGTCATGTAGTCGACGCCCTGTTCAGCCTGCTCGATGATGGTGTCCTTGTAGATCTCCCAGGTCAGCTCCTCGGCCCGGCCGTCCACCTTCTCCAGTGCCTGGTAGAGGGGGACGGTGCCGATGGGGACGGGGGAGTTGCGCAGCACCCACTCGCGCGTGGTGTGGATGTTGCGGCCGGTGGACAGGTCCATGACCGTGTCGGCGCCCCACTTGGTGGCCCAGGTCATCTTGTCCACCTCCTCCTCGATGGAGGAGGTGACGGCGGAGTTGCCGATGTTGGCGTTGACCTTCACCAGGAACCGCTTGCCGATGATCATCGGCTCGATCTCCGGGTGGTTGACGTTCACCGGCATGACCGCCCGGCCTGCGGCGATCTCTTCGCGGACCACCTCGGGGGAGACGTTCTCGCGGATGGCCACGTACTCCATCTCGGGCGTGATCTCGCCCCGCTTGGCGTACGCGAGCTGGGTGACCGCCTGGCCGTCCCGGCCTCGGCGGGGCTGCCGGGGGCGGCCGGGGAAGACCGCGTCGAGGTTCTTCAGCCCACCGCGCGGCGAGGTGTGCTTGATCCCGTCGTCCTCCGGGCGCAGCGGGCGCCCGGCGTACTCCTCGGTGTCGCCGCGGCCGATGATCCAGTTCTCGCGCAGCGGCGGAAGCCCGCGGCGCACGTCGGTGTCGATGGTGGGGTCGGTGTACGGGCCTGACGTGTCGTACAGCGTCACGTCACGGCCGTTGGTGAGGTGCACTTGGCGCACCGGAACCCGGAGGTCCGGGCGCGAGCCCGCCAGATAGCCCTTGTGCCATCCGATCGTCTTCGGCTCAGCGCCGGACGGGGCGTCCGTGCTGTCCGCCTCCGTGGCGGCAGGCGTGCGTGCATCCTGAAAGGTCATGAGACCTACTCCCTACGCCGGCATTACCCGGTAACAGGTTCGGCGGTCGGCGCAGCCGTATCCGTGGCGGATGCCGGTGTTCACCGGCTGTCCCGTACGGAGATCAGCGCCCTCTCAGCCCGGTGCTCCGAGCTCCCGCGATTGCAAAGGTGCCACCACGCTAGCGGTTCCCCTGCCCCGGGGACTAGTGGGCCTTGCGATGATCGGTCCATGAGTCCCACCGAGCCAGGGCCGGAGCAGCGGCCACAGCAGCCCGCCGGGCAGCCGCACGCCGCCACCCCGCCGCCGTCTTCCGGGCAGCCGCCGGGCTCCGGCCACCCGCACCAGCACGCCCCGCCCCCGCCCGCTGGGCAAGCGGGTCCGCCTGCCCCCCAGCCCGCTCCCAGCACCGGGCACAGCACCGGTCACAGCCATGGCCACAGCCACAGCCATGGGCCCGCCGCGCCCGTTTCAGCGCATTTGCGCAAGGTCATCGCCGCGGTGCTGATCCCGTTCACGGTCGCGGTCGTCGCCGGGCTCATCGTGCTGTGGCCGGGTGGCGCACCCGGCCACTCGGGAACGTCCGGGCTCGGCTTCGACCGGCAGACCGAGTCGGGACAGGTGGTGCGGATCGACAAGGTGAAGTGCTCGGAGGTCGGCGCCCAGCCGCCGCAGCAGCCGCAACCCGGTGAGGAGCAGACCGGCGGGGCGAAGCCTCCGGCCAGGGACGAGACGTGCGAGAAGACGATCATCAAGGTCACCTCGGGCAAGGACAAGGGCCGCGAGTTCACCGAGATCGTGCAGCCGTCCGCGTCCCGGCATTACGAGAAGGATCAGAAACTGATCCTCGCGTACGCCCCCAAAGCACCCGAAGAACTCCAGTACTCGGTGTCGGATGTCGACCGGAAGCTGCCCATGGCACTGCTCGCCGGAGCCTTCGCTCTGGTAGTTGTCGCCGTCGGGCGGCTGCGCGGCCTCTTCGCGCTGGCCGCGCTCGCCATCAGCTTCGGCGTGCTGACGCTGTTCATTCTCCCGGCGATCCTGCAAGGCTCGAATCCGCTGGTCGTCGCCGTCATCGGGGGCAGCGCGATCATGCTGATCGCGCTGTATCTGTGCCACGGTCTGACGGCCCGTACCTCGGTCGCCGTGCTGGGCACACTGATCTCGCTGCTCCTCATCGGGCTGCTCGGCTCGTTGTTCATCGGCTGGGCGCATCTGACCGGCAATACCGACGACCAGACGGGCCTGGTGCACGGCCTCTACCCGGACATCGAGATCCAGGGCCTGCTGCTCGCGGGCGTCATCATCGGCTCGCTGGGCGTGCTCGACGATGTGACGGTCACTCAGACCTCGGCGGTCTGGGAGCTGAAGGAGGCCGACCCGGCGGCGAATTGGCGCAAGTTGTACGCGGCGGCGATGCGCATCGGCCGTGACCACATCGCCTCGGTGGTGAACACGCTGGTCCTGGCGTACGCGGGCGCCGCGCTGCCGCTGCTGCTGCTGTTCTCGATCGCTGACAGTGGCGTGGGCACGGTCGCGACCAGCGAGATCGTCGCCGAGGAGATCGTACGAACCCTGGTCGGCAGCATCGGACTTGTGGCCGCCGTCCCGGTGACCACGGCGCTCGCCGCGCTGGTCGTCTCCGCGGACCGCAAGCACGCGGGCGCGGTGGCACACACGGGAACGGGACCGGCGACGCCTGCGGGCACGGGTCCTGACTCGGGTCAGGGTGCGGGCGCGGCGTCGGCGGAGGGCGCGCAGCCGGTGCCGGGCGCAGGTCGGGGCGGGAGCGCCGTGGCGGGGCTGCGAGCGAGCGTGCCGGGCCGCGGCCGGGGACGGAGGAGGCGGGCGAAGTAGCGTTCAGGCAGTGCGCGAAGCTCCGCAAGCCACTACCCGGCGTAGCGATCCTGGGCGAGGATGTCGTCGAGCACCGCCTCCAGATCACCCACCGGATCACCGGCCGCCGCCTCGGCACCGAACGGAACCAGCCGGTCCGTACGGTCCAGAAAAGCCACCAGAGGTGCGGCTCCCGCGCGGAACAACGCTCCCTCGCAGCCGACTTGCAGCCTGATCAGCACATCCGAGAGTTCGTCGGGGGCGGCGGGAGTGATGTGGACATCGCCCTCGCCGGCCGGTCCGCTGAGTCCGTCAAGCAACAACTCCCTGGCGAAAGCCCAGTTCACAGGGGCGTCGCCGGGCAGGTGGAAGGTGAATTGCACGGCATAGGGATCGCAGCGGTCATATCCCAGCTCAACCGGGATTCGGAAGGACAGTTCCTCCGAGACGAGAAAGGTCATCGTCACCTCTGCCTGGACTGTGTCACGCATCGTTCGCCGCCCCGAGTCGGTGGGAATGGCCAGGTTTATACCCTCCTGGCCCTCTTGACGCCATCGTCCGCCAACACTCAGCGGATCACAAGGAGTGAGTGTTCAGATACTGATAGAGAACGACAGGGAGCCAATGGGCTCTCCGACTCTGGAGCGTAGCGAATCGACAGCGGGACGGAGCCGTTCCGCTTTATTCGAGGGGGCGGAAACCGCCAATGTCGCCGCTGCCGGACCAACGACGGACCAACGACGAACCAGCGAGGAGAGGAAACCCGGCGCGGTCCGTCCCCGGCGCGCACCCCTCCGGTTGACCGGTCGCGTGAGGACGGCGCCGGACAGCCGTCCGACGCCGCAGTACCGCCTCATCACGCACCGGGTACGGCGTCAGGGCACGCACCGTACAGCGGTCGAAGTGGTCGGCGCGTCACCGCTCGTCAAGGTGCGCGGGCGGGCGCTGACCGATGGCGTGCGCGTGTGCGGTCCGCCCGGCATCAACCCACTCCTCGATTACGGGAGCGCCGGGCGTGTCGGCGGTCGCGATCCCCTCCGCCGACTCCACCCGCGGCTCAGCCGGCGCTCACCAGTCGTCGCGGGACGACCGTGAGGAGGACGAGGAAGTGAACTTGCGTACGGCGTAGATCAGGCCGCCGACGATCGCCACGAGCAGCAGCACCCGGAAGAGCAGCCAGGCCACCAGGCCGACCACGCTGGTGATCAGACCGCCGAACACGAAGATGACGGCGATGGGCACAGCGACCCACTTCACCCACCACGGAAGGCCCTGGAGTATCCGCTTCGTGGCCACGTTCGCACCCTGCTCTCTACTCGCCCTGCTCGGTCTGTGTGACCGGGCCGATGCCGGTGGATTCCCCCTCGCACTCCCGATGCTAAAGCGGCAGGGAAGCGGATGGACGGGCGGCAGCCCCCGGAACTCCCTGACCGGTCCCCTACGGGACGAGAGGGCCGCGCCTCAGCCCACCGAGGGAGTCCCCGCCCGGGCCGCCGGGAGTTCCCGCCCGGGGCCGTCCGCCCTCGGGACGGCCCGGGGCACCAGGCGGGCTCAGGCCTCGGGAGGCGAGAAGACCACCATGATCCGCAGGTCCTCGGCGATGTGGTGGAACTTGTGCGGGACGCCCGCGGGCACGTAGACGACGCTGCCGCGCGCCACCGACGTCGTCTCCATGCCGACCGTGACCGCCGCCCGGCCGCTCACCACCAGGTACACCTCGTCCTGGCCGTGCGGCTGCTGCGGGTCAGTGCTGCCCGCGTCCAGTGCGTACAGCCCGACGGACATGTTGCGCTCACGCAGGAACTGCAGGTACGCGCCGTCATTGGCGGCGCGCTCCGCCTCCAGCTCTTCCAGCCGGAACGCCTTCATCCCGTTTCCACCCCTTGCTCGGCCAATCTGATCTGCAACGATCTCACCCATGAGGAATTTCGTAGTCAAGACGCTCGCCAACGCGGCGGCCCTGGCAGTCGCCATCTGGCTGCTCAAGGACATCACCCTGACCGGAGAGAACACCGGCCGCAAGACGCTCACCCTGATTCTGGTCGCCGTGCTCTTCGGCCTGGTGAACTTCGTCGTCAAGCCGGTCGTCAAGTTCTTGTCGATCCCGCTTTTCCTCCTCACCCTCGGGCTGATCACCCTGGTCATCAACGCGCTGATGCTGTTGCTGACCTCGTGGCTGGCCGGCAAGTTCGACCTGAGCTTCCACGTGGAGGGCTTCGGGGCGGCGGTCGTGGGGGCCTTGATCATCTCCATCGTCTCCTGGGCACTCCACCTGGCCCTCCCCGACGACAGGGACTGACGCCATGACCGGCACCGGAGACCACAAGAAGGAGGCCATCGGCCGGTCCAGGGCCGCCGGAGGCACCGGGCCCGCCGACGCGCCCACCGGTCCCGGGACCGAGAGACAGCCACCCGCGGCGCCCGGCGAAGCCGACGCGTACGGGGACGGCACCCGGTCCGTACGGGCGGGACTGCCCGAACCCGAGGCGTACGAGCCGACCCTGCCCGGGCCGGTCTTCGCCGCCCACTACCACCTCCCCGCCGACGCGGACCCCCTGGCCGGTCCTTACACCTACGGCCGCGACGCCAACCCCACCTGGACGCGGCTGGAACAGGCCATCAGCGAGCTGGAAGACCCCGTCAGCGCGACGGCGGGAGAACCAGCCGCTGACGGGCACCCGGCGGGCGCCGCAGCCGAGACCGTGATCTTCGCGTCAGGGGCCGCCGCCGTCTCGGCCGTACTGCTGTCCCAGCTGCGCCAGGGCGACGCGGTCGTGCTGCCGTCCGACGGATATCACCTGCTGCGTGCGCTGCGTACCCGCCTGGAGAGCTACGGCATCGAGGTCCGCACCGCTCCCACCGGCGGTGACGCCCAGCTCGACCTGCTCGACGGCGCCAGGCTGCTGTGGCTGGAAACACCGTCCAACCCCGGCCTGGACGTCTGCGACATCTCCCGACTGGCGGCCGCCGCTCACGAACGCGGCGCGCTGGTCGCCGTCGACAACACCCTGGCCACCCCGCTCGGCCAGCGCCCCCTCGGACTCGGCGCGGACTTCGCGATGGCCAGCGGCACCAAGGCACTCACCGGCCATGGTGATCTGCTGCTCGGCTATGTCACCTGTCGGGACCCGCGGCTCGCCGCGGACGTACGGGCCTGGCGCAAGACCGTGGGCGCGGTCCCAGGACCGATGGAGACCTGGCTCGCGCACCGCTCCCTCGCCACGCTCCAGCTGCGCGTCGACCGCCAGGCGTCGACCGCGCTCGCCCTCGCGCAGGCCCTGCTCGACCGCGCCGACGTGACCGGCGTGCGCCACCCCGGCCTGCCCGGCGACCCCGCGCACGCCGTCGCGGCGCGCCAGATGCGCCGGGGCCGGTACGGGTGCGTGGTCTCCTTCCGCCTGCCCGACCGCGCCCACGCGGAACGCTTCCTGGGTGCGTTGCGGCTCGTGGACGACGCGACCAGCTTCGGCGGCGTACGGTCCACAGCGGAGCGCCGCGAGCGGTGGGGCGGCGACGCCGTACCGGAGGGCTTCATCCGGTTCTCCGTGGGCGCCGAGGACCCCGATGACCTGATCGCGGACGTACGGCGGGCACTGGACGCCGCGCTCAACGCCGCGCTGAACGCCGCGCCGGGCGAGCGCTGAGAGTGCCGCCGGGCGGGGCGGCCGGGTGGTGCGCCGGACGCGCTCTGGACGCGTACCGGACGTGCGCCCGGCGCGCACCAGGCGCGCACCGGGCGTCACTCCGGACAGGGCCCGAGTGGACGGCTCGCGACGGCGGAGGCGGGAAAACGGGCCGGAAGGCGGACGGCGCGGGCACGGCCGCAGGCGGTCGGAGTACGCGAACGGGCTGGCAGAGCCTCCCCCCTCGTGGCTCTGCCAGCCACGGCCCCACCCCCCGGGGAACCGCGAAAGCCAGGCTAGTTGACTCTGCGTCAGTGTCCAATCACCGTAGTGACATGAACCTATCGACATATTTATAGTTGTTGAACCGCGGGGCAGTTGGGGTGAGAGGAATCCATGGACTTAGCCCTGCTACGTACCTTCGTCGCGGTGTACCGGGCCGGTTCCCTCACCCGGGCCGCCGCCCTACTCGGTCTCTCCCAGCCCGCCGTGACAGGCCAGCTCCGCTCCCTGGAACGCCAGCTGGGCCGTCCCCTGTTCATCCGGGGTGCGCGCGGTGTCACCCCGACCAACGCCGCCGACGAACTCGCGCACAGGGTCGCCCCGCACGTCGACGCTCTGCTGGAGGTCACCGAGTCCCACGACGACGGCGAAGCCGCCCACCGCACCCTGCACCTGGGGGGACCGCCGGAGTTCACCGCGCTGCGCGTGCTGCCCGCGCTCGCCCCGCTGATCCTCGAAGGGCTCACGGTCCGCACCACGTTCGGCAGCGCGGAGGAGCTGTTCAGCGGCCTGTCCATCAGCCACCACGACCTCGCGATCACCACGGCCCGGCCGCGTGGACGGCTGCTGAGCGCCACCCCGCTGTGCGACGAGGAGCACGTACTGATCGCGGCTCCCCGCTGGGCGGCCCGGCTCGGCGCCCCGCTGCTGAGGCCGGGCGGCGGCCCCGCCGTCCTGCGCCAGGCACTGGAGCCGGTGCCCGTCGTCGAAGTACACGAGAGCCTGCCGCTCGTCACCCGCTACTGGGCGGCCGTCTTCGACTCCCCGGTCACCGTGACGGGCACCGTCATAGCGCCTGACCTGCGCGCCGTCCTGGCCTGCGTGGCGGCGGGCGCCGGGCTCAGCGTGCTCCCCCGCTACCTGTGCATGGACGCGCTGGACCGGGGAGAGGTGGTCGCCCTCCTCGATCCGCCGGTGCCGCCGCTGCGGACCTATTTCCTCGTCCTGCGGACCGGCACCCTGGCCCTGCCGCACCTCGCGCGGGCGCACGAGTGGCTGCTGCACGCGGCCGTCGACTGGTGAGCGCGGCCGGGCCGCCGGAAAACTCACGGCGGGCAGGCCGTTTCGCGGGGTGTCACTCGCGGCAGATCTCCCCTATGACCGAACGACCAGTGGTCAAGCGCACCGCCCGCGCCATTCTGCTCGACGGCGACTTCGGCCCGGGTGACACTCCCCAGCTGATCCTGATCAAGCGGACCAAGCCCGGCGAAGCCCCGTACTGGATCACTCCAGGCGGCGGTGTCGAACCGGAGGACGCCACCGTCATCGACGCGCTGCACCGCGAGGTGGACGAGGAACTCGGCGCGAAGGTCACGGACGTCGTCCCCGCCTTCGTCGACACCGTCTCGCACGACGCCATCCCCCAGCCACCGGGCGCCCCGTGCGGCGTGAAGATCCAGCACTTCTTCGTCTGCCGCCTGGAATCGATGGACCTCGCCCGGCGGCACGGCCCCGAGATCGACGATCCCTGCGGCGAGTACGACGTGGTGCGCGTCCCGTTCACACGCGAAGGCGTCGCCTCGGTCGAGGTCGTCCCGCCGTCACTGCGCGCGTACCTCGACGCGAACATCGAGGGCGTACGGGCGCTCCTCGCGGTCGACCTCGGTTAGCCGACGCGGAGGCGCACGCGGCGTAGGCGTGCCCGGGCGGACGTCAGGCGAACCAGCCCCTGAAGGGCTCCCGCTCGCCCTCCGGAACCGTCACACGCTGCCGCGCCCGGGCCAGGACGCGTTCCGCGGCCTCCTGCCAGGCGTCGTTGTCGGCGGTGACAGGAGCGGGCGCGGGGAAGGGAGGGGCCGCGGGCGGCAGGGCGGTGGGGGCCTGCGTCGCGGCCGGGACCGGCCTGGGAGGGGAAACCGGCAGGGGAGGGGCGACCGGCGGGGGCGGGGCGGCTGGCGTGGCGGTGGGTGCCGGCGTCGCGGTGGGTGCCGGCATTGGGGGTGGGATGTGGGGCCCGGATGGCAGGCGGGACTCGCCCTCGCGGGAACGAGCGGCCGCTCCGAAGAAGTCACCGCCCTTGCGCTTGGTGTCATCCGTCCCCCAGGCCCGGTCCTCGGCGTGCGTCCGCGGCGGCACCTTGGCCAGGTGGGGAATGTGCTTGGCGCAGTGGATATACGTTTCCTCGACCGTGACCTCCACCCACATCACCGCCCGGCGGCCTGGCACCGGGTCGACGGGCAGGTACGGGCGCTCGGCGCGCATCACCTCGTCGGCCACCAGCCGCGCCCGGCCGTTGACGTGCAGACCGATCCGGTCCTGCAGGAAATCGATCAGCAGAATGCCGACGTGCGGATTCGCCTCCACATTGGCGAGACTGGCGAATACCCCGTTCCCCCGGTACTCGGGATAGGCGAGCGTCCGCTCGTCGAAGACCTGGAGAAATCCGGGTGAGCCGGCCCGGAACGTGTTGTCACACCCGCCATTCGCGTCCGAGGTCGCCAGGAAGAACATCTCCTGGCGCCGGATGAACTCCCGCATGCGCGGATTGAGATAGCCGAGCACTTGCTCGTCGTAGAAACGATCCGCGCGCTTCCCGGTGCCAAGCCGCTGTTGCAGCAGACGCTCGCCGGCACTTCCCGCCACCGGAGTCCCAGGATTACCCGGCACGGGATCAGGCGCGGACGCGGGAGCCCAACGCGGTTGACGCCGCCGGCGTTCACCCTCGCTCTCCACCGCGGTGCAGGTACCAGCCCCGCCTCCGGCCGCGGTTTCCTTCCCCGCACCGGCCGCCGCCTCAGCTTCTGCCGCGGCTTCCACTTCGGCTTCGGTTTCAGCTCCGGCTGCCGATCCGTATGTGCTCTTGGTTTCTTCCACAGTCCTGTGTCCTCATTCGGTCCGCATCCCCGCGTTTCCTAATCCGCCGCCGCGACCAGTTCTTCGATGGAGTCGTGGCGTATGCGATGGGCCGGAATCCCGATACCGCGCAGGGTGGTCACTCCACTGCGGATCAGTCCCGGCGGCCCTGAGAGATAGGCGTCGTACGCGTTCCACGGCCCGTACCGCATGACCGCGTCCGGCAGTTGGCCGCTCAGCCTGTGGGTGGGCCCGTCGGAGACGACGGGCCGGACCGAAAGCCACGGGTGGGCGCGCTCCAGCCGGGACATGGTGTCGATGTCGTAGAGGTCGTCGTCGCTGCGGGCACCGTAGAAGACCTCGACGGGGCGCTGCCGCCCGTGCACCGCCACGTCCTCGACCAGTGCCTTGATCGGCGCGATGCCGGTGCCTCCGCCGAGGCACAGCAGCCCGTTGTCCGTGTCGTGGTCGACGACCATCGAACCGGCGGGGGAGCCCAGACGGATGACGTCGCCGGGCTGGGCGTGGTGCACGAGCGCGTTGGAGACCCAACCGGCCGGCACGGCCTTGACGTGGAAGGACAGCAAGCCGTCCGAACGGGGGGCCGAGGCGAAGGAGTAGTGCCGCCAGACCCGGGGCCACCAGGGCGTCTCCAGGCTGGTGTACTGCCCGGCGAGAAACGGGTACGGCTGGTCGGGGCGGACGGTGACGACGGCGATGTCGGGGGTGCGCAGCTCGTGCGTCACCACTTCGGCCTGCCACCAGGCCGGGGCGTGCAGTTCGTTCTCGGACGCCGCGTCGATCATCAACTGCGAGATCGTGGTGTACGCCCGCACCCAGGCCGCCTCGGTCGCTTCGCTCCAGCTGTCCGGCGCGTACCGGGCCAGCGCGCCGAGCAGGCACTCACCGACCGCCGGGTAGTGCTCGGCCAGCGTCCCGTACTTACGGTGCCCGCGCCCGAGATGGCCGAGGTACTCACCGAGTATCTCCGGCTCGTCGGCATGCTTCGCGGCGGTGAGCAACGCCTTGAAAAGCCGGTCCCGCTGGGCGTCCATCGCAGCGGGGAAGAGCTCCCGCAGGTGCGGGTGGCCGACGAAGAGCAGTGCGTAGAAGTACGACGTGACCCTGTCGGATATGGGCTCGATCTCGGCCATGGTCCGCCGGATGAGCTGCGCGTCGGGGGAGGCGGGGGTGGGGCTGGCGGTGGGGCTGGGCGGGCTGGCGGTGGGCGGGCTGGGGGTAGCGCTGGGGCTGGTGTTGCTCGTGTTGCTGGTGCTCGTGCTCGTGTCGCTTGCGTTGCTGGCGCTGGTGCTCGTGTCGCTGGCGCTGCTGGCGCTCGTATCGCCGTGGCTGGTGCTTGCGCTGCTGCGGCTGGCGCCGGTGCTGCCCCTGGAGCTGGCGTTGTCCCTGGAGCTGGCCCCGTCCCTGGAGGTCGAGTTGCCCCTCGGTTCGGCGGGCCTCTGGTGTTCCGCTGTGCCGGGGTCGTGCCGGGCGGCTCCGCCGGTCTGACGCTGAGGGGGAACGGAGTCGCCACGCCGCCCCTCCGGTCCGGTGCCGGGCTCCGGGGCCCGTACGAGCTCCGCTCCGCGAACGGACTCCTGCCCGTGTGCGGGCTCCGGACGCCGGGGGCCGGTCGCGGCGGCGGGCTCGGGTGCGGTGGGGGGCGCCGGAGCGGTGGGCGGCGCCGCGCCACGTCCGGGCGGCGGGGTGCGCTCCGCGCCCGTACCGACCGGCCTGATCGCCGCGACGGGGCGGCTGGGAAGACGCCGGTCGCCGGAGCCGAGACGCTGACCGCTCGCCGCGACCTGGGCGGCACGGGCGGCCGGACTGTCCGTCGCCTCGGTGGCCACCGAGGGGTCGTTCTGCACGTGCTCCGGGTGCTGTGCGTGGTCCGGGGACTGCGTGTCGTCCGGGTTCCGTACGTGGTCCGGGTGCCGGTCCTGGGGCTGAGCCTCGGGAACCTGTCTGCTCGGGGTGAACCAGCCTCGTTCACCACGGTGGCCGCCGGAGCCGCCGGACTCGCTGTCGTCGGCCGACGTGGTGGCCGGAGCGTTCATGGTTGCCTCGCCTCGAACATCTCTCTGTCGGTCTTCCGTCAGTCTTCGTCGGTCATCACGCTGCTGCGTAGGGCGGTTGCCCTCCAATGCGAATCCGGGCCCCGTCATTTCCGCTGGCAAGCCACCACTTCGGCGGCTCCCTCACCTCGGGCGGCCTTTGCCACATGCCTCATACGACGTCTGCCACGCGATCTCGTACGCGCTCGGCCATGACTCCCGCCACCTGACCCGCACGGTCTGTCGCGCGGCTTCTCATACGGCCTGCCCCACAGTCCCTCGCGTGGCATTGTGCGTGGATCTCCGTCGGTCAGCCTGACAGCACCCGCCACCCGGTCGGGTCAATAGCCAGAACTCCCCATCACCGCACTTCCGTTCCCGATAAGCTGAGTTCCCCGGTATGACCCGGTGATCTCTGTCCGGTAGTCGATCGGGGTTGACCATACCCGCCCCGGATAAATGCACAAGGCCTGTGCCCGAGGCCCGCGCCGCGCCCGCTTGCCGTGCAATTACCGCTGGTTACCGGCCAATTCGTACGCCGCGCGAAGATCGCTCCCCACGTACGTATATGAGGCGAGTCCCCGCAGGTGTCGATCAGCGTTCACCGCTACGGACACGGGCAGGGCGGCGAACAGGGCGGCGTCCGACATGGAGTCGCCATATGCCACACATTCCGACCTGGCCACCCCGAACTTCTCACATAGTTCATCCGCGATCTTCACTTTCGCGGCGGGGTTGAGGATGCCGGTGGGGTTCACCGGCTCGCGAAACGGCACCGCCGGGAAGCGCGAGCCGTACGTGGCGTGGGCGCCCCACTCCAGGAGCCGCCGCACGAAGAAGTCCGGCGAGAGGGAGATCACGGCACACCGTTCACCGCGTGCCGCGATGTCCGCCCACACCTCGCGAATCCCGCTCAGCCAGGGCGCGCCGTCGAACGCGGCCGCCACCTGCTGCTCCGTGAGCTCCGCCCACAGCTCCCTGACGCGCAGAGCGAACTGCGGCGGCCCCAGTCGCTGCCGCGCGAACGCCTGCTCCAGCTCGATGATCTCCCGCTCCAGGCCGAGCTGCCGGGATATCTCGACGGGGGCTGCCGAACCGTGGATGAGGGTGCCGTCGAGGTCGAACAGATGGAGTCTGGTCATAGGGTCCGAGCGTAGGGGCGGACCGAGCTGTACGGTCGGGCCGTCCCCGCGGGGCCGGTCGGCCGGGACGGCCCACCGGCCCGTTCCACCGGGCTACGGGAACGCAGCCCTGATACAGCGCGGAGGTGTGCCCCGTCAGGGGCGCGGGGAACTGCCCGACCAGCCACGACGCACCCGCGGTCCGGTGACGCACAGGCAGGGGCCCCCTCAGGCAGGGGCTCCCTCCTCACCACGGTCCGCCGGACACGGCCTGGGTTTGTCCCCAGCCGCCGCCCCGTCGCCAACCCTGTCACCACACCGGCCGCAGCGGCGGGAGCCCGTCGCCTGCCATGCCCCTGATGAGGCGCGCCAGCTCGCCCCGTAGATACGTCAGGTCCGCGCCGCCGACGCGTTCGGCGAGTTCCGCTTCGAGCGTGCGCATCACCCGGCCGGCCACCGCCAGATGCTCGTGGGCCGCGTCCGTCAGCACCACAAGCTTGCGGCGACCGCCCGCCGGGTGCGGGTCTCTGCGGACGTAGCCGCGCTTTTCCAGGTCGTCGACGATCTGGCCCGCCGCCTGCTTGGTGACGCCCAGCCGTTCGGCGAGCTCGGTGCTGGTGGCGCCCGCGCCGCGCAGGACCTGGAACATCAGGCCGTGGACGGGCCGCAGCTCGGCGTATCCGGCGTCGGCCACCCGCCCCGTGAACTCGGTGAGCAGGAGCTGGAAGGCCATGCCGAGGAGGAAGGTCAGTTCGGCGTTGGGCAGCTGATCGTCGCCATGCACGGAATCCATCACGGAATCCATGGTGACACGCGCGAGTCAAGCTGCTTTACTTGCCATTGTCGGCGAATAAAGCAGCTTGACTCACGTACCGGGAGACGAGAAGCCATGCATGTCATCACGTCGGAACAGGCCCGCACGACCACCACCCCCAACGCCGTCATGACGACCCTCGCCGCGCCCAGCCTGGGCAGCACCGAACTGAGCACCTGGCAGGTCCGCATGGCGCCGGGCGCGGGCGGGCCGAACCACTCGATGGATCGCGAGCAGGTGTGGATGGTCACCGGCGGGCTGCTCATCGCCACCGTCGGCGACCACGAGGAAACGGTGAGCGTCGGCCAGACGCTGATCGTTCCGGCCGGTGCCGTACGACAGTTCCGCACGACGGCGGACACCCCCGCCGAGGTACTGGTCGCCATGCCGGTCGGTGGCCGCGTCCTCGTACACCCCGACGGCGAGGCGCCTGGTGCGGGCGCCCAGGCGGCCACCGGTCAGGCGGCGGGCGCCGAGACCCAGGGGAGTGCGGACTCCCGTCCGCTCCCCTGGGCCGAGTAAGCGCGACCCGATCCTCTGCCATACCCCCGCGCCACGGGTCTCCGTCGGCGCCTCGTCCCGCCGGGTGGGCACGGCCGGAGCGCGCGTCAGCCGCGCGCGAGGTCTTCCGTGGTCGCCCGGGTGACCCCGCCCGGCACGTCACCCGACGCACCAGCCACCACACCACCTGAGACCTCAGCGCCCGACACATCACCATCTGACACCTCACCCGCCGCGCCGCCGGACACGCCGCCTGACGCGACGATCCGGCTGCCGGCACCAGCACTGGCCCCGGCCCCGGCACCCGCACCCGCACCCGCACCCGCACCGACACTGGTCCCAGCCCCGGTTCCCGCCTCAGCACCAGCGACGGTGCGGCGTTCCAGTGCCGCCGAGAGGAGCGCGATGCCCAGCGCCGACCCGGCCAGCGCCGCGCCGACCAGGTTCGGGCTGGTGTAGCCGAACCCGGCGGAGATCACGATGCCGCCGAGCCACGCGGCGAGCGCGTTGCCCAGGTTGAAGGCGGCGATGTTGGCAGCCGAGGCGAGGGTGGGCGCGGCCGCCGCCTGGTCCATCACGCGCTTCTGCAGCGGCGGTACGGTCGCGAAGCCGAACGCCCCGATCAGGAACAGGGTGACCGCCGCGCCGACCTTGTGGTGGGCGGTCAGGGTGAACAGGGCGAGGACGGCGGCGAGCCCCGTGAGACTGACGTAGAGCATGGGCATCAGGTGCCGGTCCGCGTACCGCCCGCCGACCAGGTTGCCCGCGAGCATGCCGACGCCGAACAGTGCCAGCAGCCACATCACACTGGACTCGGCGAACCCGGCCGTCTCCGTCATCATCGGCGTGACGTACGTGATGGCGGCGAAGACACCGCCGAAGCCGAGGACGGTCATCGCCATGGCGAGCCACACCTGCGGGTTGCGGAAGGCTCCGAACTCCTTGCTGAGCTGGGCGGCGGCGGGCTCCGGGCGGGCCGGAACCAGCCTGGCGACGCCGAGCACCCCCAGCACACCGAGCCCGGCCACGGCGTAGAAGGTCGCACGCCAGCCCTCGCTCTGGCCGAGCAGGGTCCCCAGGGGCACACCGATCACCGTGGCGAGCGTCAGGCCCGTGAACATGGTGGCGATGGCTCCGGCCCGCTTGTCCGGAGCGACCAGGTCGGCGGCGACGACCGAGCCGACTCCGAAGAACGCGCCATGCGTGAACGAGGCGAGCACGCGCCCGGCCAGCAGCACGCCGAACGCGGGGGCGATCGCCGTGAGCACATTGCCCGCGATGAACAGCCCCATCAGCATCAGGAGCATCTGCTTGCGGGTCATCCACGTGCCGAGAGCCGTCATGATCGGTGCGCCGAGGACGACACCGAGGGCGTAGCCGGTGACAGCGAAGCCAGCGGTCGGGATGGACACCGCGAACTGGTCCGACACCTCGGGCAGCAGCCCCAGAATCACGAATTCAGTGGTTCCGATGCCGAACGCACCTATTGCCAGAGCCAGGAGGGCAAGCGGCATGACGGACCCCTTCACAGATGTTGCGTACGACCTTTACGGGCGCCGACAATAATTGCAGACGCCTGCTACTTGCAAGCGCGGTCTATTTCGTTCGTGGCCTACCCTGGTCGTACGACACCGAAGGGGGCGTCTCATGGCACACCAGGCCGACACGGCACCGGCTCCAGAACCGGTCCCGGCGGCAGCCCCAGCACCGGTTGCCGCAACGGCCCCGGCACCCGGCTCCGCACCGGACCAGGGACAGGCCGAGGGCCGACCCGCCACGCCGGACGGTGTGAGCCAGCCGCCGAGCCGTGCCCTGGCTCAGGGATGGTGCGCCCTCTCCGCGCTGCACAGCCGCATCGAGGCACACGCCGAGCGCGCCCTCCAAGCGGCTCACGAGCTCAGCGTCCGCGAGTACTCGGTGCTCGACGTGCTCAGCGACCAGCACGACGGCGACGGCGGCCACCTGCGGATGAACCAGCTCGCCGAGGTCGTCGTCCTCAGCCAGAGCGCCACCACCCGCCTGGTCAGCAGGCTTGAGGACCGTGGCCTGCTGGTCCGGTTTCTCTGCGCCACCGACCGCAGGGGCATCTACACGGACGTCAGCCCCGCTGGCCGGAAACTGCTGGAGCAGGCGCGCCCAGTCCATGACACCGCGCTCCGCGAGGCGCTTCAAGAGGCGGAGAAACGCCCCGAATTGGCGCCATTGGTCGCGGTGGTCCGCTCCCTGGGGCCGACGCCGAGCCGGTCCTGACCACCGCGTAACCTCCCGATCATGAGCGATTTCGGGATACGTGACGAGCGTGGTGCCGGGCGGGCCGACGAACCCGGCAGGCCTGACGGGGCCCCTGAGACACACAGGGCGGGGAAAACACGCGCGGCGGAGGAGACACGAGCGGCGGCCGAGACGCCCGTGGCGGGGGAGATGCCCGTGGCGGGGGAGTGCGTGCTCCGGCTCGCCGGTCCTGCCGACATCCCCGCTATTGTGGCGATGCTGGCCGATGACGCGCTCGGCGCGCTCCGCGAGTCCCCGGGCGACCTCACCCCGTACCGCACCGCCTTCGACCGGCTGGCGGCCGACCCGAACCAGCGGCTGCTGGTCGCCGAGCGCGACGGCCGCCTGGTCGGCACCCTGCAGCTCACGTTCATCCCCGGCCTGTCGCGGCGCGGCGCGACCCGCTCGGTCATCGAGGGCGTACGCGTCCACTCCGACGAGCGCGGCACCGGCCTCGGCACCCGGATGATCGAGTGGGCCATCGACGAGTCGCGCCGCGAGGGCTGCCAGTTGGTGCAGCTGACCTCGGACGCGACACGTATCGAAGCTCACCGCTTCTACGAGCGGCTGGGTTTCGAGGCTTCCCACCTCGGGTTCAAGCTCCCGATCTGACCACTCAGAGACCGCTCAGGGACCGTTCCGGGGCCGTTCCGGGGCCGCGCTCACCGGCCACTCGCCGACCGCCCACCGACCGCCCACCGACCACTTAACGAGTGCTCAGAGCGTGTCCAGGTCGATGGCGTCGGCCATCACCTGGTAGCCCGCGTCGTTGGGGTGCTTGCGGTCCCCGCTGTCGTAGGCGGGGTTCAGTGCCTGCGGGTCCTCGGGCGCGGCCAGGGCATCGGCGAAGTCGACGTACGCGTCGAACTCACCCGACGTACGAATCCACTCGTTGATCACCGCGCGCTTCTCCTCGGCGCGCGGCGTGTGGTACTCAGCACCCTTGAACGGCAGGATCGTCGCGCCGATGGCCTTGACTCCCCTGGCATGCGCGCGGGCGATGAGCTGACGGTAGCCGTCGATCAACTGGTCGGCCGAAAGCTGCGGGTTCGGCTTGTACGTGGGGATGTCCACCTCGCTGAACCCGATGTCGTTGAGCCCCTCGAAGATGATGACCGAGCGCACTCCGGGCTTGTCCAGCACATCCCTGTCGAACCGGTCCAGGGCGGCATCGCCGTACCAGGCCGAGTCGTTGAGCAGCAGGTTGCCGCCGATACCGGAGTTGAGGACCGGACGTGGCGTGCCCGCTGCGGCGAGCCGTTCGGCGAGCTGGTCCGGGTAACGGTTGTCGGCGTCACCGGTGGAGCCGAAACCGTCGGTGATCGAATCCCCGAAGGTGATCACCGTGTCCCGGCGCGCCGGGCCGCCGCCGGTCAGCTCCACATCGGAGAGGTAGTACCAGGAGTTGGTGTGCTCGCCGAAGGCGGCTGAGCCGCGATCCGACCGGTGGTCGCCGGGCGCGCGGTAGCTCTTGGCGTACGCCTGCGAGTGGAAGGTCGAGGGGCCGGTCGCTTCGGCGAAGTACAGCGTCACCGTGACCGACTCGGACGCCTTGACCCGCAGCGGCGCCGCGTCGCTCGCCACCTCCCCGCCGACCGGGACCTCCACCCGCGCACGGTGGCCGAACGTCAGCTTCCGCAGCGTGCCCGGTCGTACGGAGGCGCCCCCGCGCTCGCCGCGGCGTGCGATGGTCGCCCCCGCGACCTTCAACGGCTCGGTGCCGTACTGGTTGGACAGCTTGATCCGGGCAGCCGTGCCGCCCCCGCTGACCCGCACGACCTGGCGGACGGTCTGGTTGTCGAAGCCCTCCTCCGCCCAGTTCTCCTCAAAGCCCGAACTGGGCCGCTGCACGGGCGCCGCCCACCCCGCTGACCAGGTCGTTCTCGCATCGGTCCGGTCGGCGACCGCGCCCGCGCCGCGAGTTGCCGGGCTGGCACTGGCAACCGTCGCGGCGGCCAGTACGGCGGTGAGGGTGAGGAGGGAGGTGCTGAGCTTCAGGGACGTGAAACGGTTGGTCGTCTTGGCCGTGTTGGTTGCCTTGGCAGCCTTCGTCGTGTTGGTGGTGATGGTCGGGCTGGTGGTGATGGTCGTGTTGGCGGTCTTGGCGGTGCGGTGCGGATTCATGGCAGGTGCTCCGTGGTTCCGTGGTCGATGCGCTGGCTCGTTGAGCCGGTGAGCCGCCGAGTCGGTGACTGGACGACCTGACAACCTGACGGCTCGGCGACTCGGCGGCTGGTACTCGGTGGGCCGGTGGGGCTTGCTGCGCCTGTGTGGCCCGTTGAGACCGAGCTTGCTGCCTGCATAGACCGCCACCCAGACCTCGGTGCCGCGTACGCACGCGGGTCGTACCACTGCCAGGGTCAGGCTGCGCGGCCTATCCGGCATCGACCTGCGCTCGGGGCCTCCCAGGCCGTCAGGCTCAGGGGAAGCAGCCCTGGCGCAGCTCTGGGGCGTGCCCCGTCAGGGGCGCGGGGAACCGCGCGACCAACCACGACGCCCCCGCGGTCCGCGACGCACGGACAGGGGTCCCCCCCTCCCCGGCACGATCCGCCGGACGCGGCTGAGTCCTTCACCGCATCACCGCATCACCGCATCTCACGCCTCCCCCGGCCCCTCGGCCCTCCAGCCCTCGCCCTCCGTCCCCTCGCCCCCTCGCCCTTCGCTCAGACCGCGCGCCAGCCCTCCGGGTCGAGCCAGCCGGGTACCGGTCCCGACGGCTCGTACGGCGCGCGCGTGAACACGAAGGACCCCAAGTCCAGATGGGTGGGGACCGGCCCGGTCTCGTGGGCGGTGTCGGCGGTGTCGGCGGTTTCAGCGGTGTCCGCTTCGGCGCGCACCACGCGCAGCGTCTCGCCCGCGTAGTAGCCGTCAAGGCCGGTCCAGGTGCCGTCCGGTTCCGGGCGGAAGCGCGAACCTCGGCCGGCGCCGTTGAGCGGGCCGAGTTCCAGTGCGCGGTCAGCCCGCAGCCGCAGCGCGAAGGCGTGTGTCCCCCAGTACCAGGGTCCGGTGAGGGCCAGCAGTTCCGGGTCGACGCTGGGCAGCGGGCGCCACGGTGCGGGGACGGTGGGCTCGTGCTCGGCGACGATCCGCACCAGGTCCGCGGCGACCGCGCCGACCAGCGGTCCTGAGGTGGCGTTGGCGAGGGCGATCCCGGCGAGGCCGTCGTCAGGGCTCACCCACAGGGTGCTGACGAATCCGGGCATGGAACCACCATGACCGAAGAGGAACCGGCCGTTCCTGCGGGCCAGTTGCAATCCGAGGCCGTACGCGTCATCCCATACGGGCCCCTCGGGGCCGGTCGCCGGGCGCCGCATCTCGGTCAGCGTCTCCGCGCTCAGCACGCGGTCGTCACCCTCGGCCAGGAACGCGGCGAAGCGCGCCAGGTCCCCCGCCGTAGACCACAACTGCCCCGCAGGCCCCATACGGCCCGTATCCTCCACAGGCTCGGCCTGCATCACATCCGCCCACGGATGCACCGCCCAACCGCCCGCGTGCGGTGCCTGGGGAAGGCACGTCGTACGGTCCAGCCCCAGCGGCACCAGCACCTCCCGCCGCAACGCCGCATCCCACGACTCACCACGCAGCTTCTCCACGATCGCGCCGAGGAGCGCGTAGCCGGGATTGGAGTAGTGGTATCTGCGCCCCGCCGGGTGCCGCAGCGGCCGCTCATCGAACACATCGGCCAGCTCCGGACGCAGCTCACCCGGCGTGCGCTCCCACCAGGGGCCACGCGCCTCGGCGGCCAGACCGCTCAGGTGGGCCAGCAGCTGTGCGACGGTCGCGTCACCGGCGGGCGTCTCCCCCAGGTGCTTGCTCACCGGGTCAGCGAGATCGAGCAGTCCCTCATCACGCAGCCGCATCACCAGCACCGCGACGAACATCTTGGTCAGCGAGCCGATGCGGTACTGCGTGTCGTGGTCGGGGACCTGGTTGTCCAGCATGCTCCGCGAGGCCGACCACACCAGTCGCCCATCCCGCATCACCGCCCCCACCAGCGAGGGCGCCCGCCCCTCGGCCTGCCCCACCGCGATGCGGTGCAGCAGGGCGCGGCGCGTACTGGGAAGCAGTTCGTCAAGCGGTGCGGTCATGGTGCTCCTCATCGGTCGTCGAAGCGGCGAGAGCCTTCGTTGTTGAGGCAAACACGCCCTCGCAACGGACCTTAACCACGCCTCGCCGCCCCGTCAGCGCCATTGGTGGCACTGATCGTCTTCGGCACGTCGGGACCGGCCCAGCCCGTCGGCTTCAACGCGCCGGAGCACCGCCCGCCACCCACCGACCGCCGCGCGCCGTGCACCAAGCGCCGCGCCGATCGGGGTGCCGCGACGCCGCCCCACAACCCCGTCCCGCGACGCCGCGCCATATCGATCGCCACACACGTCCGATTCGTTCAAGACCACCCCGCCGCCCCCGCCTAGCGTGCTGGTATGACACCTCGATTCGACCTCATCGGCATGGTTGTGGACGACATGGCCGCCACACTCGCCTTCTACCGCAAGCTCGGCCTGGACCTTCCGCCCGAGGCGGACACCCAGCCGCACGTCGAGACCACGGTGCCGGGCGGCACGCGCATCGCCTGGGACACCGTCGAGACGGTACGTTCCTTCGACCCCGGCTGGACCCCGCCGCAGAGCGGCGGCCACCGCCTCGGCCTGGCCTTTCTCTGTGACAGCCCGGCCGAGGTCAACAAGCTGTACGCGGAGTTCACACACGACGGCTACACCGGGTACAAGGAACCGTGGGACGCCTTCTGGGGCCAGCGATACGCCGTACTCCTCGACCCCGACGGCAACTCCATTGACCTCTTCGCCGCACTGGACAGCTAGACCCGTTCGCCGCACGTGACGGCTGGCCTGATCGCCCGCACTGGGCGGCGTCGCCGTGCCCACCGCACCGGCCGACTAGCTCGCCTCGCGTCGGCTCGCCGCCAGCAGTTCCGTCACCGGGACGCCCGCCAGCGCCTTGATCTCGCGCGCCAGATGAGCCTGGTCGGCGTAGCCCGCGCGCGCGGCGACCATGGCCAGCGGGTGACCCGCGCGCGCCAACGCGAGCGCGTGCTGCATGCGGAAGATCCGCGCCAGGGTCTTGGGCCCATAACCGAAGGCGTCCAGGCACCGGCGGCGCAGCTGCCGCTCGCTCAGCCCGGCGTCCCGGGCGACACCGGCGACCGTGCCGCCGCCGCGCAGTCCGTCCACAACGGTGGAACAGGGCAGGCCCGGCGGCGGCCCAGCGCGCAACCGACCAGCGACCGCCTGCTCCAGAACCCGCGCCCGCTCAGCCTCCGGCGCGAGAGCTACGCGCTCCGCCAGCCGCCCGGCCTCTTCCTCCGGCCACACCTCACCCAGCGACAACCGCTGGTCCCGCAGCTCACACGCGGGCACCCCGAACACAGCGGGGCCCACCCCCGGCGCGAACCGCAGCGCCGCGTACGCGACCCCTGGCCGCTCCTCGAACACCTGCGCCTTCGTGTCCGGGCCCGCCACCATCAGCAGCCCCTCACTCCAGATCAGGTCCATACAGCCGTCGGGAAGCACCCGGGCCCGAGTCGCCGCGGGAACGGCTTGGCGCTCCCACACCGTCGTTCCCGCGAGCAGCGACCGGCGCTCTCGATACATGCCTCCAGCATGCCTCCGCGCCGACCGCCACACACCGCCCCCGGTCCCACTCCGCCCAGCTGCGGAAACGCTCACCACACCCCGCAGCCCAGCCACACCCGGCCGCCACCCGGCCCATTGGTACATTGCCCGCCACTCCCACGCGCCGCCGCCAGGTGCCGCCACCACCCGAGGACAGAGGAGAGACGTGCATTCCGCTCCCCAGGCAGAGCCGGGCTCCGACGCCGCCACGTGGCTGGAGGCCGCCACCATCGACCCGGCGGTCCACGCGCTCCGCCCCGACTACCACGCCCTGCTGATCACGGCGGAAGGCCTGCTTCCCGGCCCCAGCGACGCGTACAGCGAAGAACTCCTCGCAGCCGCCGAGACCACCGCACGCGAGCGGCTCGGCGACAGCCTGGTGGAGGAACACCCCCACATCGCCGCGTGGCGTGAGGCCTTCCGCGCCTTCGGCGCGAAGCCGCAGCGCACCCGGCCGAGCGCGGAGGCACTGCTACGCCGCGCCCCGGCCGGACTGCCCCGAGTGGACCGGCTGACCGACATCTACAACGCGGTCTCGGTGGGCCACTTCCTGCCACTGGGTGGCGAGGACCTCGACCACTACGCGGGCCCGGCACGCCTGGTCCGCGCCGAGGGAACCGAGACCTTCGACACCACCGCCGGTGGTGAGCCCGCCACAGAGCACCCCACCGCCGGAGAGGTGGTCTGGCGTGACGACCTCGGAGTCACCTGCCGCCGCTGGAACTGGCGCCAGTGCACCCGTACGCGGCTCACCCACGCCACCACCCGCGGCCTGTTCATCCTCGACGCACTCGGCCCGATGGACGACCAGGCACTGACCGCCGCCGGAGACGCCCTGAGGGAGGCGCTGGCCACAAGCAGCCCCGGCGTGAAGCTCACCTCACGGCCGCTCCCCGCAGTGGGCTAGCCGCCGCCTGACCGGCGCCTGACCGGGCGCGCACCGCACCCGGTCAGCATCCCCCTACCCCGCTCCAGCGCCGCATCCCCCGGAACGAGCAGATCGCGCGGGGCTGGACGCGCCCGGACGGCGAACCGGCGGCCGGGTGGTGCGGGCGGCGCAGGGCCGTCCGCACCACGTGTCACCGAAATCCGGACTGTCGGGCTGCCGGACTGCCGGACTGCCGGACTGCCGACCAGCTGGGGCCTACCGGCCTGCTACCACTTGAGGCAGGCGCTGGGAATGTAGCCCCGCTTGTTGCCGTACTCGCCGTAGTACCACTTGTTGCTCGACTTGCCACAGAGCCGGTAGGACTGGCCCTTTGACGACTTCCCGTCGTCGCAGACGGTGCCCTTCTTGCCCTTGGGCCACAGGCCGACAGCGGTGGCGTTCACCTTCTTCGAGGTACGGATCTTCACGCTCTCGCGGGCGGGAACGTTGATGATGGCGTTGCCGCACCGGTTCGCCGCGGAGACCTTGGCCGTCGAGGTGGTGGGCGCGGCATCAAGGGTGCTGGCCGTGGCTATACCGCCGGTGAGGGCGGTGCCAATGAGGGCTGTGGTGACGATGGCGGGCCCCATCAACTTCAACTTCATATGCGGTACTCCGTTGCGGTCGTAGTGCTGTCCCGGCCGGTCAGAGGCCGAGTTCCGAGAGGTTAGCCCGCGAAGTCACCGGCACCAACGGCCTTCAGACGCGCATTTAGGGCACAGGGCCCGTACCTGGACGCGAACCGGCCAAGTGGCGCGATCCTGTGGCCGAGGTAACACGGAACTGATACGAAGTCCGGCCGGACAGCGACGAGTTCGGACGGGGCCGGGCCGACCAGGCCACGGGCTCCTGCCCCGGCGCACTGACGGCCCGCTTCGGCCATCAGAACGATCTCAGTCATGACGCGATCATCTCGCGGGACCGCGCCTTCCCAGCCAGCTCCTCGTCACATGCCGCGACGTGAGCCCCCGACACGGCATACGAGGCCCCGCGCCCCCACGCCCCTACGTCTGCGCCATGTCCACGAAGCGCGAATAGTGTCCCTGGAAGGCGACGGTGATCGTCGCCGTCGGACCGTTACGGTGCTTCGCCACGATCAGGTCCGCCTCGCCCGCCCGGGGCGACTCCTTCTCGTACGCGTCCTCGCGGTGCAACAAGATCACCATATCGGCGTCCTGCTCGATCGAGCCCGACTCGCGGAGGTCGGAGACCATCGGCTTCTTGTCCGTACGCTGCTCGGGGCCACGGTTCAGCTGGGACAGCGCGATCACCGGCACCTCCAGCTCCTTGGCCAGCAGCTTCAGGTTTCGGGACATGTCCGAGACCTCTTGCTGACGGCTCTCCGGACGGCGGGCGCCACCGGACTGCATCAGCTGGAGATAGTCGATGACGACCAGCTGAAGGTCGCTGCGCTGCTTGAGGCGGCGGCACTTGGCGCGGATCTCCATCATCGACAGGTTCGGGGAATCGTCGATGTACAGCGGGGCCGCCGTCACCTCCGGCATCCGCCGCGCCAGCCGGGTCCAGTCGTCGTCCGTCATGCTGCCCGACCGCATGTGGTGCAGCGCGACGCGCGCCTCGGCGGACAACAGGCGCATCGCGATCTCGTTGCGGCCCATCTCCAGGGAGAAGATGACGCTCGGCATATTGCTCTTGATCGAGCACGCGCGGGCGAAGTCCAGCGCGAGCGTGCTCTTGCCCATCGCGGGGCGCGCCGCGATGACGATCATCTGGCCCGGATGGAGCCCGTTCGTCAGCGAGTCGAGGTCGGTGAAGCCCGTCGGCACACCGGACATCTGCCCGCTGCGGGAGCCGATCGCCTCGATCTCGTCGAGGGCGCCCTCCATGATGTCGCCGAGCGGCAGATAGTCCTCGCTGGTGCGCTGCTCGGTGACGGCGTAGATCTCGGCCTGCGCGCTGTTGACGATCTCATCGACGTCGCCGTCCGCCGCATACCCCATCTGCGTGATGCGGGTGCCCGCCTCCACGAGGCGGCGCAGCACCGCGCGTTCATGGACGATCTCGGCGTAGTACTCCGCGTTGGCGGCGGTGGGGACGGACTGGACGAGGGTGTGGAGATACGAGGCGCCGCCGACGCGGGTGATCTCGCCGCGCTTGGTCAGCTCGGCACCGACGGTGATCGGGTCGGCGGGCTCGCCCTTGGCGTACAGGTCGAGGATCGCCTGGTAGACGGTCTCGTGCGCCGGGCGGTAGAAGTCGTTGCCCTTGAGGACTTCGACGACGTCCGCGATGGCGTCCTTGGACAGCAGCATGCCGCCGAGCACGGACTGCTCCGCGTCGAGGTCCTGCGGCGGGACGCGCTCGAAGGCCGAGCCCTCCCAGGCGCCGCCCTCGCGCCCCCGGTCGTGCTGTTCGTCGCGGCTTCGGCCGTCGCCTCTGCCCTCGCCGCGGCCCTCACCGCGTCGGGGACGGGGGGTTACCGGGAGCCGGTCGCTGGGGCCGGTGTCGGGCCAGGGGTCTTCCATGGGCTCGGGCATGCTCACCCCGCCCACCTCCTCCCGTCCGCGACGCGGACTTCGCAGTGCCCTTCTTTCTTACGGCACGGCTCTGACAAACAGGACGCCCGACTCCGCTTACGGCGCGTCGAGTACGACGCTCTTCACGCCGAAAGCAGGCGGCGGGCGCCGGACCACGGTAGGCCCGCGCGAGCCGTGCGCCAATCTGGTTATCCACAGGTGATGTGGATGACGGCGGGGTTCCTGTGGAGAACTGCCGGAAAGCTGTGCACGGGCCGGGGGACACAGCTGTGGACAAGCACACAATCACTCCACCCCCAACCGCTTGACCTGCGGTTTCTTTATCCCGGGGCTGTGCAGAAGAAAAACTTTCCCCGCAGGTCGAAGATCGCGACAAACGGCACAGCATGCGCCACTCTGAGCGACGAGCCGTAAGGACTGACAGGGGCTTGCGTCTCTTACCTGTGGACGATTAGATTGACTGCATGATCGAGGCCCCCGCGAAAGAGCGGCGCATGCGCAGCCGCCACGACCGAGAGATCATCGCGCTCGCCGTCCCGGCCTTCGGCGCCCTCATCGCTGAGCCTCTGTTCCTCATGGTCGACAGCGCCATCGTCGGCCACCTCGGCACCCCGCAGCTCGCCGGTCTCGCCATCGCCGCCGCCCTTCTGCTCACGGGCGTCAACGTCTTCGTCTTCCTCGCGTACGCCACCACCGCGGCCGTCGCCCGCCGCGTCGGTGCGGGCGATCTGCGGGGCGCCATCCGCCAGGGCATGGACGGCATCTGGCTCGCCCTCCTCATCGGCGCCGCCGTCATAGCCGTCGCGCTGCCCACCGCGCCCGCCCTCGTCGACCTGTTCGGCGCCTCAGGGAGCGCCGCACCGCATGCCGTCACCTATCTGCGGATCAGCGCCCTCGGCATCCCCGCCATGCTCGTTGTCCTCGCCGCCACCGGCGTCCTGCGCGGCCTCCAGGACACCCGCACCCCGCTCTACGTCGCCATCGGCGGCTTCGCCGCCAACGCCGCGCTCAACGCCCTGCTCGTCTACGGCGCCGGCCTCGGCATCGCCGGTTCGGCCTGGGGCACCGTCATCGCCCAGGTCGCCATGGCCGCCGCGTATCTCATCGTGGTCGTACGCGGCGCCCGGCGGCACGGCGCCTCCCTGCGCCCCGACGCCGCCGGGATACGGGCCTGCGCCCAGGCGGGCGCCCCCCTCCTGGTCCGTACGCTCTCGCTGCGCGCCGTCAGCCTCATCGCGACCGGGGTGGCCGCCCGGCTCGGTGACGCCGATGTCGCGGCCCACCAGATCATCCTCTCGCTGTGGAGCCTGCTGTCCTTCGCCATGGACGCCATCGCCATAGCGGGCCAGGCCATCATCGGCCGGTACCTGGGCGCGGGCGACAAGGAAGGGGCGCGGGCGGCCTGCCGACGCATGGTGGAGTGGGGCATCGCGTCGGGAGTGGTGCTCGGCGTGCTCGTGGTGGCGGCCCGGCCGCTGTTCATCCCGCTGTTCACCTCCGACCCGGTGGTGCGCGACACACTGCTGCCCGCACTGCTCGTCGTGGCGGTGACCCAGCCGATATCCGGCGTGGTCTTCGTCCTGGACGGGGTCCTGATGGGCGCGGGCGACGGCCCCTATCTCGCGGCGGCGATGATCCTCACCCTCGCCGTCTTCGCCCCGGTCGCCCTGCTCGTCCCCAGCCTCGGCGGCGGCCTGACCGCCCTGTGGTGGACGATGTCGCTGATGATGGCGGTTCGGATGGCGACCCTGTGGATACGCGCCCGCTCCGGCCGCTGGCTGGTCACCGGCGCCACCCGCTGAGCCCCACCCGATCACCGACAGCTCCGTGCCTCTCGCGCCTGGCTCATCGACGTTTCACGTGAAACAACGCCGCCGCGGCGGACACCGCGGCGGGCCAGGTCGTCAGACGCGCCAGCACAAGCCAGCGCCGTGACAGAGGTGCGTCAGAGAAGCCTGACACCGTCGTCGCGAACCCATCACGTCGGCGCGAACCCATCACGTACGAGCCCCCTACACCCCACGACCGGCATGGCAGTGGCACACGTGCCGCACCACGACGAGGGGCCGCATCCTGCAGGATGCGGCCCCTCGTGTGCTCTGCCGAGCGCAGCGCGTACGCGCCGATGTGGCGACTAGGCGGCGACGACCTCGATGCCGACCTTGGCCGCGACCTCGGGGTGCAGGCGCACGGACACCTGGTGCGCGCCCAGGGTCTTGACCGGCGTGCCGAGCTCGATGCGGCGCTTGTCCACATCCGGGCCACCGGCGGACTTGATCGCCGAGGCGATGTCAGCCGGGGTGACCGAGCCGAACAGGCGACCGGCTTCGCCGGCTCGCGTGGTCAGCTGGACCTTCAGGCCCTCAAGCCGGCCCTTGATCTCGTTGGCCTGCTCGATCGTCGCGATCTCACGGATCTTGCGACCGCGGCGGATCTGCGCGACGTCCTTCTCGCCACCCTTGGTCCAGCGGATCGCGAGACCGCGCGGGACCAGGTAGTTACGGGCGTAGCCGTCCTTGACGTCGACGACGTCGCCCGCAGTGCCGAGGCCGGAGACCTCGTGGGTAAGGATGATCTTCATCTTTCGGTCACCCTTCCCTTATCGCGCAGACGAGGTGTAGGGCAGCAGCGCCATCTCACGGCTGTTCTTGACGGCCGTGGCGACGTCACGCTGGTGCTGCGTGCAGTTACCGGTAACGCGGCGGGCACGGATCTTGCCGCGGTCGGAAATGAACTTCCGCAGCATGTTCGTGTCCTTGTAGTCCACGTAGACGGTCTTGTCCTTGCAGAACGCGCAAACCTTCTTCTTAGGCTTGCGCGGAGGCGGCTTCGCCATTGTCTCTCTCCTGTGTCATCAAGAAGTTTGTGCAGTCGCCCGCAGAGCTCTCGCTCTAGAAGGGCGGCTCGTCCGAGTAGCCGCCGCCTTGGCCGCCGGAGCCACCGCCCCAGCCACCGCCGCCACCGGCCTGCTGGCCGCCGCCACCGGCGCCGCCAGCGGGCGCACTGGTCGCCCACGGGTCGTCGGCGGGAGCACCGCCGGCGCCCTGCTGGCCGCCGCCGGAGCCGCCACCCCAGTTGCCGCCACCCTGGCTGCCACCCTGGCCGCCGCCGTAACCGCCCTGGCCGCCGCGTCCCGAGGTCTTGGTGACCTTGGCCGTGGCGTTCTTCAGGCTGGCGCCGACCTCTTCGACATCGAGCTCGTAGACCGTGCGCTTGACGCCCTCACGGTCTTCGTACGACCGCTGCTTCAGCCGCCCCTGCACGATGACGCGCATACCGCGCTGAAGCGACTCGGCGACGTTCTCCGCCGCCTGTCGCCACACCGAGCACGTGAGAAAGAGGCTGTCGCCGTCCTTCCACTCGTTGGTCTGCTTGTCGAACATGCGGGGGGTGGACGCGACACGGAACTTCGCGACCGCCGCACCAGACGGGGTGAAGCGCAGCTCGGGGTCGTCGACAAGATTGCCGACGACCGTGATGACGGTCTCGCCTGCCATTGGGTGAACCTCTCGGCGGGTGTGCTGCTGGCGTGCTTGCTACTCGAATCCCGGTCCCGCTGTCCGCTTACGCGGTCAGTGGGTCTCGGGACGGAGGACCTTGGTCCGGAGGACCGACTCGTTCAGGTTCATCTGGCGGTCGAGCTCCTTGACGACCGCAGGCTCGGCCTGCAGGTCGATGACCGAGTAGATGCCCTCAGGCTTCTTCTTGATCTCGTACGAGAGACGACGACGGCCCCAGGTGTCGACCTTCTCGACCTTTCCGTTGCCCTCACGGACGACGGAGAGGAAGTTCTCGATCAGGGGGGCGACTGCGCGCTCCTCAAGATCGGGGTCGAGGATGACCATCACCTCGTAGTGACGCATGTGGAACCCACCTCCTTTGGACTCAGCGGCCACGGTCGATCCGTGGCAGGAGGGTCGTGAATGCGTTCTGCCTCGGCATCTGGCGGGGAGCCCGTAAGGACTCTGGACAGACACCGGTGCAGACCGTACAGAGTACCCGCCCAGGGGCTTCCGGTTGAAATCCGGCCGGGTATGCCCGCAATCTGGTGGCATCACGTGTGAGCGGCGTTACTCTCTTCGCCGCCTTGCGACCCCGGACGACCGGAGGTGCCCCCATGGCTCAGGCAGCACGTTCCCCGCATGGCCTCTTCTCCTTCCTCGACACCGACGGCAAGCCGCATCCTGTCGAGGACACCCTCGTCGCGACGACCGTGGCGCTCGGGGTGGTGGCCTTCGTCACAGCGATGTTCCACAACCTGCACCTGATCAGTTCCTGGACCGGCCTGGCCGGGATCATCACCGGTGCCTGGGGACAGTTCATCTCCGTCACGACGGCGGAACGGTTCCTGCTGGTCATCGGCCTCGGCGCGGCCGCCGTCGGATTCTTCCTCGGCATGGCGCACGGCGGGCTGTTCGGCGGCTTGCTGGGCTGACACGCCGCCGCTGAACCGGCGGCGAGCCGCACACCGCACAGGCACGGGGTCCCGGGCGCGGCCCGGGACCCGCCGCGTGGTCACCGCCCGGCGCCCGCCGGGCCGACCGCGCGCACCACCCGTCCACCGCGCTCCTCGCACTACGCCCAAACGGGGCGCTCCCTTGTCACAGTAGGCTTCGGCGCGAGAGCCGGAGCCCCGACACTGGGGACACACCTGCCGAGGAGCACCCCGCATGAGCCTGACCCTGAGGACCATCAGCAGAGAGCAGCATCTGGCGTACATCCAGAGCCTGCCCTCGGCGAGCCACATGCAGGTTCCGGCGTGGGCCGACGTCAAGACCGAGTGGCGGTCGGAGAGCCTGGGCTGGTTCGACAGCACGGGCCAGATCGTCGGCGCCGGCCTGGTCCTCTACCGCCAGCTGCCGAAGATCAAGCGGTATCTGGCCTACCTGCCCGAGGGCCCGGTGCTCAACTGGTACGCGCCCAACCTTGAGGACTGGCTGCGGCCGATGCTCGCGCACCTGAAGCAAAAGGGCGCGTTCTCCGTGAAGATGGGCCCGCCGGTCATCATCCGGCGCTGGGACGCGGCGGCGATCAAGTCCGGCATCCAGAACCCCGACGTGAAGCGGCTCCGCGACGTCGAGGCCACCCACATCGAGCCGCGCGCCTTCGAGGTCGCGGACCGGCTGCGGAAGATGGGCTGGCAGCAGGGCGAGGACGGCGGCGCCGGGTTCGGTGACGTGCAGCCGCGCTACGTCTTCCAGGTGCCGCTGGAGAACCGGTCGCTTGAGGACGTCCACAAGGGCTTCAACCAGCTGTGGCGGCGCAACATCAAGAAGGCCGAGAAGGCGGGCGTCGAGGTCGTCCAGGGCCGTTACGAGCACCTTGGCGAGTGGCAGCGGCTGTACGAGATCACCGCCGAGCGCGACCACTTCCGGCCGCGGCCGCTCAGCTACTTCCAGCGCATGTGGACGGCCCTCAACTCCGAGGACCCCAACCGGATGCGGCTGTACTTCGCCATGCACGAGGGCGAGGCGGTCGCCGCGGCGACGATGCTGATCGTCGGCGGCCACGTCTGGTACTCCTACGGCGCGTCCGCCAACCACAAGCGCGAGGTCCGCCCGTCGAACGCGATGCAGTGGCGCATGCTGCGCGACGCCTACGCGCTGGGCGCGAGCGTCTACGACCTGCGCGGCATCAGTGACTCGCTCGACGAGAACGACCACCTTTTCGGCCTTATCCAGTTCAAGGTCGGAACGGGTGGGCAGGCAGCCGAATACCTCGGCGAGTGGGACTTCCCGCTCAACAAGCTGCTGCACAAGGCGCTGGACATGTATATGTCCCGTCGCTGACACCGGAGTTCCCGTACTTCCCCGCGGCGCGGCCCCACCCGCCCCGTGGGTCACTCCGCCGGGCACTCCGGCCGAGCCCTCCGAACCGAGCCGACTGACGAGAAAGGTCCCCCTCCAGCCATGGCGCTCACCCTTTACGTCGACACCGCGCGCTGGCGGGCCCACCAGCAGAGCGTCCTCCAGCAGTTCCCGGGGATGGTCCCGGTCTGCAAGGGCAACGGTTATGGCTTCGGCCATGACCGGCTGGCCGATGAGACCTCTCGCATGGGCTCCAACATCCTCGCCGTCGGCACCACGTACGAGGCCGCGCGGATGAAGGACACCTTCAGTGGTGACCTGCTCGTCCTGACCCCGTACCGGCGCGGCGAGGAGCCGGTCCCGCTGCCGGACCGCGTGATCCGCTCCGTGTCCTCGGTCGACGGTGTGTACGGGCTGGCCAACGCCCGGGTCATGATCGAGGTCATGAGCAGCATGAAGCGGCACGGGGTGACCGAGGCGGAGCTGCCCAAGCTGCACGCGGCCATCGAGAACGTCCGTCTTGAGGGGTTCGCCCTCCACCTGCCGCTGGACCGCACCGACGGGTCGGACTCGGTGGAGGAGGTCATCACGTGGATGGACCGGCTGCGCGCGGCCCGGCTGCCGCTGCACACCATGTTCGTCAGCCACTTGAAGTCGGACGAACTCGCCCGTCTCCAGCAGCAGTTCCCGCAGACGCGTTTCCGCGCCCGCATCGGCACTCGGCTGTGGCTCGGCGACCATGACGCGACCGAGTACCGCGGTTCCGTGCTCGATGTCACCCCCGTCGCCAAGGGCGATCGTTTCGGCTACCGCCAGCAGAAGACCGCGGGCCCGGGTTATCTGGTCGTCGTCGCGGGCGGCACGTCACATGGTGTGGGCCTGGAGGCTCCGAAGGCGCTGCACGGGATGATGCCCCGCGCCAAGGGCGTGGCCCGCGCGGGCCTGGCGACCGTCAACCGCAACCTCTCGCCCTTCGTGTGGGCCGGGAAGCAGCGCTGGTTCGCCGAGCCCCCGCACATGCAGGTGTCCATCCTCTTCGTCCCCGACGACGTGCCCGCGCCCCAGGTCGGCGACGAACTCGTGGCTCATCTGCGGCACACCACCACCCAGTACGACCGCATCCTGGACCGCTGAGCAGTAGCATCCCGTAGAGCCCGAAGCCGCAATGCCAGGCTGCGACTTCGGGCTCCTCGCCGCCCACGGGGCTGGTCACAGCACGTCGAGCCTGACCCCCGCGTTCCAGGACTGGAAGGCGGCCCGGGAGACGACGGTGATGCCCCGCCGCGCCGCCAGCTCCACCGCGGGTCTGCTGAACGCGCACGTCGCCACGAAGACGGCGATGTCGGCTCGGTGCTCCAGTGCGGCCGTGCCCACGAACTTCTGCATGTCCGTGTTCGGGACGACGCGGTGCGGCGCGTAGTGCTTGCACTGCACCACAAGCCGTCGCCCATCAGGAGTCCGCCCGACCACATCCGCGCCGAGGTCGCCGCGCCGTCCGCTGACCACGACGTCCGTGCAGCCGTCGCGACGGCACAGGCGGGCGACGTACTCCTCGAACTCATGCCAGCTCATCGCGTCCACGATGTCCATCGGGCTCGACAGCTCAGGCTGCCGGACCTGCGAGCGCACGGCCCGTACCGGCTCCGGCCCGGTCTCGACGAGCCGGGTCAGCTGCTCCAGTGAGTCCGCGATGCGTCCCGCCTCGCGCGTCGCGGCCCGCTGGGTCTCGGCGGCCACCATCTGCGTCCGTACGGCGTCCCGTTGGGTCCTGACCGCCTCCTGGTGTGCCGCCGTCGCCTCCTGCTGCGCGCGCAGGGCCTCCCGTCGCAGCTCGACCGTCTGCCGCTGGGCGGCGGCGAACTCCTCGTCGAGCCGGGCGTTGCGCTCCTCCAGGCGGGTGATCACCGCGAGCACGGCGTCGGGCAGCACATAGCCGGTCATCGCGTTGTCGCCCGACGCCGGGACCTCCACCCTGCCGAGGCCGTACGAGCCTTCGCGCTGTACGGCGACGACAACGTCGGTGACCCAGTTCTTGAACGGCTCGCACTCGGCCTTCACACAGCCGTTGACAAGCCTGATGAGCCCGTTGAGGCTCACCATCACCATGTTTTTTCTGAGTCCCTGACCTGCGGGAATGCTCCAACCCTCACGGGAAATGAGGGTTGAGACGACAGATCGCATCGGTGCCGGGACATGTCTGCGCAACGCTTCGCTCGGATTGCCGTGACCCAGTTCCCGGCAGATGTCGGCGGCCGGGAACCAGTGGGTGCCGTCCGGCAGGGTCAGTCGGCGGACCCGGGCGCCGGTCGCCGCGTACACGAAGTCGTTGACGTCGATCGCGTCGTGCTGTGCCACCCGCGCGGGCGGCGTGTGCTGTTCGCTCATGCGAAACATCACCTCCGTCGCGCACGCTAAGCGCGGGCGAAGGTGCGTTCTGCCGGGATCGAACTAAGTTCACTCGATAGGTGAGGACCCAGCGGGTTTGTTCTCCGGCCTGCCCCAATGGACATAGGTGCCCTCGTCGCTCATCTCGTCGTAGCGCCTGGCGCCGAGCGTGAACACATCGGGCGCGCCGTCCAGCACGCCGCCCGACGGGTCGTCCGAGCCGTCGCTCCGGATGATGTCGCGGTCGGGCCGCAGGGTGTCGCGGATGACGACGGCGCACAGGTACAGGGTGCCCAGCAGGTGCAGCACGATGGCGAGTTGGTAGCCCTCGGTGGGCAGGCCCTGGTGCTTGTCCCCGCTGCCGGTGTACGCGAGGTACATCCAGATCCCGAGGAAGTAGACGACCTCACCCGCCTGCCAGATCAGGAAGTCCCGCCAGCGTGGCCGGGCGAGGACCGCCAGCGGGATGAGCCACAGGACGTACTGCGGTGAGTAGACCTTGTTGGTCAGGATGAAGGCGGCGACGACGAGGAAGGCCAGCTGGGCGAGGCGTGGGCGGCGTGGGGCGCACAGGGCGAGCGCGGCGATGCCCGCGCACGCGAAGAGCATCAGCACGGTGCCGTAGGTGTTGGCGTTTTCCAGGGGGTCGTCGGTGCGCTGGGAGATGATCAGCCAGATCGAGCCGAAGTCGACGGGCCGTTCCTGGCTGAAGGTGTAGAACTTCGACCAGCCTTCCCTGATGGTGAGGTCGCCCTGCTGGTTCTGGGTGAGCATGACCGGGAGGTTGACCACGAGCCAGGCGGCGACGGCGCCGCCGAGGGTGGTGGCGAAGGCCCGCCAGCGTCCGGCTCGCAGACACAGCAGCAACAGCGGCCCCAGCAGCAGCATGGGGTAGAGCTTGGCCGCGGTGGCCAGTCCGAGGAGGAGTCCGGCGGCCAGCGGGCGACTGCGGGACCACATCAGCAGGGCGGCGGCGGTCAGCGCGACGGCGAACAGGTCCCAGTTGATGGTCGCTGTCAGCGCGCCCGCGGGCGCGAGGGCGACGAGGAGACCGTCCCAGGGGCGGCGCCGGTGCGTACGGGAGACGCAGACGGCGACCGCGACGGCGCAGAACATCAGCATGCCGGAGTTGACGAGCCAGTAGATCTGGGCGCGGTCCTGGCTGCTGCCGTCGTGCGGAGTGAGCCAGGAGGCGACCTCCATGAACAGCCCGGTGAGGACCGGGTATTCGAGGTAGTCCATGCCGCCGGAGACGCTGCGCGGAATGCGGTCGAAGTAGGGGACGAGGTCGATGGCGAAACCGCGGCCGCTGTACAGGTGGGGGATGTCGGAGTAGCAGGCGTGGGTGTACTGGCCGGTGGTGCCGAAGAACCAGCCGCCGTTGTAGCAGGGCACCTTCTGGGCCATGCCGAGGGCGAACATGCCGATCGCGATGAGGGCGATCACCCGGACCGGCGTCCACCAGTTCACGCCGTGCAGGACGCGGCGGCCGGCCGGGCCGCCGATCAGCTCGCTGCCGGCGGCCGCCACCTCGTCTTCGGCGGTGGGCCGTACGGGTGGCCCAGCGGTGGTGCCGCTGGAGTGGGGGCCGTGCGCACTCGTCATACGCACATCCTGCCGTACGAGCCTTGTGTCGTCAGTGAGGGCACCGCGGGGCGTGGGCGAGCGGAGGCGGGGGCCCGCGGCGGGCCCTGGGCGCCTGTACGCGCGCCCGCGCGCGGTGGTGGCGGCCCTTGGACGGCCGGTCGGCGCGGCGGCCGCGTACGCGCCGTCCTGCGCCCCTCGGACACGCCGAGGGCGGGCCCGTGAACGGACCCGCCCTAGACGCTCGCGGCGTTACTGCCCGGCTCGGCCGGGGCGTTCAGAACCAGCTTCCGCCTTGGTCATTACCCGGTGGTTCGGTCGACGGTTCGCCCGTGGTGCCGCCCGGGTCGCCTCCGGGCCCGCCTGGGTCGCCGCCTCCCGGCCCACCGGGGTCACCGCCCCCTGGGCCGCCGTTCTGGCCGCCATTGTCGTTGCATTCCAGGTCCAGCGGGTCGCAGGTGGTCTCGGTGGGACTCGGAGAGTGCGAGGAGGGTGTCTCCGACGGCTTCTGCGACGGGGTCTGCGACGGCGTCTGCGACGGGGTCTGCGACGGCGTCTGGGACGGCGTCTGCGTCGGGGTCGGGCTCGCGCCGTCGCCGAAGATCTGCTTTCCGATGGGTCCCGGCTCGGGGAACGTCATCTTCTTCTCGCCCTTGAGCGCATCCCGCATGTACCCGGCCCAGATCTCGGCCGGGAACGAGGCACCGTGGATGCTCTGCGATCCGCTGTCGGAGCCGACGCCGTACATGGGGAGGAACCTCTGCTTCTCCGCCTTGTCGTCGACCCGCCACATGCCGATCGCGGTGGACAGCTGCGGGGTGTAACCGGCGAACCAGGCCGACTTGTTGTCATCGGTGGTGCCGGTCTTGCCCGCCGCCTCCCGGTCGATCTTGGCCGAGGTGCCGGTGCCCTTCTCGATGACCGTCTTGAGCACGTCGGTGACGTTGTCCGCGACGTTCGGCTCGAACGCCTGCCGGACCTTCGCGTCGTGCTTGAACACCTGCTGGCCGTCCCGCTCGACGCTGCTCACCGAGTACGGGTCGACCTGCTTGCCACTGGCCGCGAACGTCGCGTACGCGCCGGCGAGCCGGATCGCGCTGGGCGAGGAGGTCCCGAGGGAGAACGTCGGCGTGATCGAGGCGAGCTGGCTCTTGCTGAGTCCGGCGTCGAGGGCCGCGTCGCGGACCTTGTCCGTCCCGACGTCCATCCCGAGCTGGATGAACGGGGTGTTCACCGAGAACTGCATGGCCGTGCGCAGGTCGACGGGGCCTCTGTCCTCATCCCCGTCGTTGCGCTGATGCCATTCCTTATTGTCCTTGTCGAGCCATACCTTGCCCTGGTAGTCCCGCAGCGTGACCTTGTTGTCGCCGTTGTAGACGCTCTTCGGCGAGACCGGGGTGCGCTGTGAGGCGTCCTGGTCGGCACTGAGGTTCGGGTTGCGCTTGCCGTCTCTCATGGCCGCGGCGAGCACGAAGGGCTTGAAGGTCGAGCCGACCTGGACACCGGTGTCGTCGGCGTTGTTCCTGTAGTGCTCCAGGGCGTTCTTGCCGCCGTAGATCGCGAGGATCTTGCCAGTGCCCGGTTCGACCGATGCCCCGCCGAACTGGACGTGTTTGTCTCTGGGGCGCTTCTTCGGCTTGATGTTCTCCTTGGAGACCTTCTCGACCGTCTTCTTCAGCTTGTCCACCTTCTGCCGGTCGAAGGTGGTGTGGATCTGGTAGCCGCCGCGGTCCAGCTCGGCCTTGCTGATGTCCGTGTTCGCGATGATGTAGTTGTCGGCCAGGTCGGTCAGGTAGCCGATCTGACCCCCCTTGTTCGTCGCCAGCTTCGGCCGCTGCGGGTACGGGAAGCGGTCGATCTTGTCCCGCTCCGCCTGCTCCATGCGGCCGACCTTGACCTCGCGGTCCAGCGTCCACGACCAGCGGGCCTTGGCCCGCTTCGTGTTCTTCTCCTTGGTGGCCGCGAGTCCCTGGCCACCGGCCGGGTCGTACAGGTTGGGGCCGTTCAGCGTCGACGCGAGGAACGCGCTCTCACTGGCGGTCAGGTCCTCGCAGTCCTTGTCGTAGAACGCGCGGGCCGCCGCCTGGATGCCGTAGGCGCCACGGCCGTAGTAGGCGGTGTTGAGATAGCCCTCAAGGATGTCGTCCTTGTCCTTGGTGGCACCGACCTTGATCGAGATGAACAGCTCGGTCGCCTTGCGCTTGAGCGTCTGCTCCTGACCGAGGTAGGTGTTCTTCACGAACTGCTGGGTGATCGTCGAACCACTCTGCGTCTGGCCGCCCTTGGCCATGTTGACGACGGCGCGCGCCACGCCCATCGGGTCGACGCCGGAGTCCTCGTAGAACGACGCGTTCTCCGCGGCGATGACCGCGTTCTGCATGGACTCGGGGATCTTGGCGAGGGGGACGATCTGGCGGTTCAGGTCGCCACCACCGGAGACGACCATCTGCTTGCCGTCGGCCCAGTAGTAGACGTTCTTCTGGGTCTTGGACGCCGCCTGCGCGGTGGGCACCTCGACCAGCATCAGAGCGACGCCGACGGCCCCGACCAGCAGGGCGAGGAAGAGGAAGCAGGTGCCGGTGACCAGCTTCCAGGACGGCACCCAGCGGCGGACGCCCCGCTTGCCGCTGCGCGGGTAGTCGATGAAGCGCTTCTTGGGGCTCCCCGCACCGTCGGCACCGCGCCCGCGCCCTCGGTCGCCCCCGCCGCCGCCTGCGCCCCGGCGGCCTCCGCCGGACCCGCCGGCGCCGTGTCCTGCGCCGCCGTGCGCGGCGTCGGCCCCGTGGGCCGCGCCCGCGCCGGCGGCGGCACCAGCGCCCGCGGCGCCTGCCCGTCGGCGGCCGCCGCGCTGTGCGGCACGCCGCGATTCGGCCCGCCCCCCTGGGGGGCGTTCTTCTGCGGGTGACTCATACGGCTCGGCGCCCGGCCCCGTGCTGCTGGGCGGTGGCGCTGCGCGGCGGCCTGACGGCTGCTGCGCCGCGCGCCGGGCCGCTGCGCGTCCGCCGCCCTGGGGCTGCGGCGGTTTGCGACGGTGCTCGCTCATGGAACGACTACTCCTCGGGCAGGCGCGATCGCCTGGAAGCGGCAAGTGGCATGCGGTCCCCCCAAAGTACGGCCCGGCGTCGAAGGGCCGCCGGGCGCACTGCATCCAGGACGAAGACGCTCAGTGGCGCCTCACAGTTCCCGTTGGTCTGCATGGCGAACAGAGTACGCACGGTCAAAACCCGCCCGACCGTCATCTTCATTCCAAAACAGGCACGTTGAGTCCCACGAATCAGTGATGTGACGTCGTTCACCGTGCCCGCTCTTGTCCCAGCCGGAAGGTCGTTCTATCGTCTGGATGTATCGAGTCGATACATCAGCTGGAACACCCCGTACCGAAGGTAGGGGGTACTCGGGACGTCACAGGCGGAAGGGGGCGGGATGAGCAGGCGCTCCGGCGTACTTGAGTTCGCCGTCCTCGGTCTGCTGCGCGAGTCCCCCATGCATGGATACGAGCTGCGGAAGCGGCTGAACACTTCACTTGGAGTGTTCCGAGCGTTCAGCTACGGCAGCCTCTATCCCTGCCTCAAGACGCTGGTCGCCAGCGGCTGGCTGATCGAAGAGCCCGGCAGCGCCCCCGAGGAGGCCCTTGCGGCAACCCTCGCGGGACGGCGGGCGAAGATCGTCTACCGGCTGACGGCGCAGGGCAAGGAGCGCTTCGAGGAACTGCTCTCGCAGACCGGGCCCGACGCCTGGGAGGACGAGCACTTCGGTGTCCGCTTCGCCTTTTTCGGCCAGACCTCGCGCGATGTACGGATGCGGGTGCTGGAAGGGCGGCGCAGCCGTCTGGAAGAGCGGCTTGAGAAGATGCGGGCCGCTCTGGCCCGCACCCGTGAGCGGCTCGACGATTACACGCTTGAGCTGCAGCGGCACGGCTTGGAATCGGTGGAACGCGAAGTCCGCTGGCTGAACGAGCTGATTGAGAGCGAGCGGGCCGGGCGCGACCAGCGCCGTCCCGCCGAACAGGACACTTCAGGAGAAACGGGCGGCCTGCCCCGGCACCGGGGTAGTACCCGGCCGGACCCGTCCGATGACACCGCCATATGAGGCTCTGCACTCCGCAGGGCTTTGTCGAGTACACACAGGGAGCAACCGGAATGGGTTCGGTTCGTGTAGCCATCGTAGGCGTGGGCAACTGCGCTGCCTCGCTGGTTCAGGGCGTCGAGTTCTACAAGGACGCCGACCCGAACAGCCGCGTGCCGGGTCTGATGCACGTGCAGTTCGGCGACTACCACGTGCGTGATGTCGAGTTCGTGGCCGCCTTCGACGTCGACGCCAAGAAGGTCGGCCTCGACCTCTCGGACGCCATCGGCGCCAGCGAGAACAACACCATCAAGATCTGCGACGTGCCGTCGACCGGTATCACCGTCCAGCGCGGCCACACGTACGACGGTCTCGGCAAGTACTACCGCGAGACCATCGACGAGTCGGACGCGGCTCCCGTCGACATCGTCCAGACCCTCAAGGACAGGCAGGTCGACGTTCTCGTCTGCTACCTGCCGGTGGGTTCCGAGGACGCCGCGAAGTTCTACGCGCAGTGCGCCATCGACGCGAAGGTCGCGTTCGTCAACGCTCTGCCGGTCTTCATCGCCGGTACCAAGGAGTGGGCGGACAAGTTCACCGAGGCCGGTGTGCCGATCGTCGGTGACGACATCAAGTCGCAGGTCGGCGCCACGATCACGCACCGCGTGATGGCGAAGCTGTTCGAGGACCGGGGCGTCATCCTGGACCGCACGATGCAGCTGAACGTCGGCGGCAACATGGACTTCAAGAACATGCTGGAGCGCGAGCGCCTGGAGTCCAAGAAGATCTCCAAGACGCAGGCCGTGACCTCGCAGATCCGTGACCGCGAGATGGGCGCCGACAACGTCCACATCGGCCCGTCGGACTACGTGGCCTGGCTGGACGACCGCAAGTGGGCGTACGTCCGCCTTGAGGGCCGCGCGTTCGGCGACGTCCCGCTGAACCTTGAGTACAAGCTTGAGGTGTGGGACTCCCCCAACTCGGCGGGCGTCATCATCGACGCGGTGCGCGCCGCGAAGATCGCCAAGGACCGCGGCATCGGTGGCCCGATCCTCTCGGCCTCCTCGTACTTCATGAAGTCCCCGCCGGTTCAGTACTACGACGACGAGGCTCGCGAGAACGTCGAGAAGTTCATCCAGGGTGACGTGGAGCGCTAACCCCGCTCTTCCTCTCTCTTCGCGCGCGGGCCCCCGGGTAATCCACCCGGGGGCCCGCGCGCTGTGTGAGGCTGTGGGTCATGCCCGTTGTGCGAGGTCTGCGCCTGCTCCTCCGGATCGGCGGCTTCCGTCGCCTCCTCACCGTCCGCCTGCTCTCCCAGGCGGCCGACGGCGTCTTCCAGGTGGCGCTCGCCGCCTACGTCGTCTTCTCCCCGGAAAAACAGACCTCCGCGGCGGCCATCGCCTCTGCCATGGCCGTGCTGCTCCTGCCGTACTCACTGCTCGGGCCGTTCGCCGGCGTCCTGCTGGACCGCTGGCGCCGCCGCCAGGTGCTGCTCTACGGAAACCTGGCACGGGCCGCCCTGGCCGGTGGGACCGCCGCGCTGATCGTCGCGCAGGTCCCCGACTGGCTCTTCTACACCTCCGCCCTCAGCGTGACGGCCGTCAACCGCTTTGTGCTGGCCGGGCTTTCGGCCTCGCTGCCGCGCGTCGTGGACGACGGTCCGCAACTCGTCCTGGCCAACGCCCTCTCCCCGACGGCCGGGACGCTCGCGGCGACCTCGGCCGGTGGGCTCGCTCTCGTCGTCCGGCTGGCCGCTCCCGACGGCGCGGCCTCCGACGCGCTCGTCGTCCTGCTCGGCTCGGCGCTCTACCTCTGCGCGGCTCTCGCCTCCCTGCGGATGGCGCCCGACCTGCTCGGTCCCGACCCCGACCGACTCCAACCCCGCCTGGGAAAAGCGCTGTTGAGCACCGCCCAGGGTCTGTCCGCCGGGCTCAGACACCTCCGGGAACGGCCCACCGCGGCCCGAGCGCTCGCCGCGATGTCGCTCATGCGCTTCTGCTACGGGGCTCTGACGGTGATGGTGCTGATGCTCTGCCGGTACGCGTGGACCGACGACGATTCCGGCGGGCTGGCGCTGCTCGGTCTCGCGGTCGGCGTCTCCGGAGCGGGCTTTTTCGCGGCGGCGGTCTGTACGCCCTGGGCCGTGGGCAGGCTCGGGCGGCTCGGCTGGGTGGCGGCCTGTGCCGCGGCGGCGGCCGTCCTGGAACCCGCCCTCGGGCTGCCCTTCGCGCCGACCCCGATGCTGATCGCGGCCTTCGTGCTGGGCTTCACCACGCAAGGGGCGAAGATCGCCACGGACACCGTCGTCCAGTCAGCCATCAGCGACGCTTTCCGGGGCCGGGTCTTCTCGCTGTACGACGTATTCTTCAACGTCGCCTTCGTGAGCGCCGCGGGGGTGGCCGCCTTGATACTGCCGCCCGATGGTGCGTCGGCGGCCCTGGTGCTGTTCGTCGCCGCGCTCTACGTCGTGTGCGTCGCGCTGGTCGTGTTTCACGTGAAACACGACCGGGGCCCTCGCACCGGGGAGACCGAAAGCGGCGCCGGGGGAACGCCGCCCGGCGACCCGCCGCACGGTGGCGGTCGACGCGGTCCGCTGGGCGCCGTCGGTCAGACGCCTGGGCTTCCGGCACTCTGACGCGTCGCCGCCATGTTTCACGTGAAACGGCCGTCGCCCGGCAAGCCGCCAGGGCTCCGCCGTTTCACGTGAAACACCACCGGCAGCCGTGCGTCAGTCCTGCGCCGCCCACCACTCCTTGAGTGCGGCGATGGCGGCGTCCCGCTCCATCGGCCCGTGCTCCAGCCTCAGTTCCAGCAGGTGCTTGTACGCCTTGCCGATCTGCGGACCTGGACCGACACTGAGGATCTCCATGATCGCGTTGCCGTCGAGGTCCGGCCGGATCGCGTCCAGCCGCTCCTTCTTCTGGAGCTCCGCGATGCGCTGCTCCAGACCGTCGTAGGCGCACGACAGGGCGGTGGCCTTGCGCTTGTTGCGCGTCGTGCAGTCCGAGCGCGTCAGCTTGTGCAGCCGCTCCAGCAGGTGCCCGGAGTCGCGCACGTAGCGCCGGACCGCCGAGTCCGTCCACTCGCCCGTCCCGTAACCGTGGAAGCGCAGGTGCAGCTCCACCAGCCGGGAGACGTCCTTGACCAGTTCGTTGGAGTACTTCAGCTTGGTCATGCGCGACTTGGTCATCTTCGCGCCGACGACCTCGTGGTGATGAAAGGAGACCCGGCCGTCCTGCTCGAAGCGCCGCGTCTTCGGCTTCCCGATGTCGTGCAGCAGGGCCGCGAGCCGCAGCACCAGGTCGGGCCCGTCCTCTTCCAGGTCGATCGCCTGCTCCAGCACGGTGAGGCTGTGCTCGTAGACGTCCTTGTGCCGGTGGTGCTCGTCCCGCTCAAGGCGCAGCGCGGGCAGCTCCGGCAGCACGCGGTCGGCGAGCCCGGAGTCCACGAGGAGCCGCAGGCCCTTGCGGGGGTGCGGCGACAGGATGAGCTTGTTGAGTTCGTCGCGTACGCGCTCGGCGGAGACGATGTCGATGCGGTCGGCCATGGCCTTCATCGCGGCGATGACCTCGGGTGCCACCTCGAAGTCGAGCTGGGCGGCGAAGCGTGCGGCCCGCATCATCCGCAGCGGATCGTCGGAGAAGGACTCCTCGGGGGTGCCCGGGGTGCGCAGCACCCGGGCGGCCAGGTCCTCAAGCCCGTGGTGGGGGTCGATGAACTCCTTCTGCGGGAGGGCGACGGCCATGGCGTTGACGGTGAAGTCACGCCGGACGAGGTCCTCGCCGATGGAGTCGCCGTAGGACACCTCGGGCTTGCGCGAGGTCCGGTCGTAGGCTTCCGACCGATATGTCGTGACCTCGATCTGGAAGTCCTGCATTGCCCCGCTGTCGCCCGGCCCCTGCTTCTGGCAGCCGACCGTGCCGAAGGCGATCCCGACCTCCCAGACCGCGTCCGCCCAGGGCCGGACGATCTTCAGGACCTCTTCGGGGCGGGCGTCCGTGGTGAAGTCGAGGTCGTTGCCGAGGCGGCCAAGCAACGCGTCCCTGACGGAGCCGCCGACCAGGGCGAGAGAGTACCCGGCCTCCTGGAAGCGGCTGGCGAGATCGTCGGCGACGGGGGAGACCCGCAAAAGCTCACTTACCGCCCGGCGCTGAACCTGGCTGAGCTCGTAGGACGACTGCGCGGTCTGGGTGTCATTGTTGGCGTTCGGCACAACAGAAAAGAGTACGTGGCCGATCGCCATGGGGCCTCCTCGTTGTACGGCGGGTGCCACGTGGGACCGGCCACACACTCTGTGACGATCATGTGGAGAGTCCGCAGCACTTCGTCACACCGGATCTCGTTACCATGCGTGGACGCACCATCGACGACCACTGACGACAATGAGGGACGGGCGAGCGCGTGGCCGAGGCGGCAGAGCTCCAGGGGACGACTTCTGCTCCTGCCCGACGGTGGCTACGGCGCGCCGTGACACTGATGGCGGTGGTTCCGCTCCTCGCGGCCTTGCTGCAGGTGTCCGCGCCGCCGGACGCCGAGGCAGCCCCCGCCCCCACGGGGTCGCACACCGTGGACGTATCGATCGACTCCATGACGCCGACCGCCCCGTCGGCCAGTGATGTGCTGACCATCAAGGGCACCGTCACCAACAAGGGCGACTCGGCGATCACCAACGCGTATGTGGCGCTCCGGGTCGGCCCGGTGATGAGCGGCCGCAGCGCGATCGACACGGCCGCCAGCCGCACCGGCTTCTTCCCCGGCGCGGACGGCATCGAGGTCGGCGGCAAGTACCTCAAGAAGGTCCCCAAGCTGCCGCCCCGGGTCAGCCGTGACTTCACCCTCGCCATCCCCGTCAAGCAGCTCGCCCTGACCAGCCAGGGCGTGTACCAGCTCGCGGTCTCCCTCACGGGCCAGTCCACGACGCAGGCCGCGCAGGTCCTGGGCATCCAGCGCACGTTCCTGCCCTGGCAGACCGGCTCGTCCGGCAAGAAGACCCAGCTGACCTATCTGTGGCCGGTCATCTCCTCCACCCACCTCACCGCCCGCACGAAGCCCGACGAGCAGCAGACGCCGGTCTTCCGCAACGACGACCTGGCGAAGGAGCTGGCGCCGGGCGGGCGGCTCCAGCAGCTCGTCGCGCTGGGCAAGGACCTCGACGTCACCTGGGTCATCGATCCCGATCTCCTCGCCGCCGTCGACGCCATGACCAGGAAGTACGAGGTGCAGGACGGGGAGGACACCACGCCCGGCCGGGGCCAGGCCCTCGCCAACCAGTGGCTGGACGCCCTGGAAGAGGCCGTGGACGGCCGCCAAGTGGTGGCGCTGCCGTTCGCCGACCCCGACCTGGCCTCCCTCGCCCACCGCGGCAAGGCCGTGACCGGCAGCCTCAGCCACCTCCAGTCGGCGACCGAGCTGTCCACGAAGACCGTGGAGTCAGTCCTGCGACTGACGCCCCGTACCGACTTCGCCTGGCCCGTCCAGGGAGCCATCGACTCCTCCATCGTCGACGTGGCCACCTCGGCCGGCGCCCATCACGTCATCACCCGCGGCGACAGCCTCCAGGAGACCGGCGGCCTCCCGTACACACCCACCTCGGCCCGGCCGATCGGCGGCGGCACCACCGCCATCGTCGCCGACGCCCGGCTGTCGACGGCCTTCGACGGCGACATGTCCCGTGCGGAGAACGCCACCCTCGCCGTTCAGGAGTTCGTCGCCCAGTCCCTGGTGCTCACACAGCAGACACCGGAGCTCCAGCGCAGCATCGTCGTCACACCGCCCCGCATGCCCACCACCAGCCAGATCCAGGCGATGGCCACCGCGCTCGGCGCTCTGGAGCCCGGGCGCTGGACCGAGCCGCTCGATCTGGGCCGCGCCGCCAAGGCCAAGCCCGACCCGGCGGCCACCCGGCAGGTGCCCAGCGGCCGGTCCTACCCGGCCGCGCTGCGCGAGCACGAACTGCCCACGCGGGCGTTCAGGGAGATCAAGCAGACCCAGGGAGAGTTCGAGAAGTTCCGCTCGGTCCTCTCCGAGGAGGGGCGGGTCGTCACCCCCTTCGGCAACGCGATCATGCGGGACATGTCCACCTCCTGGCGGGGCGACTCCCGTGACGCGACGAATTTCCGCGCGTCCGTGAAGAACCACCTCTCCGACCTCGCCAACCAGGTCCACCTCATCCAGAAGTCACCGGCGACACTCTCCGGGCGCAGCGCGACGATCCCCGTGACGGTCCAGAACGGCCTCGTGCAGGGCGTGGAAGGCCTTGAGCTGGTTCTCACCTCGAAGCAGCCACTGCGTCTGAAGGTCGATGGCCCCAAGGCCATCAAGATCGACGGCGGGCACAGCCAGTCGGTGAAGTTCGACACCTCTGCGCGTGCCAACGGCCGGACCACGATCACCGCCCAGCTCTACACGAAGGACGGCCAGCCCTACGGCGAGGAGATGACCTTCGAGGTGAACGTCACCTCCATCACCTCGACAGTGATACTCGTCATCGCCGGAGGCGTGCTGCTCCTTGTGCTGGCGGGAATCCGCATCTACATCAAGCGCAAGCGTTCCGGCGGCAAATCCGGTGGCGACAGCCCGGACGCACCGGCCGGTCCGCACCCCGACAATGGGCATGACGGCGATGGCGGCACCGGTGACGAGGCCGGATCGCACTCCGGCGAGCCCGTGCAGCCGAGTGACCCGGCCCCTGACACCGGACCGCAAAGCACTGGCCCATCCGGCACAGGTGAGAAAGTGGACCGTTGAGGAATGGTGGGGCCACTCGGCCGCGGACAATGAGGTGGGGTAGCGATGAACGCGCCGTACGACGGTGACCGCGACCGCGACGCGGGCGCGGACCCGGCGGGGCAGGACCCCCCGTACCCGTCCGACGCCGCAGCGCAGGACCCTCAGTACGCCCCCACCTACCACCCGCCGTCCTACCCGCAGGACCCGTACATTCCGGACCCCTACGCGCAGGACGCGTATCAGCAGGGCTTCTACCAGCAGCCATATGTCACGGGCTCTTTTCCCGTCTACACCGACAGCGCGTACCAGCAGGACCCCTACGCGCAGACACCGTATGCCCAGGACCCGTACGTGCAGGACGCCTACGCCCAGTACCCGTATCCGGCGCAGAGCCCGCCCGCACAGGACCCGCTGGGCGACGTGCGGCATCCGCCGCCTCCCGGCTCAGCGGACCCCACTCAGCACATGTACCACCAGCCACCGCCCGAGCAGCAGACGCCCGACCCGCGCGCGTGGGCCCCCACGCCCGCCCCCGAGCCGGACGGCCCCTCGCGCTACCTCCCGTACGGCGACGACAGCGCGCCCACCCAGTACGTGGGTGTCGACGACCTGATCAGCCAGGCGGCGGACGAGCGTCCTGAGCCCGACGCGTTCGCCCACCTCTTCCGCGACCAGCAGCCGTACGACCCGCAGCACCCGCAGCCCCAGTACCCCGGCCCGTACGACCAGTACAACCAGCAGAACCAGGGCTACAACCAGCAGAGCCAGAGCCAGGGCCAGCAGAGCCAGCAGGGCGACTACAGCCAGCAGCAGGGCCAGGCACAGGGCGACTACAGCCAGCAGCCGCAGTACCCGCAGCAGGGCGGGCACTACCAGCAGCAGGCCGACCAGGTCCCCTACGGTCAGCCGACCCAGTACGGCGGCCGCCAGGCCCAGCAGCCGCAGCAGGGTCAGCAGGGTCAGCACCCGCAGCAAGGCCAGCAGCACGGGTACGGCCAGCAGGGCCAGCAGCACGGGCAGCAGGCGCAGTACAGCCAGTACGACCAGCAAGGCCAGCAATACGGCCAGCAGGCTCCGTACGGCCAGCAGGCCCAGCAAGACCAGCGCGCCTACCAGGACCCCCGCTACGGGCAGCAGCAGCGCCCCGACCCGCCGGGGGCCCCCGCCGCGCCCCCGGCGGCAGCCGCAGGAGCGGCCACCGGGGCGGGCCCCGACGCCACGATGATGCTGGGCTCGCCCGCGGCCGCTGCCAAGCGCAGCGCGGGCCGCGCCTCAAGCCTGCTGAAGTCCAGCGCTCTCATGGCCGCCGGCACGATGGTCTCCCGGCTCACCGGCTTCGTCCGGCAGATGATGATCGTCGCCGCGCTCGGTGCCGCCACCCTCGGCGACACCTACGGCATCGCCATGAGCCTCCCGACGATGATCTTCTTCCTCACCGTGGGCGGCGGTCTCAACTCCGTCTTCGTCCCGCAGCTCGTGCGCGCGATGAAGGAGGACGAGGACGGTGGCGTGGCCTACGCCAACCGGCTGCTCACGCTGGTGATGGTCATCCTCGGCGTACTGGTCGCCGTGTCGGTGTTCGCAGCGCCGATGCTCATCAACCTGATGTCACCCGAGATCGCGGGCGACCCGGCGGCCAACGAAGTCGCCGTCACCTTCGCCCGCTACTGCCTGCCCACCATCTTCTTCATGGGCGTGCACGTGGTCATGGGCCAGATCCTCAACGCCCGCGGCAAGTTCGGCGCGATGATGTGGACGCCGGTCCTCAACAACATCGTCATCATCGCCACGCTCGCCATGTTCATCTACGTCTACGGGTCGGCCAGCAAGTCCGAGTTCAGCGTGACGACGCTCCCGGCGGAGGGCATCCAGCTCCTCGGCATCGGCACCCTCCTCGGCCTCACCGTCCAGTCGCTGGCGATGATCCCGTACCTGCGGGAAGCGGACTTCCACTTCAGGCCCCGCTTCGACTGGCGCGGTCACGGCCTCGGCAAGGCCGCGAAGCTCGCCAAGTGGACCGTCCTGTTCGTCCTCGCCAACCAGGCCGGCGTGATCGTCGTCACCCAGCTCTCCACCAGCGCGGGCTCAGCGGCCGCCGACGAGGGATACCCCGGTACCGGATTCCTCGGCTACTCCAGCGCCCAGCTCATCTGGGGCATGCCGCAGGCCATCATCACGGTCTCCGTGATGGCCGCCCTGCTGCCCAGGATCTCCCGGGCCGCCCACGACGGCGACGTCGCCGCTGTCCGGGGTGACATCTCCCAGGGTCTGCGCACCTCCGCCGTCGCGATCGTGCCGATCTCCTTCGCCTTCGTCGCCCTCGGCATCCCCATGTGCACCCTGCTCTTCGGGTCATCAGGCATCGAATCGGCCCGCGCGATGGGCTATATCCTGATGGCCTTCGGGCTCGGCCTCATCCCGTTCTCCGTGCAGTACGTGGTCCTCCGCGGCTTCTACGCCTACGAAGACACCCGCACCCCCTTCTACAACACGGTCATCGTCGCCGCCATCAATGCCGCGGCCTCCGGCCTGTGTTACGTCCTGCTGCCTCCGCGCTGGACCGTGGTCGGCATGGCCGCGTCGTACGGCCTCGCCTACGCGGTCGGTGTAGGCGTCGCCTGGCGGCGGATGCGCAACCGGCTGGGGGGCGACCTCGACGGCCGCCACGTCGTCCGTACATACGCCCGCCTCGTCGGCGCCTGCATCCCCGCCGCCGCCCTCGCGGGAGCCGCGGCCTACGCCATCACCGGCGCGCTGGGCAGCGGATTGTTCGGTTCACTCGCTTCCTTGCTCGGAGGTGGCGTCATCCTTCTCGGAATCTTCTATATCGCCGCGAAACGGATGCGCATTCAGGAACTGACCGCCATGGTCGGAATGGTCCGAGGCCGACTCGGCCGATGACCCGAGCACAACCATCATTCGCCGACGCGTGTCGTGCATAGCGGCGGACTGTGGGCACAATTGACCTGGCGTGGAAATGGCGCAACGGATGGGGAGGCAGGGAACGACGGTGGCGGACCGGAGTACGGCTGCCGTCGACGTGGCCGATAACAGCGGCGAAGAACCGCTTACCGCGAAGGCGGGTAAGGCCACGACCGACGAAGCTAAGGCCCAACAGCAGGCCAGCGAAGACACAGAGGCCGCGCGCCCGTCCGACAAGGACACCGGCGCCGCGGCCGACACAAGCCCCACCGAACTGCACAGCGGTCACAAACTCGCCAGACGGTACCGCCTGGAGGAGTGCGTCACCCGACTGGACGGATTCAGCAGCTGGCGTGCCGTCGACGAGAAACTGCGCCGCGCTGTCGGCGTACACGTCCTGCCGGCCGATCACCCGCGCGCCCGCCCCGTCCTCGCGGCAGCGCGCTCGGCCGCGCTGCTCGGCGACCCCCGGTTCGTCCAAGTCCTCGACGCGGTCGAGGAGAACGATCTCGTCTACGTCGTCCACGAATGGCTCTCGGACGCCACCGAACTCACCACGGTGCTGGCCGCAGGACCGCTCGAACCGCACGACGCCTACCAACTCGTCAGCCAGGTGGCGCAAGCCATGGCCGCCGCTCACCGCGAAGGCCTCGCCCACCTGCGGCTGACCCCCAGCTCTGTCCTGCGTACGGAGTCGGGCCAGTACCGCATCCGCGGCCTCGCCGTCATGGCCGCCCTGCGCGGCATCACCCCCGACCAGCCGCAGCGCACCGATACCGAGGCGATCGGCGCCCTGCTGTACGCGGCACTCACCCAGCGCTGGCCCTACGAGAGCGACGCCCACGGCCTGTCCGGCCTCCCCAAAGGTGTCGGCCTCATCGCGCCCGACCAGGTGCGCGCGGGAGTCCACCGCGGGCTGTCCGAACTCGCGATGCGCGCCCTCGTCAACGACGGCGCGACGGCTTCCCGGCAGGACCCGCCCTGCACCACGCCGGAGGAACTGGCCAAGGCCGTCGCGGCCATGCCGCGCGTCCGCCCGCCGGAGCCCTCCTTCACCGCCACCCCCGCCTACCAGCGGACCACGTACCAGCAGGGTTCCTACGCGCAGCCGCCGAGCCGAGGCGGCACAGGCGCGGGCAGGGTCGCCCCCACGCCCCCTCCGCCGCCGCTGCAAGGCCGCACCGGCAGGGCACTGAAGTGGAGCGTCTCCGCCCTCCTCATCGTCGCCCTGGGACTCGGCAGCTGGCAGCTCGCCGACATCCTCCTCAAGGAAGAGGGCAAGTCAGGCGACTCCGGCAGCTCTCAGAACGGGGACGACGACAAGACCCCCAAGAAGAAGTCCCCCGGCAAGCCCCTCGCGATCTCCGACGCCTATGAGTTCACGCCGCTGGCCGCACCGATGTCCGGGAACCAGGTGAGCGCCACCATCGACAAGCAGCAGGACAGCGCGTGGGTGACCAAGCGCTACCAGGGATACGCCAACTTCGGCAATCTCGGAGAGCGGCGGGACGGCAGCGGCATCGTCGTCGATCTCGGCAGCACCAAGAAGGTCTCGGGCGTCTCCGTCGACTTCTACAAGCCCGGGCAGACCGTGGAACTCCTGGCCGCCGACCCCTCCGCGGACCAGCCCTCCACCCTCGCCGACTTCCCCCACGAGCTCACCAAGCTCAAGAAGACCGACGACAGCCTGTCCAGGACCCTCGACAAGCCCGTCCGGACACGGTACGTACTGATCCACATCACCGAGCTGCCCAGTGATGGTTCCGCGGACGGCTACCGTGGCGGCATCTCGGAAATCAAGGTCACCGGCTGATCCACGCCAGCCAGTACGCAAAGAGAGGGGGGCTCACCGTTGAAAGACGACGCAGTCGGCGACACGAGCGACGGTGAGCTCCTGGCACGTCACGTAGCGGGCGACCCCAGTGCCTTCGGCGAGATCGTACGGCGCCACCGAGATCGCCTCTGGGCGGTCGCGCTGCGCACTCTCGGCGACCGGGAGGAGGCCGCCGACGCCGTTCAGGACGCCCTGGTCTCCGCCTACCGGGCCGCCCACACCTTCCGGGGCCAGTCGGCCGTCACCACCTGGCTGCACCGGATCACCGTCAACGCCTGCCTGGACCGGGCCCGGAAGGCCGCCACCCGCAGGACGACCCCGATCGACGACACCGAGCGGCTGGAACAGCTCCTCGAACCGCAGGAGTCCGCCGCCGTCCCCGCCGAGCGACAGGACCTCCACCGGGAACTCCTCCAGGCGCTGCGCACGCTGCCCGCGGAGCAGCGTGCGGCCCTGGTGCTCGTCGACATGCAGGGATACCCCGTAGCGGAGGCCGCCGACGTCCTGGGGGTCCCCACCGGCACCGTGAAGAGCCGGTGCGCCCGGGGCCGCGCCAGACTCCTGCCCCTGCTGTCACATCTCCACCCTCGGGAAAGGGATAGCGCGGCTTCGACTGGGGGAAGGAACCGGGCGCAGGGGACATCCGTCTCACCGCCGACAGGACCGAACGACGCAGATCCCGTGAAGGGCGGAGGTGGGCGAGCGTGACATCGACGACCGACACGGACGAGCACCCTGAGGTCGCGGAAATCTCCGCACTCACCGAGGGCCTGCTGCCCCCCGACCGCGTGCGCGGCGTCCGCGATCACCTCGCGAGCTGTCCGGTGTGCGAGGACGTCCGCGCATCGCTGGACGAGATCCGCGGGCTGCTGGGCACCCTGCCCGGACCGGCCCGGATGCCCGCCGACATCGCGGGGCGGATCGACGCCGCGCTGGCCGCCGAGGCGCTTCTTGACGCGACCGCGAGCCGCCACGACGACGACCAGCGTGCCGACGGCGCTGTTTCACGTGAAACAGCGCCGGAGCCAGCCGCTGTTTCACGTGAAACGACGCCCCCAGGGGCCGACCGCCCCGCCGGGCGCCCAAGGTCGGCTACCAGTCCCGGCCGCCAGACGCCGGGCCCCCGACGCGGCCGCGGGCGACGCTGGCGGACCGCTCTCCTCAGTACAGCCTGCGCCGCCGCCGTGCTGGGCGCCGGCACCTTCTTCCTCCAGAACAACCCGGGCGATGACCCGCCTCGCGAGGCGGCGACGGCCACCGAATCCACGGGTCCCACGGAAGGCGCTTCGACGCTCACGGCGTCGAGCCTCAAGGGCCGTGTGCAGGGTCTCCTCGCGGACGCGGACCAAGGCAACAAGAGGAAGTCCTTGGCTCCCTCCGGTGACGTCGGCATCCACACTTCGCCCTCTGTGCCCCTGCGCGGCGAGTCCGATTCCGCGCCCTCGTGCGTCACCAAGGGCACCAAGCGCTCCGAGGCACCGCTGGCCACTCGGGAAGAGACCTACGAAGGCAAGGCCGCGTATCTCGTCGTCCTCCCGCACCCGGGCGACGGTTCCAAGGCCGACGCGTTCGTCATCGACGCGGACTGTGTGACCAAGTCCCCCTCGTCGCCTGGCACGGTTCTGCTGAACCGGACCTACCCTCGCGGCTGACGGGGCCGGGCCAACACACGGACCGGGGACCACGAGTACACGGGCGAACGGACACACGCGAGTGACCCCGGGCCTCCCGGGAATGCCCGGCCCGTAGTATCCGTTGGGTGGGATGGCAGCACTTTCCGGGAAAGATCGCCGGTCCGGTTGCCCCCAGTCCGTAGTCGGCAGAGACAAGGAAGACACCCCGTGAGCGACGTCCGCAACGTGATCATTATCGGCTCCGGGCCCGCGGGCTACACGGCCGCGCTCTACACCGCACGCGCCGCGCTGCAGCCGCTGGTCTTCGAGGGCGCCGTGACCGCTGGCGGCGCGCTGATGAACACCACCGACGTGGAGAACTTCCCCGGCTTCCGCGACGGCATCATGGGCCCGGACCTGATGGACAACATGCGCGCCCAGGCCGAGCGGTTCGGCGCCGAGCTGATCCCGGACGACGTGACCGCGGTGGACCTCACCGAGGACATCAAGACCGTCACCGACTCGGCCGGGACCGTCCACCGGGCGAAGACCGTGATCGTCACCACCGGCTCCCAGCACCGCAAGCTCGGTCTCCCCCGCGAGGACGAGCTCTCGGGTCGCGGCATCTCCTGGTGCGCCACCTGCGACGGCTTCTTCTTCAAGGACCACGACATCGCCGTCATCGGCGGTGGCGACACCGCGATGGAAGAGGCCACGTTCCTCTCCCGCTTCGCCAAGTCCGTGACCATCGTCCACCGCCGCGACACCCTCCGCGCCTCCAAGGCCATGCAGGACCGTGCCTTCGCCGACCCCAAGATCTCCTTCATCTGGGACAGCGAGGTCAGCGAGATCCACGGCGACGCCAAGCTGTCCGGTGTGACCCTGCGCAACCTCAAGACGGGGGAGTCCTCGCAGCTGCCGGTGACCGGTCTGTTCATCGCGATCGGCCACGACCCGCGCACGGAACTGTTCAAGGGCCAGCTCGACCTCGACGACGATGGCTACCTCACCGTCGACGCCCCCACCACCCGCACCAACTTGCCCGGCGTCTTCGCCGCGGGAGACGTCGTCGACCACACCTACCGCCAGGCGATCACCGCCGCCGGCACCGGCTGCTCCGCCGCACTCGACGCCGAGCGCTACCTCGCCGGCCGCTCGGACGATGAGCCGCCCGCCGTCGCCGTCTGAAGCCCCGCTCTTTACCCCGCACCAACGAATCGAGGAAACCGCCGTGGCCGGCAACCTGAAGACTGTGACTGACGCTTCCTTCGAAGAAGACGTCATCAAGAACGACAAGCCCGTACTCGTGGACTTCTGGGCCGCGTGGTGCGGCCCGTGCCGCCAGATCGCCCCTTCCCTGGAGGCGATCGCGGCCGAGCACGGCGACAAGATCGAGATCGTCAAGCTCAACATCGACGAGAACCCGGCCGTGGCCGCCAAGTACGGCGTCATGTCCATCCCGACCATGAGCGTCTACCAGGGCGGCGAGGTCGTGAAGACCATCGTCGGCGCCAAGCCGAAGGCGGCCATCGAGCGCGACCTGGCCGACTTCCTCGCCTGACCCACCGCGTCAGCGCCACGTTTCACGTGAAACGGGCCCGCCCCCTTGGGGGCGGGCCCGTTTCCGTGCGTGGGCGGGGGCTACAACGGGCGCAGCACCGGCTCTTTCTGTACGGCGCCGAGCAGCCGGTCCAGCGCCAGCTCCACATCCTCTTTCCAGGTGAGCGTGGTCCGCAGCTCAAGGCGGAGCCGAGGGTAGCGCGGATGCTGCCGCACCGTCTTGAAGCCCACAGCCAGCAGATGGTCCGCGGGCAGCACACACGCGGGCTCCTTCCACCGCGTGTCACCGAACGCCTCAATGGCCTTGACTCCACGGCGGATCAGATCCTTGGCGACCGCCTGCACCATGACGCGCCCCAGCCCTTGCCCCTGGTAGCCGGGCATGAGCCAGGAGGTCATCAGCTGCACGGCGTCCGCGCCCACCGGGCTGGTGGGAAAGGCCGTCGAACGCGGCACGTACGCCGGAGGCGCGTAGAGGACGAAGCCCACCGGGACGTCGTCGACGTAGACGACCCGGCCGCAGGAGCCCCACTCCAGCAGGACAGCCGAGATCCAGGCTTCCTTCTCGACCTCCGGCCGCCCGGCCTTTACCGCGGCCTCGCCGCTGACCGGGTCGAGCTCCCAAAAGACACAGGCGCGACAGCGCTTGGGGATGTCGGGAAGGTTGTCCAGTGTGAGCGGTACGAGCCGACGCCCCATGTAGTCAGTACCTCGCTTCCCTCAGCGGCCGCGACGCGAGCGGCCGACAATGCGCCGCGCTCCCTGGCGAGGCTGCCCACGAAACCGCCTACAGCCCCCAGCCCGAGCCCCGCAGCCATCCAACCGATGCGGCTCACTCTTCGCATGGGCCTCCCTCTCCGAGTGGACGCTCCATACCCTTACGCATCGTATCCGCGAGGCGATTTCTCCGATACCGCCGCACACAGAACAAAAAGCGGGCCGCGTTCCCGCCAGGGGAACACGACCCGCTCCGGTGGAAGGCCGACTACTCGGGGCTCTCGCCCTCGCCCGCTTCCGCCGCCTCTTCCTCGGTGAGCTTCTGTTCCAGGACCCGGCCCTCGCCGGGAGCGAGGGTGCCCAGGATGCGGTCCAGGTCGTCTATCGACGCGAACTCGACAACGATTTTGCCCTTCTTCTGGCCCAGGTCGACCTTCACCCGCGTCTCGAAGCGGTCGGAGAGCCGTGAGGCGAGGTCCGTCAGCGCGGGCGATACGCGGGTCCCCGCCCGCGGCCCCCTGGCCTTCGCCGAGCTGCTCGGCCGCGACCCCATCAGGGTCACGATCTCCTCCACCGCACGAACCGACAGCCCCTCGGCGACGATGCGATGCGCCAGCCGGTCCTGCTCCTCCGAGTCATCGACGGACAGCAGAGCACGGGCATGTCCCGCCGACAGCACCCCGGCGGCGACCCGCCGCTGCACCGAGTGCGACAGCCGCAGCAGCCGCAGCGTGTTGGTGACCTGAGAACGCGACCGTCCGATCCGCCCCGCCAGCTCGTCGTGCGTGCAGTCGAAGTCCTTGAGCAACTGGTCGTACGCCGCCGCCTCTTCGAGCGGGTTCAGCTGCGCGCGATGCAGGTTCTCCAGGAGCGCGTCCAGGAGCAGCTTCTCGTCGTCCGTCGCCCGGATGATCGCCGGGATCTTCTCCAGGCCCGCCTCCCGGCAAGCCCGCCAGCGCCGCTCGCCCATGATGAGCTCATAGCGCTCCGGGCCCAACTGCCGTACGACAACGGGCTGGAGGAGGCCGACCTCCTGGATGGAGGTGACCAGCTCAGCGAGGGCGTCTTCGTCGAAGACCTCGCGGGGCTGCCGGGGGTTGGGTGTGATGAAGTCCAGTGGCACCTCGGCGAAGTGCGCGCCCACCACCGCATCGGGCTCGACGGCAGGCGTCGGCTCCTCGGGCTGGGCGGCGTCTGTTTCACGTGAAACGCCGTCGTCCTGCGGAGTGTCGTTCTCCGACGAGCGCCCGCTTTGGGGGAGCGTGGCCACCGCGGCCGCCGCGACCCCCCGGTCCGGGGAGAGCACCGGCACCGCCGACGGCGACGTCGCCCCGACGCTCACCGAGGGCGTGGAAGTCTCCGCTCCCTTGGGAGCGGGAGGAATCAGCGCACCGAGCCCCCGGCCCAGTCCTCTACGTCGCTCGCTCACTACAGCCCCTCCGACATGTTGTGCTGGCCTTGCTGATGGTTCTCGACCGCTGCGTGGGCGTGCTTCCCGTCGTAGAAGACGCCGACCCCACGGAAGGCGATCTCACGGGCGGCCTCAAGATAGGACAGTGACCCGCTGGAGCCAGGGTCGTAGGTGAGGACCGTCTGCCCGTAGCTCGGCGCCTCCGAGATCCGCACCGAACGCGGGATGCTCGTCCTCAGCACCTCGTTACCGAAGTGGCTCCGGACCTCGTCGGCCACCTGAGAGGCCAGCCGGGTCCGGCCGTCGTACATCGTCAGCAAAATCGTCGAGACGTGCAGCTTGCGGTTCAGATGTCCCCGCACGAGTTCCACGTTCCGCAACAGCTGACCCAGCCCCTCCAGGGCGTAGTACTCACACTGGATCGGGATCAGCACCTCCGCGCCCGCCACCAGAGCGTTGACCGTCAGCAAGCCGAGCGAGGGCGGGCAGTCGATGAGGATGTAATCCAGCGGCTGCTCGTACGCCTGAATGGCACGCTCCAGCCTGGTCTCCCGGGCAACCAACGACACGAGTTCGATCTCGGCCCCCGCCAGGTCGATCGTGGCGGGCGCGCAGAACAGCCCTTCCACGTCCGGCACCGGCTGCACGACATCGGACAGGGGTCTGCTGTCGACCAGGACGTCGTAGATCGACGGCACCTCGGCGTGGTGATCGATCCCCAGCGCCGTCGAGGCATTGCCCTGCGGGTCCAGATCGACCACGAGCACCCGCGCGCCATGCAGCGCGAGAGAAGCCGCCAGGTTCACGGTCGTGGTCGTCTTGCCCACGCCGCCCTTCTGGTTGGCGACGACCATGACTCTGGTCTGCTCCGGGCGTGGCAGGCCCTCGCCCGCCCGGCCGAGCGCCGCCACGGCGACCTGCGCCGCACGGCCGATGGGAGCGGACACATCCCGCTCGAAGGTAGGGGAAGCGTCCATCGGAGGCGGCGTTTCACGTGAAACATCCTCCCCCGTGGCTGGAGGTTCCCCGGGCGCCCCCGGGGAGGGCTCAGCGGTACGGGGACCGGGGACCGGGTCGGTCATCGGCCCCGCGATGTTGGCGTCGGACCGCAAGGATTCACTCTCCTCGACATCAGGCTCGCAATGAACAGAGCCTGCCATGCTTTCGGGGTTGTGAACCAGCGAGGCCCGTTCTCCTGTGGATGAATCAGCGTTCATCCGGGGTCGGCGGTCGCGCGGCGCGGCAGCCGCACGGCCGCGGCTGATGATTCCATGCAGCAAAGAGCGGCGTTTCACGTGAAACACGATGCACGGACGCACACGCTAGGTGGTCACGACACTCCGGTATGGGTACGTTTGCCAGCTTGTATGGAGCATTGCCGGCCTCACCGGTCACGTCACTCACTCCACTGCCCCCTCACCGGCTCAGCGGCGACGGCGCGGCCCCTTGCGAGCGGCCTTGGCGCGCTTCGCGGCAAACCTCACACCACCCGGGCTCTCTCCCACCTCGACCCGCACCACCGTCGACGGCGGATCGACGATGCCCGCACCGACCTGGAACACCGACGTCTGCACGACCCCCAGCTTGCTGAGAGCGGCCCGTGCCCCCTTCAGCTCTTCCTCGGCCGTGTCGCCCTTGAGGGCCAGCATCTCCCCGTACGGGCGGAGCAGCGGCACCCCCCAGCCGGCCAGCCGGTCCAGCGGAGCCACGGCGCGCGCGGTCACCACGTGCACCGGCGGAAGGCTCCCGAGCACTTCCTCCGCCCGGCCGCGGACCACGGTCACATGGTCCAGGCCCAGCAGCTCGACGATCTCCTGCAAGAAGTTCGTCCGCCGCAGCAGCGGCTCCAGCAGCGTGATCCGCAGATCCGGCCGTGTCAGCGCCAGCGGAATCCCGGGCAGCCCGGCCCCCGAGCCCACATCGCATACCGAGACGCCCTCAGCGACCGCCTCCGAGAGCACAGCACAGTTCAAAAGGTGCCGTTCCCACAGCCTCGGCACCTCGCGCGGCCCGATCAGGCCACGTGTGACGCCCACATCAGCCAGCAGCTCGGAGTACCTCACAGCCTCCGCAAAGCGATCGCCGAATACCTCCCGCGCCGCCTCAGGCGCTGGGGGAAGTTCCTCCGCTGCTCCCGCCACGAGGGACCGTCCTTCCTCTCGAATGCCGTTTCCATGCCCGACGAACTCCGGCCCCGCCTGCGAAACAGACGGGGCCGGAGCTACCTCCACCGACCCGGGCCCAGAGCCCGGGTCGGCTCACTGCATCAAGCGGGAAGCACAACCACCCGGCGCTCGGGCTCCTCACCCTCAGACTCGCTCCGCAGCCCGGCCGCCGCGACCGCGTCGTGGACGACCTTCCGCTCGAAGGGGGTCATCGCCTTCAGCTTGACCGGCTGTCCGCTGCCCTTGGCCTCTTCCGCGGCCTTGGCGCCCAGCTCCGACAGCTCCTCGCGCTTCCGCGCCCGGAAGCCGTCGACGTCGAGCATCAGCCTGCTGCGGTCGCCGGTCTCCCGGTGGACCGCAAGCCGTGTCAGCTCCTGAAGGGCTTCCAGCACCTCGCCATCGCGCCCGACCAGCTTCTGCAGGTCCCGGCTGGTCGAGTCGCTGATGATCGACACCGCGGCACGGTCGGCCTCGACGTCCATGTCAATGTCACCGTCGAGGTCCGCGATGTCCAGCAGGCCCTCAAGGTAGTCGGCCGCGATCTCGCCTTCCTGCTCCAGGCGGGTCAGGGTATCGACACCCTCAGCTGGGGTGGTGCCTTCCGTCACGGATGGACTCCTTCTTACTTCTTGGTCGGGTGCTTGGGCCCCTGGCCCTTGCGCTGCCCGGACTTGGTGTTACGGGAGGAGCCAGAAGAGGAGCCGCCGGCGGCTTTACCGGACTGCGTCCCCTTCTTCCCCTTCTCCAGCGAGGGCTTGCGCGCGTCCGCGCCCGACTTCGCCGTGGAACCCTTCGCGGTGCCGGACTGCGCCGTGGCCCGAGCACGCCCCCGCCCCGTGGTCGAACTGCTCTCAGGGGTCTTCGTGGTGCCCTGCGCGGCCGCCGACTGGCGCTGCGACTTCGACTGCCGCTTCGGCTGCTGCCGGTTCTGGCGAGCCGCTTCCACCGCTTCCCGGGCCTCGACGACCTCCGGGTCTTCCTTCAGCTTGCCCTTGGCCCGCAGCCGGTCCTGGCGCGCGGTGTAGGCGACGCTGCCGGGAGTCGGGTTACGGCGGATGATGAACATCTGCTGACCCATGGTCCAGACGTTCGTGGTCAGCCAGTAGACGAGAACACCGACGGGGAAGTTGATACCGAACACGGCGAACATGACCGGGAAGATGTACATCAGCATCTTCTGCTGCTGCATGAACGGCGTCTTCACCGTCAGGTCCACGTTCTTCGTCATCAGCTGGCGCTGCGTGAAGAACTGCGAGCCAGACATCAGGATGATCATCGTGATCGTGACCACGCGCACATCGGTCAGCGAGGCGCCCAGGCCCTCCACCTTCGACGCGCTGCTCATGAACTTCACCGACAGCGGGGCACCGAAGATGTGCGCTTCACGGGCGCTGTTCAGCAGGTCCTGGTTGATCGACCCGACCGTGTGGTTGTTCGCGATCTTGTTGAGCACCTGGTAGAGCGCGATGAAGAACGGCGACTGCGCCAGGATCGGGAGACAACTGGAGAGCGGGTTGGTGCCCGTCTCCTTGTAGAGCTTCATCATCTCTTCGGACTGGCGCTGCTTGTCGCTCTTGTAGCGCTCCTGGATCGCCTTCATCCGTGGCTGCAGCGCCTGCATGTTCCGCGTCGCCTTGATCTGCTTCACAAAAAGCGGGATCAGGCAGATACGGATCAGCACCACCAGCGAGACGATGGACAGGCCCCAAGCCCAGCCGCTGTTCTCATCAAAGACAAGGCTGTACAGCGAGTGGAACTGGACGATGATCCAGGAAACTACGGCATAGAGAGGACCGAGGATCGTGTCCACGAATCAGGCTCCTTGGGCGTTGGGCTGAGTCTCGGGCTGCGCGGCGGGCTCGACAGCGGAATGTCGTCGGAGACGGCTCCGCAGCCACTGGTGCCAGACTGGGCGCTTCCTGGCGGGTACGTAGTCGACGCCGCCGTGCGACCACGGGTTGCAGCGCAGAATGCGCCAGGCCGTCAGCGCCGTGCCTTTCACCGCGCCGTGCACGTCGATGGCCGTGTAGCCGTAGTGCGAGCACGACGGGTAGTACTTGCAGACCGGCCCGAGCATCGGGCTGATGGTCCACTGATAGAGCTTGATCAACCACAGCAGCGGGTACTTCATCGCGGCACCCTCCCCTTGGTGTCTCCCCCGAGGTTGAGCGAGGAGGACTCAGGGGCGGCCCCGCCCAGCAGTCTGCGTAGAGCGGCGTCGAGATCACGGGCCAGTTGCTCCTGGCCCGCCTCGCCCGCGCCGGGCAGTGCCCGTACGACTACCAGGCTACCGGGGGGGAAGCGGTCGAGCCGATCGCGCACAAGGTGGCGCAACCTCCGCTTCACCAGATTGCGGACGACGGCGCCGCCGACCGCTTTGCTGACGACGAAACCCGCACGCACCGGGGGAGCGATCTCCCCAGGTGGGTGCGGGTCCGTTGTACCGCTTCGAAGATGCACGACAAGGAGCGGGCGCCCGGCCCTGCGTCCTCGGCGTACCGCGGTCGCAAAGTCCTCGCGCCGCCTCAGCCGATGCTCGGTAGGCAGCACGTCATGACCTGCGTCGGTCAGGCGGACAGACGGGCGCGACCCTTGCCACGGCGGGTCGCGAGAATCGCGCGGCCGGCACGGGTGCGCATGCGCAGCCGGAAGCCGTGGGTCTTCGCGCGGCGGCGGTTGTTCGGCTGGAAGGTGCGCTTGCTCACTCGGGGGCTCCAGAAATGATTCGTGTGTTGGCGGGACATCGCCTGGCTGTCACCGTGCGCCCACGAGAAGCTCGTATACGCCCGATTGCACCGCTTCTGACCACGGAACGTGGTGTATGCCCATCGGAGGCAGGCGGCAGCAGCCATCGACAACTCGACCTGGTCACGGTACGCGCGGCTACGCCATCCGGTCAAACCAGCCCTGGTGCGCAGAGGCATCGCGGCTGGATACCGGCCCACTAGAGCATGAAGCGGCGGGGCATGGCACATTTGTACACACCCTGTGGACAACAACTTGAACCACGCGCGTCGGCCTGACTACCGTGGCGGAACTTCGATACCTCCCGCCCGTCCCGAGAACCACGCATTCGTGGGACCTGTGGGCGTCCCCCTCCAAGTGAGTGAGAGAGCGTGCCCTGTGGCTGACGTACCTGCCGATCTTGCCGCAGTGTGGCCACGCGTGCTGGAGCAACTGCGCGGTGACGGCAGAGGACAAGGTGTCGAAGCCAAGGACGAGCACTGGATCAACCGCTGCCAGCCACTCGCCCTCGTCGCCGACACCGCGCTGCTCGCCGTGCCGAACGAGTTCGCCAAGGGCGTCCTGGAAGGGCGGCTCGCCCCACTGATCAGCGAGGCCCTCAGCCGCGAGTGCGGCCGCCCCATCCGGATCGCGATCACCGTGGACGACTCCAAGGACGAGCCCGCCGGACCGCAGACCCAAGGACCTCCTCAGCAGCACCAGTCCCAGCAGCCCCAGCCCCAGTCTCGCTACGGCGACGCGCCACGCGAGACCTACGACGGGCGTGAAGGCCGCGAGGGGCGGGACGGGCGCGACGCGTACGACAGCGGCCGCGAGGGCTACGAGCCGCGCGACGCGTACGAGCCGTACGACAACAGGGACACGTACGACAACCGTGAGTCGTATGACAAGCGGGAGCCCCGCGACGGCCGGGACAGCCGTGGCGGCCGTGACAGCTACGACAGCCGGGAGTCCTACGACGGGCGCGACGGCTACGGCCGCCCCGCCGACGACCTCCCGAACGCGCGCCCCGCCTACCCCGACTACGCACAGCAACGGCCCGAACCCGGCGCCTGGCCGCGGCCCTCATCCGCGCCGCCGCCGGACGGCCGCGGCGACTACGGATGGCAGCAGCCGCGGCTCGGCGGGTTCCCCGAGGGCGACCCGTACGCCGGCCAGCGCCAGCGGCCCCAGCACACCCAGCCCGCTCACGGCGGCTCCTCCTATGACCCGCAGCGCCGCGACTCCGGTGACCAGCCGCCCGGCCACGGCCGGCCGGGCCAGGGCCCCGGCGGCCTCCCGGCGCCCACCGGTGCGCCCGGGCCCCTCGCCGCGCAGCCCGCGCCCGCGCCGGGCCCCGGCGAGCCGACCGCGCGCCTGAATCCCAAGTACCTCTTCGACACCTTCGTCATCGGTGCCTCCAACCGCTTCGCGCACGCCGCCGCCGTCGCCGTCGCCGAGGCCCCCGCCAAGGCGTACAACCCCCTCTTCATCTACGGCGAGTCCGGGCTCGGCAAGACCCACCTGCTGCACGCGATCGGGCACTACGCCCGGAGCCTGTACCCCGGCACCCGGGTGCGCTACGTGAGCTCGGAGGAGTTCACCAACGAGTTCATCAACTCCATCCGCGACGGCAAGGCGGACGCGTTCCGCAAGCGCTACCGCGACATGGACATCCTGCTGGTCGACGACATCCAGTTCCTCGCGAGCAAGGAGTCGACGCAGGAGGAGTTCTTCCACACCTTCAACACGCTCCACAACGCCAACAAGCAGATCGTGCTGTCCTCCGACCGGCCGCCCAAGCAGCTGGTGACGCTGGAGGACCGGCTGCGCAACCGGTTCGAGTGGGGCCTGATCACCGATGTGCAGCCGCCGGAGCTGGAGACGCGGATCGCGATCCTCCGTAAGAAGGCGGTACAGGAGCAGCTGAACGCCCCGCCCGAGGTACTGGAGTTCATCGCCTCCCGCATCTCGCGCAACATCCGTGAGCTGGAGGGCGCGCTGATCCGGGTCACGGCCTTCGCCAGCCTCAACCGGCAACCTGTCGATCTTGGGCTGACCGAGATCGTCCTGAAGGACCTGATCCCCGGTGGGGAGGACGCGGCCCCGGAGATCACGGCCACGGCCATCATGGCCGCGACGGCCGACTACTTCGGGCACACGGTCGAGGACCTGTGCGGCGCCTCGCGGAGCCGGGTACTGGTGACGGCCCGGCAGATCGCCATGTATCTGTGCCGCGAGCTGACGGATCTGTCGCTGCCGAAGATCGGCGCCCAGTTCGGCGGCCGGGACCACACGACGGTGATGCACGCGGACCGCAAGATCCGCGCGTTGATGGCCGAGCGACGCTCCATCTACAACCAGGTGACCGAGCTGACGAACCGCATCAAGAACGGCTGACGCGCGCGCAGTTCGGGCCCCCTGATGATCCCCTGCGGGGTCCATAGGAGGCTCTCAGCGCGCCCGTACGAAGCCGCACCGCACCCTCGTTCACGCGTCAAGAGGCGCCCCTGGAACCACTCCAGGGGCGCCTTTTGGTGTTCACCGGGCCGCCGCGGAGCCGATGTGGGGCGGCTACGACCTGGCCACGACACGGTCACTCACAAGAAAACTGTTCGATTCCATGGCGGGACACGGGTCTTGTCCACAGATGTGCCAAGTATTTCGCGTCCACAACCTGGGGACGCCCCGACTATCCCGAAAGTGTCCACAGGCACCCCTGGTGAGGGAGGATCAGCCGAGGTCAAGTGGCTGGGGATTTGTGGCAAACCTTTATCCACAGGGTGTGGATGAACTTTTGTCCCCAGGGCCGGTGACTCGCTTGTCCACTGGCTACCCACAGCGAACCGGCTCTTGTGCACAGCTTTCCCGCACTTCTCCACACCGTTGTCCACTGTTCGGCAACCCGACACCCCCGATCACCGTCAGGAGTGAAAGGCGTCACACCAAGGTGCCGGGTTGGGCTGTGGGCAACGTGGGTAAAACTGGGGACGGAGCTGGGGAGAAGTAGGCCTCCCCTGTGTACCGGGTGTGCAGAACTTTCGGTGGTCCACAGAGACCCCTGGTTATCCACCGCCTCCGCCCACAGGGTCAGTGGACAAAAAACGTGGGCTGACCTGCGCAAAGGCAGTTATCCACCGTTTCCACAGGCCCTACTACTACGACCACATAGGTAAAGCGGGAAACTCGATTCGAAGTAGGGCCTGTGCACAACTGCGGGTCGGCCCACCCGACGCCTCTCGCATCAACTTGACCCCGAGCCGCACCGGCTGTCGGTGGCGTGCGTCAGACTGGTCTCCGGCAACTCAGCCGACGACGAAGGCCAGCAGGGCGTCAGCAACAGCAGGAGGCGGTTCCGGTGAAGATCCGGGTGGAGCGCGATGTACTCGCGGAGGCAGTGGCCTGGACGGCCCGCAGCCTCCCGGCCCGTCCGCCAGTGCCCGTCCTCGCGGGCCTGCTGCTGAAGGCCGAAGAGGGCGCCCTCAGCCTCTCCGGCTTCGACTACGAGGTCTCGGCCCGGGTCTCCGTCGACGCCGAGGTCGAGGAGGACGGCACCGTCCTCGTCTCCGGCCGCCTGCTGGCCGACATCTGCCGCTCCCTGCCCGGCCGCCCCGTGGAGATCTCCACAGACGGTGTACGAGTGACCGTCGCCTGCGGCTCGTCGCGGTTCACCCTCCACACCCTGCCTGTGGAGGAGTACCCGGCACTGCCCCAGATGCCCATCGCCACCGGCACCGTCGCCGGTGAGGTCTTCGCCGCGGCCGCCGCCCAGGTCGCCATCGCCGCCGGCCGCGACGACACGCTGCCCGTGCTCACCGGCGTCCGGATCGAAATCGAGGGCGACCACGTCACCCTCGCGTCCACCGACCGGTACCGCTTCGCCGTCCGCGAGTTCCTGTGGAAGCCGGAGACCCCCGACATCTCCGCGGTCGCCCTGGTGCCCGCCAAGACGCTGCTGGACACCGCCAAGTCGCTGACCAGCGGCGACACCGTCAGCATCGCGCTGGCCGGGTCGGGCGAGGGCGAGGGCCTGATCGGCTTCGAGGGCGCCGGACGCCGCACGACGACGCGGCTGCTCGAAGGCGACCTGCCGAAGTACCGCACGCTCTTCCCGACCGAGTTCAACTCGATCGCCGTCATCGAGACGGCCCCCTTCGTCGAGGCCGTCAAGCGTGTCGCCCTTGTCGCCGAGCGGAACACCCCGGTGCGGCTCAGCTTCGAGCAGGGTGTGCTGATCCTGGAAGCCGGTTCCAGCGACGACGCACAGGCTGTGGAGCGAGTCGACGCCCAGCTCGACGGCGACGACATCTCGATCGCCTTCAACCCGACGTTCCTGCTGGACGGCCTGAGTGCGATCGACTCGCCTGTCGCCCAGCTCTCCTTCACCACCTCGACCAAGCCCGCGCTGCTCAGTGGCAAGCCCGCGCTCGACGCCGAGGCGGACGAGGCGTACAAGTACCTGATCATGCCGGTGCGGCTGTCCGGCTGACGCTGGGAAGCCGGGCCCCGGGCGCTTGATCGCCCGGGCTCTCACCCCGCGCCGTCGCCGTGCTGGAACCGGCGGCGGCGCGGGGTGACCCGGTCGGCGGTGGACGCCGCTTTTGAGCGGCTGAGCCCACAGCTGTGCACGGACAGGCGGGCGTAGGCTCGGCGCAGGTACGCAACGCAATGACTCCGGCAAGAAGGATTACTGATGGAGCTCGGTCTCATCGGCCTCGGCAAGATGGGCGGCAACATGCGCGAGCGCATCCGCCGCGCGGGCCACACCGTCATCGGCTACGACCGGGACCCGGACCTGGCCGACGTGCGGAGCCTGGAAGAGCTGGTCGGCCGGCTCAAGGGCCCGCGGGTGGTCTGGGTCATGGTTCCGTCCGGCGCGGCGACGCAGTCCACGATCGATGAGCTCGGGGCGCTGCTCTCGCCCGGTGATGTGGTGGTCGACGGCGGCAATTCACGCTGGACGGATGACGAGAAGCACGCCAACGAGCTCGCGGAGAAGGGCATCGGCTTCGTCGACTGCGGTGTCTCCGGTGGCGTGTGGGGCCTGGAGAACGGCTACGCGCTGATGTACGGCGGCGACGCCGAGCATGTCGCCAAGGTGCAGCCGGTGTTCGACGCGCTGAAGCCGGAAGGCGAGTTCGGCGCCGTGCACGCGGGCAAGGTCGGCGCCGGCCACTTCGCCAAGATGGTGCACAACGGCATCGAGTACGCCATGATGCAGGCCTTCGCCGAGGGCTGGGAGCTGCTGGAGGCGGTGGACTCGGTCACCGACGTCCGCGAGGTCTTCCGCAGCTGGCAGGAGGGCACGGTCATCCGGTCCTGGCTGCTGGACCTCGCCGTCCGGGCGCTGGACGACGACGAGCACCTGAACAAGCTCCGGGGCTTCGCGCAGGACTCCGGCGAGGGCCGGTGGACCGTGGAGGCGGCCATCGACCACGCCGTGCCGCTGCCCGCGATCACCGCTTCGCTCTTCGCCCGTTTCGGTTCGCGGCAGGACGACTCGCCGTCGATGAAGATGATCGCCGCGCTGCGCAACCAGTTCGGTGGCCACGCGGTCGAGAACAAGCAGTAGGCGCCACCGGGGCCGCGGAGCAGCACACCAGCGGCACCGGATCAGCATCACCCAACACAGCACAGCACCAGCAACAGGCAGCAGCAGTACGGCAGTACGTACGCGGGACGCGATTGCCGGGGGAGGTCGTCGTAGCCATGCACGTGTCGCATCTGTCGCTCGCCGACTTCCGGTCGTACGCCCGGGCCGAGGTCCCTCTCGATCCGGGCGTCACCGCTTTCGTCGGGCCGAACGGCCAGGGGAAGACGAACCTGGTCGAGGCCGTCGGCTACCTGGCGACGCTGGGCAGCCACCGCGTGTCGTCGGACGCGCCGCTGGTGCGGATGGGCGCCGAGCGCGCCATCGTGCGGGCGGCCGTGGTGCAGGGCGACCGGCAGCAGCTCGTGGAGCTGGAGCTGAACCCGGGCCGGGCCAATCGGGCGCGGATCAACCGGTCGTCGCAGGTCCGGCCGCGTGACGTGCTCGGCATCGTGCGGACCGTGCTGTTCGCGCCGGAGGACCTGGCCCTGGTGAAGGGCGATCCCGGGGAGCGGCGGCGGTTCCTCGACGAGCTGGTCACGGCGCGGTCGCCGCGTATGGCGGGCGTGCGGTCGGACTACGAGCGGGTGCTGAAGCAGCGGAACACGCTGCTGAAGTCGGCGGCGATGGCCCGGCGGCACGGCAGCCGCCAGGGGCCGCCCGGACGGACTTCCGGGGCGGATCTGTCCACGCTGGACGTGTGGGACCAGCATTTGGCCCAGGTGGGCGCTGAGCTGCTGGCGCAGCGCCTCGATCTGGTCGCCACGCTGCGGCCGCTGGCGGACAAGGCGTACGAGCAGCTGGCGCCCGGCGGTGGTCCGGTCGCCCTGGAGTACCGGAGCTCGATGGGTGCGGAGTCGGGTGCCGGGGCGTTGGGCGCGGGGATGAGCCGCGCCGAGCTGTCCGAGATGCTGCTCGCCGCGCTGGGGGAGGCGCGGAAGCGGGAGATCGAGCGTGGGGTGACGCTGGTGGGCCCGCACCGCGATGACCTGCTGCTGAAGCTTGGCGAGCTGCCCGCGAAGGGGTACGCGAGCCATGGGGAGGCCTGGTCGTACGCGCTCGCGCTGCGGCTGGCCTCGTACGACCTGCTGCGGGCCGAGGGGAACGAGCCGGTCCTGGTGCTCGACGATGTGTTCGCGGAGCTGGATGTGCGGCGCAGGGAACGGCTCGCCGAGCTGGTGGCGCCTGGTGAGCAGGTGCTGGTGACCGCCGCTGTGGAGGCCGATGTGCCGGAGGTGCTCGCGGGAGCGCGGTACGCGGTCGCCGAAGGCAGGGTGGAGCGGGTATGAGCCGGTCGTCGTCGCGGGATGAGGCGGGCGCCGAGGGCGTCCCCGGCCCCGCCGTTTCCGGCCCTTCCGGTCCTGGCTCCGCCGCGGGAGCTCCTGCCGCCGAGCCGTCGGGGGTGGACCTGGCGCGGGTGGCGTTGCGGGCGGCGAAGGAGCAGGCGCGGGCGCGTGGCGCTGCCGCGCAGCAGAAGAAGCAGGCCCGGCGGGGCGGGCTGCGCTCGGGCGCGCGGGCGGACGGCCGTGATCCGCTGCCCCTGGGGACGGCGATCAACCGGTTGATCACTGAGCGTGGCTGGGAGACCCCGGCGGCGGTCGGCGGGGTCATGGGGCGCTGGCCGCAGCTGGTGGGCCCCGAGGTGGCGCAGCACTGTGAACCGCAGCGGTACGACGAGGACGCGCGGGTGCTGACGGTGTGCTGCGACTCGACGGCGTGGGCGACGCAGCTGCGGCTGCTGGCCCCGCAGCTGGTGGCGAGGCTGAACTCCGACCTTGGGCAGGGCACGGTGCGGTTGCTGAAGGTGCTCGGGCCCGCGGGCCCGGCCCGTCGTTTCGGCCCGTTGCGGGCGCCGGGCAGCAAGGGTCCCGGGGACACGTACGGCTGAGCGCGCCTTCGCGTCCGCCCGCACTCCGTCGCTCTGCTCCTGCCGCTACCCCGCGCCTTTTTTCGCTCTGCCCGCCCCTTCCCGGTTCGGCGTGCTTCTCGGCGGTCTCGCGTCCGTTCTGGCTGCCCGGGCCGGACACGCCGAGGGCGAGCGTGCGGACGGGCGTACGGGTACGCGTACGGGCGCGCGCGAGTGGAGCAGGCCCGGGCGAGATCTTCGCCGCGCGACCGTGGTTGGCGTACGCCTGGGGCGAGATGGACACGTGTGCATGTGTGGGATGGCTGACGGGTGCCTGTACCGGCGGGGAGAGTGAGACGCCGCTCACGTTGCCGGTCGTTGATGGCCCGAAGCGCTGAGTGCCGGTGTGAGCCTCTTGGAGGCCCAGACCAGATATGGGGAGTAGGTAGCCGCCGGTTCAGGGCGGCAGTCGCCGACTCAGGCACCTGCAAGCCCCAATTCTGTCAGCGGTTACCGGTAGACTGAAGTACACCGTCGCCGCTTGCGCACACTGTGTCTCACAGTGGGTGCGGGGCATTCGAAAGACAAGGCCGGTCCTCAGTACCAGGGGTTCGGCTCTGCTGTGCCAGAAAGGGCGCTTCGTGGCCGATTCCGGCAACCCCAACGAGAACATCTCCGCTGCCTCGACCCAGGGAGTCACTGCCGCCGCCGGGCCCCGCCCGACGTACGACGCCAGCGCGATCACGGTCCTTGAGGGCTTGGACGCGGTCCGCAAGCGGCCCGGCATGTATATCGGGTCCACCGGTGAGCGCGGCCTCCACCACCTCGTACAGGAGGTCGTTGACAACTCCGTCGACGAGGCCCTCGCCGGGCACGCGGACACCATCGATGTGACGATCCTGGCCGACGGTGGCGTGCGCGTCATCGACAACGGCCGTGGCATCCCTGTCGGTCTGCACCCGGTGGAGAAGAAGCCGGCCGTCGAGGTCGTGCTGACCGTGCTGCACGCGGGCGGCAAGTTCGGCGGTGGCGGCTACGCCGTCTCCGGTGGTCTGCACGGCGTGGGTGTCTCCGTCGTCAACGCCCTGTCGTCGAAGCTGGCCGTCGAGGTCATGGCCGACGGTTTCCGCTGGACGCAGGACTACAAGCAAGGCGTTCCGACGGCTCCGCTGGCGAAGAACGAGGCGGTCGAGAGCACCGGTACGACGGTGACCTTCTGGGCCGACCCGGACGTCTTCGAGACGACCGAGTACTCGTTCGAGACGCTCGCCCGGCGTTTCCAGGAGATGGCGTTCCTCAACAAGGGGCTGACGATCTCCCTCACCGACGAGCGCGAGGCGCACGTCGACGAGGAGGGCAAGCCGCTCACCGTCAGGTACCACTACGAGGGCGGCATCGTCGACTTCGTGAAGTACCTGAACTCCCGCAAGGGCGAGCTGGTCCACCCCACCGTGATCGACCTTGAGGTCGAGGACAAAGAGCGCATGCTCTCCCTTGAGGTCGCGATGCAGTGGAACAGCCAGTACACCGAGGGTGTCTACAGCTTCGCGAACACCATCCACACGCACGAGGGCGGTACGCACGAGGAGGGCTTCCGGGCCGCGCTGACCGGATTGATCAACCGGTACGCGCGGGAGAAGAAGCTGCTCCGGGAGAAGGACGACAACCTCACGGGTGAGGACATCCGCGAGGGCCTGACCGCGATCATCTCGGTGAAGCTCGGCGAGCCGCAGTTCGAGGGCCAGACCAAGACCAAGCTGGGCAACACGGAGGCGAAGACCTTCGTGCAGAAGGTCGTGCACGAGCACCTGACGGACTGGCTCGACCGCAACCCCAACGAGGCCGCGGACATCGTCCGCAAGTCGATCCAGGCGGCGACGGCCCGCGTGGCGGCACGCAAGGCGCGCGACCTGACCCGGCGCAAGGGTCTGCTGGAGACGGCGTCGCTGCCGGGCAAGCTCAGCGACTGCCAGTCGAACGACCCCTCGAAGTGCGAGATCTTCATCGTCGAGGGTGACTCCGCCGGCGGTTCGGCCAAGTCCGGCCGTAACCCGCAGTACCAGGCGATCCTGCCCATCCGCGGCAAGATCCTCAACGTCGAGAAGGCGCGGATCGACAAGATCCTCCAGAACACCGAGGTGCAGGCGCTGATCTCGGCGTTCGGCACCGGGGTGCACGAGGACTTCGCCATCGAGAAGCTCCGCTATCACAAGATCATTCTGATGGCGGACGCCGACGTCGACGGTCAGCACATCAACACCCTGCTGCTCACCTTCCTCTTCCGCTTCATGCGGCCGCTGGTCGAGGCAGGGCATGTGTTCCTCTCCCGCCCCCCGCTCTACAAGATCAAGTGGGGCCGGGAGGACTTCGAGTACGCGTACTCGGACCGTGAGCGCGACGTGCTGATCCAGGCGGGCCGCGAGGCGGGCAAGCGGACCAGGGACGACTCGGTCCAGCGCTTCAAGGGTCTCGGTGAGATGAACGCCGAGGAGCTGCGGATCACGACGATGGACATCGATCACCGCGTGCTCGGCCAGGTGACCCTGGACGACGCGGCGCAGGCCGATGACCTGTTCTCGGTGCTGATGGGTGAGGACGTCGAGGCACGGCGCTCGTTCATCCAGCGCAACGCCAAGGACGTCCGCTTCCTCGACATCTGAGTCGGCCCCTCCCCCCGGCTCCGGCCCGGGCCCCCAGCCGCCGCCTGAAAGGACTTTGACCAGCAATGGCCGACGAGAACTCCCCTGCCCCCGGCGGGGACACCCCCATCACCGAGAACCCCGAGCTGACCGAGATCGCCGTAGGCGCCGGGGCGCGGGTCGAGCCCGTCGGGCTTGAGACGGAGATGCAGCGCTCGTACCTCGACTACGCGATGAGCGTGATCGTCTCGCGTGCGCTGCCCGACGTGCGGGACGGCCTCAAGCCCGTGCACCGCCGCGTGCTGTACGCGATGTACGACGGCGGCTACCGCCCGGAGAAGGGCTTCTACAAGTGCGCCCGTGTCGTCGGTGACGTCATGGGTACGTACCACCCGCACGGCGACGCCTCGATCTACGACGCGCTCGTGCGGCTGGCGCAGCACTGGTCGATGCGGCTGCCGCTGGTCGACTCCAACGGCAACTTCGGTTCCCCGGGCAACGACCCGGCCGCGGCCATGCGGTACACCGAGTGCAAGATGATGCCGCTGGCCATGGAGATGCTCCGGGACATCGACGAGGAGACCGTCGACTTCCAGGACAACTACGACGGCCGTAACCAGGAGCCGACGGTCCTCCCCGCCCGCTTCCCGAACCTGCTGATCAATGGCTCGGCGGGCATCGCGGTCGGCATGGCGACGAACATCCCGCCGCACAACCTGCGCGAGGTGGCCGAGGGCGCGCAGTGGTTCCTGGCGAACCCCACCGCCTCGCCGGAGGAGCTGCTCGACGCGCTCATCGAGCGGATCAAGGGCCCGGACTTCCCGACCGGCGCGCTGGTGGTCGGCCGCCGGGGCATCGAGGACGCGTACCGCACCGGCCGCGGCTCCATCACGATGCGCGCCGTCGTCGAGGTGGAGGAGATCCAAAACCGCCAGTGCCTGGTGGTCACGGAGCTTCCGTACCAGGTCAACCCGGACAACCTCGCGCAGAAGATCGCCGACCTCGTGAAGGACGGCAAGGTCGGCGGCATCGCCGACGTGCGCGACGAGACGTCCTCGCGTACGGGCCAGCGGCTGGTCATCGTGCTCAAGCGGGACGCGGTCGCCAAGGTCGTCCTCAACAACCTGTACAAGCACACCGACCTCCAGACGAACTTCGGCGCCAACATGCTCGCGCTGGTCGACGGCGTGCCGCGCACGCTGTCCCTGGACGCGTTCATCCGGCACTGGGTGACCCACCAGGTCGAGGTCATCGTCCGCCGCACGCGCTACCGGCTGCGCAAGGCCGAGGAGCGGGCGCACATCCTGCGCGGTCTGCTGAAGGCCCTGGACGCGATCGACGAGGTCATCGCGCTCATCCGGCGCAGCGACACGGTCGAGATCGCCCGCGAGGGCCTGATGGGCCTGCTGACCATCGACGAGATCCAGGCGAACGCGATCTTGGAGATGCAGCTGCGCAGGCTGGCCGCCCTGGAGCGGCAGAAGATCGTCGCCGAGCACGACGAGCTCCAGACGAAGATCAACGAGTACAACGCGATCCTCGCCTCGCCGGAGCGGCAGCGGCACATCATCAGCGAGGAACTGACCGCGCTGGTGGACAAGTTCGGTGATGACCGGCGCAGCAAGCTGATGCCCTTCGACGGTGACATGTCGATGGAAGACCTCATCGCCGAGGAGGACATCGTCGTCACCATCACGCGTGGCGGCTATGTGAAGCGCACCAAGACCGAGGACTACCGCTCGCAGAAGCGCGGCGGCAAGGGCGTGCGGGGCACGAAGCTCAAGCAGGACGACATCGTCTCCCACTTCTTCGTCTCCACCACGCACCACTGGCTGCTGTTCTTCACGAACAAGGGTCGCGTGTACCGGGCGAAGGCCTACGAGCTGCCGGACGCGGGCCGCGAGGCGCGCGGCCAGCACGTCGCCAACCTGCTCGCCTTCCAGCCGGACGAGCAGATCGCCCGCATCCTCGCGATCCGGGACTACGAGGCGGCGCCGTACCTGGTGCTGGCGACCAAGGCCGGTCTCGTGAAGAAGACCGTGCTGAAGGACTACGACTCGCCGCGTTCCGGTGGTGTCATCGCCATCAACCTGCGGGAGACCGAGGACGGCGGCGAGGACGAGCTGATCGGCGCCGAGCTGGTGTCCGCCGAGGATGACCTGCTGCTGGTCAGCAAGAAGGCCCAGTCGATCCGGTTCACCGCCACGGACGACGCGCTGCGCCCGATGGGGCGCGCGACGTCCGGTGTGAAGGGCATGAGCTTCCGTGAGGGCGACGAACTGCTCTCGATGAATGTCGTCCGGGCGGGTACGTTCGTGTTCACCGCGACCGACGGTGGGTACGCGAAGCGCACCAATGTGGACGAATACCGGGTGCAGGGGCGTGGTGGCCTCGGTATCAAGGCCGCGAAGATCGTGGAAGATCGTGGTTCGCTGGTCGGCGCGCTGGTGGTCGAGGTGACCGACGAAATCCTCGCCATCACGCTGAGCGGTGGTGTGATTCGTACGCGGGTCAGCGAGGTCAGGGAGACCGGCCGTGACACCATGGGCGTTCAACTGATCAACCTGGGCAAGCGTGATGCCGTGGTTGGCATCGCGCGGAACGCCGAGGCCGGTCGAGAGGCCGAAGAGGTCGACGAACTGGTCGAGGCGGCCGAGGAGGCCGGGCCGGAAGCGGCCGAGGGCGCAGCGCCCCCGGCTGGGAGCGATGAGGAGTAAGTCGTGACTGGAGCCACGGGCGCCGCGGGTGCCGAGGGCCGACGGCCCGCCGGACCCGCGACCGTATCGGACGGCGCCCGTGGCTCGGCCGCTGAATCTCCAAGGGGCTCGGGGACGGACACCCGGGACGGGAAGCAGGCTTACGAGCCGTTCTCCGCCAGCCCCCTGCCGAGTGAGCGGCCCACGTCGGGACAGCAGTCCCAGCCGTACCGCCCGCCACACGCCTACGCGCCTCCGGCGGGCGAGGACGGCGGCGGTGGTGACAGCGGCGGCGAGGGCGGCGCCGCGGCGCCGCAGCAGGCGGTACGGCGCCCGCGCCCCGGCACAGCCGCCCGGATCACCCCGCGCACCCGCAAGGCCCGGCTGCGCGTGGCGAAGGTCGACCCCTGGTCGGTGATGAAGGTCAGTTTCCTGCTCTCCATCGCGCTGGGGATCTGCACGATCATCGCGGCGTCCGTGCTGTGGATGGTCATGGACGCCATGGGTGTCTTCAGCACCGTGGGCGGCACGATCACCGACGCCACCGAGTCGAACGAGGGCGGCGGCTTCGATCTGGAGTCGTTCCTCTCGCTGCCCCGCGTGCTGATCTTCACCTCCATCGTCGCCGTCATCGACGTGGTCCTGGCGACGGCGCTGGCGACGCTGGGCGCCTTCATCTACAACCTGTCGGCGGGATTCGTCGGCGGCGTTGAGCTGACGCTGGCGGAGGACGAGTAAGCGGTCCTGGGACCGGCCGGTTACCGATTTTGGGACAGGGCTGGTGGTGCGCTAATCTTTCGGTGCAGCGCGGGGCTATAGCTCAGACGGTTAGAGCGCTTCCCTGATAAGGAAGAGGCCACAGGTTCAAGTCCTGTTAGCCCCACCACCCGCATCACGCAGGTCAGAGGCCCGATTCCCCTATCCGGGGGGTCGGGCCATCTACATGTATGGATCTTGAAAGTCCGGTAAGAGTCCGAAACCCTCGGAATCCCGATCTTTCTCAACCACACGCATGACACGCGTCTACAACCTGTAGATCACACATGGCCCTCTGTAGAGTGCCCAGTAGGGAGACGAGAGCCCCCAGGCATGGGCTTGCTCGTCTGACGCACATCCCTAAGCAAGCCCGGCGGCTGGTTCGGGAGGGCCGGCAGCCGGACAGCGCCGCCCCCCTGCCGCATAGTTCGGCAGGGGGGTGGTCGCTGGCAGAGTAAACCGCCCCGGACCCTTGCGGGGGTCCGGGGCGGCAGACTCGGCCCGAAAATCAGCCGAATCAAGCGGCGGCAGAGGACGCACATCACAGTGCCGCCGCGCACACGCCGTTGCCACCTGGATGAGGCAACGGTCGCTATGGGGTTGGTCGTTCGGCTTGATGGGCCGCTGCGGCCAGGAGAGAGGCCGCAGCGGCCCCGAAGGCGGACCACTGAAGGGGGCGTCCGACGGGCGCAACGCCGGACTCCAGTGGACCGCTGGTCTAGGTGAGCGCTATGCGCAGGCCGAGCCAGAGGAGGACGGCCAGCACCACGGTGTCGGGGCAGCGATCAGGCATGAGTTGTCCCCGCTGCAAGACGTTGGGCGCATGATGCGTGCACGGGTAAGAAGTTCCAGTGATGAGGGGTGAGCGCCCACACAGCCTCGTCTGGATACACAGGGCCGTCGCAGAGTCCGCAGTGGGACGCAGGCGGACCCAGGGGGAGCGTCGCTACCGCGAGTTCCTGGTCCAGCGCCCCGTCGTCTAGGTAGTCGCCCCGCCAGTTCGAGGGATGAGGCCGCCGCCAATACGATCCCGGGCCCTCCAGCCGGTTCGCGTGAGGTACGGGTAGGAACCCGGTGGTGAGCACCTGTACGTAGCGGTCGATCCGCTGCCAGAGCCATGGATGCCTGCCGTGGCTGCCTGTGTGTACGAGCCATGTGCAGTGGCCTGCGGGCGACACGATGTGCGGGGCGCCGGTGCACCCATGGGTGCACATCCATGGATCGACACTGACCGGCGCCCGGATGGCGTCCCACCACACGCCGATGGGTAGCAGCGAGATGTCCGTGCCGGGTGGTGGAGACCACGCCGGTACCCTCCGCCTCCGCGTCCGTCTACGCACGTGCGCCTCCGGCGGTCGCGGCGGCTGCGCCGATGTTCTCGGCCGGGGTGACCAGCCACCGCATCGTGATGACTGCGGCGTACCGGGTGTGGCGACCGCCGGGGTGGTCGATGGTCATGTCGACGTACCGGTGGGTGCTGCGGGTCATCAGGCGTGCTCCTGGACGATGAGCCCTGCCGTGTGGGCGCAGGCGGGATGGACGTGGACCCAGGCGGGTTGAGACTCGTCCCGGTGCCACGGCTTGTGTGCCTCTATCACCTCGTCGTGCTCGACGGGCCGTCGGCTGATCTGGTGCGGTGAGTGCCGGGCCGGAGGCGGTGCGGGTGGGGTGGCCGCCTCCGGCCCGTGGGGTGGGCTACTGGACGCTGGGCGTCCGGCACGGGGCACCGGACCGCAGCAGCCCACCCGGTCATGGGGCGGGGCGTGACTCCCTGGTGCGGTAGGCGATCTGGTGGCATGGGTCGTCTCGGGGTCGTTCGCTGACGGGTATGACGTCCCGGGTGAGCACGCAGCCCCGGCAGCCGTACACCGTGCGGCCTCGCCCGGACAGCGAGTGGACGACGGCGACGGGGGCGAGGGGGTTGTCCTCGGTGCCGGGGGCGAGGGGGTTGTCCTCGGTGCCGGGGCCGCCGTGGAAGTGGCAGCTGCGAGGCGTCGGCGGGTCGCTCACCGGTTGCCCCTTGGCTTCGGCTCGACCTGGCCGGGCGGGCGCCCCTGGCTCTGCTGTGTGATCGGTGCCAGGTGGTGCTCGGCGACGCACGTAGAGCACGCGTAGACGGGGCGGCCGGGTCCGGACCCCTGCTCTACGAACTGGACAGCAACGGGGTCGTCGGTGTCGCCTTTGTGCCAGCTGCACCAGCGGATCATGACGCGGTCCCCTTGCCCTGGTGGCACGGGCAGTCGCAGCGGATGCGCATGAGTGGGGCGCCCTGCCCGGGTTTCCGGCCTGAGAGGTACACGTCGCCAGGGCCTTCGCAGCGCCGATGCGCGTCGGCGTACTGCGGGTGGTCGGTGGCTACGCGGCACTCGGGTGTGAGCGTCTGGTTCACGGCACTGCGCGAGTAGACGTTGGCGTCGGCGATGGCGGCGAACAGGCGCTGCGCGTCAGTCAGCAGTCGGTCAGGGCCGGGAGGCACGCGCCACCAGATGAGGAATTCGCGGTCCAGCCCTGGCACGTAGACGAAGGAGCCGTCGTCCCCGCTCACCTCCACCCCGGTGGGGGGTTGGTAGTCCTTCGTCGTACCGGGCTCGACCAGCCAGTACAGGCGGCGTTGGTCGTCGTCCTGGATGACGGCGCCGGTGTGCTCGCCGAGGCTGGTCAGGACGTCGGCGCCCAGGCTGAGGGGCATGCCGAGCACGTGCCAGCCGTACGCACCGACGCTGGCCCATCGCACATCGGTCCCCGGCGGAATCCAGTCGAGAATGAGTGGGTGCGGCGTGGCTGAGGGGGTCATGGCCTCAGCTTTTCTCGCCCGGTCTCATCGCGGGAGCGTGTGTCAACCCCGGGTGTGAGTACGCGAATCACACACTGTGTGACCGCGCTGTCACTAAACTCGGGTCACTGAGCGAATGTGGGGGACCGATGGAGCCCAACACCCTTCTCGACGCCCTCCTGGACGAGGCAGGCATTTCGCGCGTGGGCCTAGCCGCCCGCGTCAACACGGCCCAAGCCCAACGCGGAAAACGGTCGCGCTACGACCACACATCCGTTATCCGGTGGATCAAGGGACAGCGACCACGCGGCGGAGTGCCCGACCTGATCTGCGACATCCTCGCCGCACGACTGCAACGCCCCCTCACCCTGGAGGACATCGGCATGGGCAAGCCCGGCACGCCCGAGGCCGTCGCCGCGCCGCTCGACGGCTTCATCGATCAGTCCACCGCGCTGTGGCGCGGCGACCGGCAGCAACGCCCCGAGCTGCACACCGCCCCCATAATCACTGGACTGCGCGCAGTGGGCCCCGTGTGGGAGTGGGAAAACCCGCCCGAAGACTCGGACGTCTCCCGCCCGGGCACCCTCCGTGTCAGCACAGCCGACGTCGCCATGCTGCGGTCGGCGCGCTCCCACTACGAGCAGATGTACCGCAAGGCAGGCGGCGTCGCGACCAGAGCCCGCATCGTCGGCTTTCTCACGGCCGAGACCGCTCCACTACTACGTGGCGCCTACTCCGACGCGGTGGGGCGCGAGCTTCACCGCGCGGTCGGCGGCCTGACCGCCATCGCAGGCATCTGTAGCTACGACTCCGACACTCAGGGCCTGGCCCAGCGCTACTTCCACCAGGCGCTAAGACTCGCAAAGGCCAGCGGCGACCGGGGGTTCGGCGGGTACGTCATCGCCCTCATGGTCAATCAGTGCCTCTACCTGCGCGAATACCGGCAAGCGGTCGCGTTCGCCGAAGCCGCCGTCCGAACTGCTGGCTCGCATATCTCCCACGCGCTGGCCACCGACATCTACGCCATGCAAGCCAAGGCGTACTCCCGCATGGGTGACCAGTCCGGGGCGCACCTCTGTATGACACTCGCCGAGACGGCAGCCGGACGCATCTGCCGGGACGACGAGCCCGCCGAGACCGGCTACGTCCAAGCAGGATTGGTGGAAGCCCAGCTCGCCGATGCGCTCCTGCGCCTCGGGGACTTGGCTCCGGCCCAGACGTACGCCCGGCAGGCAGTAGACGTGCAGACACACGAGCGGGGCAAAGCCCATCGGCTCGCCACACTCACGGACATCGAGCTGCGACGCGGTGACGCCGAGCGCGCAGCCGCCACCGCGTCGGAGATGCTGGACACGGTGGCGGGAATGGAGTCCCGACGACTGAGAGATCGCCTGGTGACCGTCCGGAACAGCCTGACGGCACATGGGGGCAGCGCAGCCACCGAGACAGCTGACCGCATCGACGACACCCTGACCATCCCTATGTGATCAGGCACGTGGTGGGATGGGTGCATGGAGTGGAAGAACCTCGGCGAGCGCACCGTGTACGAGAACCGCTGGGTCACGGTGAACATGGCCGATGTCGAACTGCCCGACGGCCGTCACCTCGACCACACGGTCATCCGCCTGCGCCCGGTCGCCGTCGCCACCGTGGTCAACGAGGCGAACGAGGTACTGCTGCTGTGGCGGCACCGGTTCATCGCTGATACCTGGGGCTGGGAACTGCCGTCAGGGGGCATCGGCGAAGGCGAAGACGCCTCCATGGCTGCGGCCCGCGAGCTGGAAGAGGAAACCGGGTGGCGGCCAGGACCGATGCGGCACCTGCTGTCCGTCGATCCGCAGGTAGGCATCTCCACCTCGCGGCACCACGTCTACTGGGCGGAAGGTGCCACGTACGTCGGGGACCCCGAGGATGACTTCGAGTCGTCGCGGCGCGCGTGGGTGCCGCTGAAGACCGTGCCTGATCTCATCGGGCGCGGAGAGATCCGGTCGGCCAACGCGGTCGCCGCGTTGCTGATGCTGCACCGCCTGCGCCTAGGGTGACCGACCGCCGGTTTATCATCCTGACCTGTGGATATCCCCGACAGATTGATCGAGCTCCAGCAGGCCGCCGACGCCGAGCACTCCCGACTCCTCGCCCTCGACGGCGGCGCCGAGTACCGGACCCAGTGGGAGACCTGGCGCGAGGCAGCCACCACCGTGCAGGCCGCCGTCACCGCACACGCAGCCAACCACGGGCTGAGCCGCGCCGCTGTTGAGGCCGCACTGAAGAGGATCGTGCGGCACCCCGAGCCCGCCGAGTAGGCACCCCGGGCACGTGGCATCAGCCGCTCACCGGTTGCTCTTCGGCCTCCGCTCGATCTGCCCCGGTGGACGCCCCTGTTGCTGCTGCGTGGCTCGCGTCAGGTGGTACTGCGCTATGCAGGTGGAGCAGGCGTACACCGGGTGGTCGGCCCCGGCGGTGCGTGCCACGTACCGCACGGGGACGGCGTCGTCGCACGCGCCCTGGTGCCAGCTGCACCAGCCGGTCATGACGCTGTCCCGCCGAGTGTGGCGCTGATCGCGGCGGCGAGTGGGCTGATGTCGGTGAGCAGCCGGGTTCGGCTGGGCTTGATGCGCCACCAGAGCAGGTATTCGCGTTCGAGGCCGGGGATGAAGAGGAAGCTGCCGTCGTCCCCGAAGACCTGCACCCCGGCGGGCGGCTGGTAGTCCTTCGCCGCGCCGCACTTGATCAGCCAGTACAGGCAGCGGTCGGTGTCGTCCTGGATGACGGCCCCGCTGGTGTCGCCGAGGCGCGTCAAGGTGCCGATGCCCGCGATGAGAGGCACGCCCACGGCGTGCCAGCCGTGCCTGCCCACCACCAGCCATTTCACGCCGTTGCCCGGCGGAATCCACGTCAGTGGTGCGGTCGGACGGGGGCGGGCTCCGGGTCCGGGTGGCATGGTCGGCTCCAACGGCAGGCGACGTGATGACAGTCACATCGTGCCGACGAGGGAAGACCGCAGGTACCCCAACTTGGGGTACCTGCCCGCCAGTTCTCAGCTTGACAAGTCCAGACCGAACCACGAGTTGAGCGACCGCAATTCCTCACTCGTTCGCCGGTACTTCGTGTTGAGGAGTACGGCCGCATCCCGAGCCATGGGCTTGTACCGCGTGATCTGCGGCGCTGCCCGCCGGGCCCTCGCCAACTCTTTCAACGCCGCCTCCCGGCGGTCGGCGGCGATGTGTACCCGGGCGGCGTTGATGTGCCACGCACTGACCCGGGTAGGGGGAACCGTCGCGGGCAACTGCGTAGCCTTCACCGTCCTCTCCGCATCGCCCAGCCGCTTCAGCTCCAGCTGCGCCTGAATTTCGTGGATGGCGAGATTCCCTCGGCCGAAGACCAGGCAGTAGTGGCGACGGTCGTCACTTGTCGGCAGCTGCTCAAGTAGCTCGCGGGCTTCGCGGAGATGGTGCTCCGTGGCATCCGGGTCGTCGCCCCGAGAGGCCAGCGTCACCTCTCGGAGTCGCATCCCGCCCAGCACAGTCATGTACTCCGGGCCCCGCGCGGTCGCCTCTTCTGCGAGCCGTCGGCGGGCTACGTCCATCACTCGCAGGCCCGCCGCGTACTCGTGCGCCGACTTGAACGTCTCAACCCGGGCGTACTCCGCCAGGGCCATGAGCAGCGGGTCGGCGGCGAGAGCTGAAGACCACCGCAGGCGATCCTCTACCTGGCCACGAAGATCCGGGTACCCCAGTCGATACGTCAGAGTGTGCGTCAGGTCGTAGGCGAAGGCGAGTAGCCGGGCTGCCCGTCGCTGTTCCCGGCCAGTATGCCGATGCACCGCTGCGGTCAGCTCCTCCAGCAGGCCGGGCAGCACGCGGCCGAGGCGAGTGAGGTGCCCGGCGGATCGATACCTCATCGCGTTCCGCAGATCAGCATCAAGTTCGTGCAGCGGGCGAGGCCGCTCGAACCAGTCGGCAGGCAGATCCCAATGCCGCAGGGCCGCGCGGATGTCGGCGATAGGCGCATGTACTTGCTGGTCTTCTGGCTGCTGCCGGTATGGCTGGCCGGTGAGGTCTTCAATCGTTACGTGAAGGGTCCGCGCTACTGCGGTCAGCACGCTCGCTGTGGGCAGTCGTTCGCCACGCTCAACCTTTCGGATGGTGCCCAGCGACAAGTGCGAGTGCTCCGCCAGCCCAAGCTGCGTGTATCCGGCGAGTTTCCGGGCGCGTGCGATGCGAGCACCGGAGTGGGCGTCAGTGGGTTGTGACATGCTTATCTCCGTTCTGACCTTAGACATTCAGAACGGTACTCCCGGCTTCTGGCGGGAGCGGCGATCGGCCCTCACCAACGCGCGGTGGGGGCCGTCGTGTTGACGGCATGACGAAAGCCCCCTCGCCAGGCGGCGAGGGGGCGGCGATCACGATCTGCGGCGGTCCGGCGCCAGTGCAGGGGACTGCGGTGATGGTGACGGCTCCGGATCAGGGGCATCGTCACGGCGGCACACCAGCGCATCCGGATCACCAGCAGGCGGCTGGAGCGAATATCCATCCGGACACGCCGGGCCCCGCTCACCCGGCGGTCCCTGCTCACCAGGCGGCCCCTGCTCGCCCGCTGGGCCGCGCTCACCCGCAGGACCAGCCGCACCCTCCGGACCAGCGGGACCCGGCACACCCTGCGGACCCGTCGCCCCGTCCACGCCGTCAGTTCCGTCAGCGCCCGCTTGGCCCTCATCGCCACGTGACCCGTCCGCGCCCGGGGCGCCCTCGCTCCCATCCTCTCCATCGCTGCCCTCCGGGCCCGGGGTGCCGACCGGTCCGCGCGGGCCCGGGATCGGCACCGGCACCCGCTCCCGGTCAGGCAGGTCATCCACAGACTCGTCAGGGGGCGGTGCTTTCGGTGTGCCGCCCTTCGCCTGGATCTGGGCCCGCAGCGTCCGTACGTCCCCGGCCAGCGTCGCCACCGCGCCGCCCCGCCGGTCGGCCTCGGCGGCCAGCTGGTCCGCGCGCTCCGCCTCCGAAGAGATCCGCGCCCAGATGATGAGGACCGCGCCGGACAGAGCGATCAGCGTGCACACCAGCGCGATCGACCGCCAGCGGTGGGCGAGCACACGCTCGGTGCGGGTCACGGGTTCCCTCCCAGTCGGGCGAGTTCGATTCTTAGGCGGGTGATCTCAGCCAGGTCGGCGGCGCGCTGAGCGTGCAGCTCAGTGAGCTGAAGCCGCAAGCCGTCCCGCTCCTCCTGGAGATCCGTGGTGAGGCTGCTGTACGCGGTGATCGCGTTCTCGCCTTTCTTCCCGATGGCCGCCACCACGGCGCTCGCCAGCCCGCCGACACCAACCAGCAGCGCGCCCAATGTGGTGGCGTCCAACAGGTTCTCCTCTACAGGGAGCGAGGGGCGGGCCGGGCCACGGTCTCCGTCAGGCCGGGCCCCTCGGTTCCGCCGGAGGAGGCGATGGCGGTGAGCACGGCGAGGACGGCAGCCAGGCCGCCGACGGAAGCGGCGCCGGTCCAGTCCGCGTCCAGTACGCCGGTGGCGTTGGCGCCCAGGACACCGAGCGTGGCCTGGGCGGCGGTGCGCACCGCGCGTTCGCCGGTGGCCTTCCAGAAGGCAGCGGTCAGCATGGTGGCCCCTTTCACTTGAGCTTGAGCGTCTGGCCGACCGTGATCCGGTCAGGGTCTGGGAGGCGGTTGAGCCGCGTGAGCTTGGCCACCGTGGTGCCGTGCTTGCGCGCGATCGCGCCAAGGGTGTCGCCCTTGCGCACGGTGTACGTAGACGGCCGACTGCCGCCGGGCTTGGTCTTGATGCGGTCGGCGATGTCCTCCCGCCAGGCGCCCATGTCCGTGAACGGCGCGCCGTGCGGGTCGATCTTCCCGGGCTGCCACTCCTTGTGGGCGATGACCGAGCGGGCCGACCAAGCGTGCGCCCGGCACAGCGCGGCGGCCGCCTTCTCCATCGCCTCGACCTGCACCGCAGGCCAGGGGTCCTTGCCGTCGCCGAGGTTCTCGCACTCGAACCCGTAGAAGTGCCGGTTGCCGTCGGTGTTCGCCTCGTTGTCGGTCGGCGGCCGGGCCCCGTAGTCCTCAGCGATGACCGCGCGCAGCACCTCGTCGTCGCCTAGGCCCGCGTGGTTCGTGCGCCCGTAGCCGATCACGTGCACGGTGCCGTCCTTGGTGATGACGCCGTGGCATAGCGGGCCGGGCAACTGGGTGTGGCCGCGGCGGCAGATGCCGACGGTGTCGTGCTGGGCGGCGTCCGTGACGGTGTGGTGGATCATCACGCCGTGCGCCGGGCCCCAGGGTCCCTTGTGGTTGCGGTTGTGGTGCTCGGCGTCACCAACGACTCGCACGGTCAGGCCCTCGGCGCGGAGCGCGGCGACGAAGCGATCGAAGGACAGAGGTGTAGCCATGGCGCCCTCCTGGGCATGGGAAACGCCCCGGCCAGCAGGCTCGGGGCGCGGTGAACGGACGAGGTCAGGTCAGGTGGCGTAGCCGTACAGGAGGATGCCGCTGCCGGTACCGAACGCCCCGGCCGTGAAAGCGCCGGCGGTGACGGTCGGCGGTGTGCTCAGCCCGGCGTCCGTGCCACCGAAGCCCGGGGCCACGGAGGCGAGTACGTCGGCCACGGAGCCCTCAGACACGAGGTTCGGCACCGTGGACGCCTTGATCATCACGCCGATGTAGTGCAGCCCCGTGTACGTCGTCGTGTACGACGACGCAGCGCCTGCGGTGGCCTGTGCGATGGCGAGCGACTTCGCTGTGTTCGCCGCCCAGGCCGCGGTGAGCTGATCTGCCGTTCGAGCCAGGGCGACCTTGCTGCTGTTGTGGAGGGTGAACCACCAGTTCGTCGGTGTCACCATCGCCGTGCCGCCCGACACGAACCCAAGGTTCGAGATCACGGCGCCCCTGGGCAGCCAGATCGGCACCAGATACAGAGTGCCGCTGGTCGGGGTGTTGCTCGTGCCCGCGCGCAGCCGGGTAGTCGTCTCATGCCGCCCGGCCGGACGCATCAGCAGTTCCGTGACGCCCATCGCGTCGAGCGGGCTGGGATTCGGCTGGACGCTCTGGTCGTCCAGCGGCCCGGTGCTGCCCGCGTCGGCGAGGTCGTTCCCGTGCCGCGCCACGTTCGTGCAGGTGCTCGTGATCGACACCCCGTACGCAGCCTCACTGCCACTGCCCAGCATGCGGATCTTGTTGCCGGTGATCTGCACCCCGTCCGCGCTGGACGTGACCCGAATACCGAAGGAACCAGTCGCACGGCTGGCGCCCTTGATGTAGTTCGAGGCCACCTGGACGTCCGCACCGCCCTGGACGTGGACCCCATTACTGGACGGCTCGCGGATCGCGTTGCCGACGATCTGCGTACCGGTGCACGGGGCGCACGCGATACCGGACCCGCCGACCGAGTACACCCGGTTGCCGCTGATGACGCCGCCGACCCCGTTGACCATGCTGATCCCGGACCCAGCCTGGCCCCTGATGATGTTGCCGGTGATCGCGTACTGCTCCGCGTACTCGACCCGCACGCCGCCCTGAGACCCGTCACCGGTGGAGCCGTCGAGTACGTTGCCCGCCACCGTGCAGCCGGTGAGCTTGCCGGTCGCCTCGCCCTTCAACTGCACGACGTCGTCGTACCCCGTCAGATCGCGGAAGGTGTTGCCGACGATCGCGCCGCCCCGCGTCTCCTGGCTGGCGTTGGTCTGCGTGCCGGACGCGTCCGTTGTCGCGTTCGCGTCTCCGGTGTCGTTCGTCCACAGCCGTACACCTGCACCCATGTCGACCATCGTGTTGCCCTCGATGAGGCAGTCCTGCCAGGCGTACCCGCCCACCGCGTACTGCGTTCCGCCCTCCATCGTGCAGCCGCTCACCTTGATCCGCTTGTGCCAGCGTCCGATCGTCGCCGCGTGTGACCCGACACCGCGCGGCCACGCGGTGGTGCCGGACGTCCCGGATGGGCCGACGTAGCAGCCTCGCACCGTGACGTCCTCGCACGCCGTGTGGTCGTACGGGCCGAAGCCGCCGAAGACCGACGACGCCTTCGCCAGGTCGACCTGCACCGCCTCGCTGAACGTCCTGCCCCCGGGGTCGATGTAGCCGCGGAACCGGCAGTTCTCCACCGTCGCGTCCCTCGTGCTGTTCAACTCGACCGCGTGGTACCCGGGAACGTCGAGCACCTCCAGGTCGCGGATGGTGATGTTGCGCGCGTGGCCGATCGAGATGCACATCGCACTCGCAGTCAGCCCCGACGTGGTGCCGCGCATGTTCCACAGGCCGCCCTCGATCAGGATGTTCCCGTGGCCCGTGTAGCCGCCGAGGTTCTGGTCCGCGTCCCCGTTGAGCAGCAGCGTTCCGGCCACGTTCCGCCGGAACTCCGCGCCCGGCATCAGGGTGAGCCTTGTGTTGCCGTAGATGCGGAGCGTCGCGCCGATCAGGTACGTGCCCGCTGGCACGAGCACCCACCCACCGCCCGCAGTCCGCGCCGCATCCAGCGCGGCCTGGATCGCCGTGAAGTCGTTGCCCGTGCCATCGCCGAGCGCCCCGTATACGCGCGGGTTGTAGATCCGCATCCCGGACAGCTGGAGCAGCGGCGCGTCGAGGACGCCGGAGATTGATGCGTCCCCGGCGACGTCGAGCCCGTCCGCCGTCACGCCACCGGTAGCGGCGAGCCCGCCCGCGACCGCCGCACCGGCCGAGAAGGTCACGGGCGCGGTGACCGTGCCGCCCACGCCTTTCTGTAGGGCGTCCGCTGCCGCGCTCAGTGCCTGCTGCGCGAGCTCGCGCCCGGCCTGGTACCAGCGCACCGGTGTGCCGCCGGGCCCGTTGTACTCGTACTCGATCGCCGTCGCGTCGTCCACGCGGAACGTGCGGACTGCCCCCGGCGTCGCTGAGCCAGAGCCGTTCGTGCGCAGTTCAGCGATCGGTGTCGTGCCGTCCGCCTCATACAGCGCGGTGATCAGCTCAGCCGTCCCCGCGCGATAGATCAAGACCTGGTAGTTGGGGATGACGTTGCCCGCGGCGTCGGTGAGGACGTCGGCGGGGGTACCGCCGTAGGTGTACTGCGCCATGGCGCCCTCTCAGTCGATCCAGTAGGAGCCGGAGACGTTGATCCAGGGCGTCCCGTCCTCTGTGGGTCCGTCTTGGGACCACCAGATGACGCTGCCGGCCGGGCCGAGCGAGCTGGCCGTGTCGACGTCGAGGATTTCCAACTTGCCGACGCCGATGGTGACGGACCCGGCGAGGCTGGCCGTCGCTGCGTAAGCGCCCATCTGTTCCTGCGGGATGCAGTCGGAGGGCACGGATGCCACCCTGATGCCCTGATTCGGGATCACCGCCCCGTCGACTCTGGAGATCCGGCCGCGCAGCCATACCTGCGTGCCGGTCCGGCGGACCTGCGGGGCGTACGTGTCCGTCTGGTAGCCGCTGGCCAGGGTCAGGTCCCGCCATGCGGGGACCGGCTCCCACACGGTGATCCACGTGTTTGTCCCGCTGGCGGTCTTGATCCACATCGTGCCGTCAGCAGCGACAGCCACAGTGTGCTGAGGCGCGGCCGGGAGCCTGGTGTCCCGGTCGGCCAAGTTGGTGACGTGCTGGACGAGGTGCGGATCGAGCGCGGTTGCCAGATCCGCGATGGCGTCCGGGCCCAGCGGCGCGGAGCCACCCGCTGGCACCGGGAGTTCGGCGTAGCCGATGGTGGCCAAGATGCCTCCTAGGCAGAGAAGGTGATGGTCAGAGCGCCGCCGGTGACGGACATGTAGTCCCGGGTACCGCGGGCGTAGATGGCCAGCCCGCGCGCTGTGCCGGACGCGAGCTGGGAACGCCAGGCAGCGGGCAGCGTCGCGGTACCCCGGGCACCCACGGACAGACTCAGCAGCTCCTCCGGCCCATCGGAGATGTTCAACTGACCGGACGGGGGCGCGGTGTAGTCGTGTAGGTACAGGTGCAGGGCTCTGCGGGAGTTCGCGCCAGCGCCGGTCTTCCTGGTGAGCGCGACGCGCATGCTCGCCACGGTCTTGCCGGAGCACGCGGCCGCGATGGCGGTCCCGTAGAACCAGCCGCCCCGCAAATCGCCCCGCCCGCTGTAATCGCCCTGGTAGGGATTGTCGCGGTAATCGTCCCGGCGCCCCGAGCGCCAGGCTCCCGCTGCGGTTGACGAGATGGTGACCGCCCGGGGCGGACGGGTTGGCGGCGTGCTGGGCGACGGGTCCGCCGTCGAGGCCACCTTGAAATACACCTCAACTTTTCCGCTGACCTTGCGGACCCACGTCTCGGTGGCCTGCTGCCAGCCGCTACCCGACGGGGCGCCCGTGCCGTAGGTGGCCGCGCGGATCACCTGCATGTCGTCCATGACGTTCTCGGCCAGGGCCGCCAGCCGTGCCTCCTCTGCCTCGGCAGGGTCCTCACCCAGGCGCCACATCACCACGGGGCGGGCGCCCATACGTACTGCCACCCAGTCGTCGGGCGCCCGATCGCGGTAGGAATCCGCGCACGCCACGTTCAGCAGCAGTTGGCCGCTCACGTCGGCGTTGACGCCGGTCTCGGTCACGTCAACCACGCGCGCGGACACGATGCCCCCGGATGAGGGCCTCGTCTGCGTCAGCGCGCGGCCGAAGTCCTCAGCGGAACCCATCACAGCCTCCTGGTGGTTGTCCGGGTGGTGCACTGCATGGTGGGCGCGCCGAGCGTGTAGCTGTAGCTGTCGATCAGGTGCGGCTGCCACACGCCCGGGGAGGTCTCCACCTCGACCACATCGCCTGCCTCCAACGCTGGATTGCACGCCGCGGTGAATGCCAGGCTGGCCTGGACGCCGAGGGAGTCCGCGAGCCGGGCCTGGGCCACGTCGTTCGCCTGGTCCTGGCCGGTGATGACCGCGCTGGCGTACCGCTCTACCCGCAACCTCACCCCGGTCAGGCCACTCCGCTGCGGAGCGAGCGGATCATTCACCGGGTCGGGCCCGGCGTAGGTCAGGCTGTTCGGGTCGTCGTCCCAGGCGTACGCGGTGACGACCGCAGCCCCGTCGCCACCGTCGCTCGTGACGATCCACAGGTTGACCAGGGCCTCAGCGCTGGACTCCTCTTGGACCTCAACCAGGCTGCCGCCCTGACCACGGGCGATCCGCCACACCACCGGGTCCGCCAACGTTGGCACCGGGCCGACCGTGATCGTGCCGCGCGCGTCCGCCCAGATCCGCCCAGCCAGCGCCGCAGCGATGCCCGTGCCCGTGCCATTGGTATCCGTTCCGGCGGACAGCACACCCCACCGGTCATCGCTGACGATCTGCGGCACCGTGGTCTCCGGCGCGACGCCCGGCAGCCAGGCGACCGGCACCCCGGGCAGCGCCTCACCAACCAGATGCTCGACCAACTCACGGGCGGACGCCGGGCCGATGGTCCTCGCCGTGGGGAACTTGGCCTTCCGCAGCTCATCCTCGCGGCCAGCGAGTTCGACCGTCACCGTGCCCGTACGGGTGCGGACCGGCCGGCTGACCACGTAGTGCCCGGCCGGAATCCAGTCGGGGTCTCGCCGCTCCAGCTGCAACCCCTGCCACAGGCGCATGTTGGTGACGATGTCGTTGATGCCGTCCCGGCCGATGCCGACCCCGGCAAGCTCGGCGCTGGCGGTGTACCGCGTCTCAGCGGTCCCATCGCATTTCACCTGCGCTGAGCCGGGCACCAGATGCACCGGCGCCCACGTCACGCCGTCATTGGACCACTCTGCGCGGGCCGGGCGCCGGATCGCACTAGGCAGCGCTGCCAACGCCGCCGCGCTGATCGGCAGCATCAGGCCGCACCGTTCGTCGCCAGAGACGCCCAGGAGCTGTAACCCACGGCCACCGCATCCCACGAGGGCACCGTGACGCCGAGGATGTCCCACGACCAGCCCGGCATCCGCATCGCCTGCCCAGCCGTCGGCGGCCGCTCCACCTCGATGACGCTCGCGGTGAACGTCCGCGCCCCGGCCGGCGTGGTGTCGAGCGCTTCGGCTGGCGAGCCGAGCAGCACGAACTGATCCGGCCGGTGCGCGTCGCTCCTGGTCTGGAGCAGCCGGACACCGGGGGTGGTCAGTAGCCGCCGTACGACCTCGATCGCGTCGCCCTCCGCGTCCAGAGTGATCTCGCTGGCCGCCGCCCCGTACACGTCCTGCGCGGTGACCGGGTAGGGGCTGCCCAGCACGTCCGCCCGCTCAATTCGCTCCGCCCACTGGAGCTGCGGCCAGGCCGTCACCGTGACCCGAGCAGAAACGCCCGGCGCATCGATCGACTTGATCCACACGTCAGCGGGTGCGGTGGGGTCCGGGAGGCTGACGGACACACTGGACGCCGGACCGGTCGAGCCGTCGGCGTACGTCGGCCGCGCGGTGTATGTCACCGCCCGGCCGAGAGGCGGCTCATGGTCGTAGCCGACACCCACGCCCTCGATGCACCAGGCGAGGTCTGCCCCGCGCACCGGCACCGGGCCGGCCGCGCCCGGGTCGAGCCGCGTGATCAGCACCCGGCGGACATCGGCGGCCGCCGGGAGCGGGGCGGCCGCCGTGTAATTCACGGACAGCACCACCCCATCCCACGTCGGGTCCACGATGGCCGTCAGCCACCCATCCGCACTCACCACCGGCGTAGGCACCACCACCGGCGGCGCCAGCGGGTCCACGATCATCGGCACTGCCGTACCTCCTTATCGGGACTCGATCAGACGCCGAGCCCGGACGAATCCGGCATCCACCCGGCCATCGGCGACTTCTTCCAGGTAGGCGTCGAACTCGCGGCCGCCCACCACCAGCCGCAGGCGTGAGCCTGCCGCCAGCCCGGCCGCGCGAGCATCATCGACCGTCGGAACAGGCACGGTGGGCGCGTTTGGCACGGCAGCATCCGCCACCCGCGACGCGGCCGCCGCCACCCGCGCAGCCGTCGAGTCCAGACCGAGCGCGAAGCCCTGCCCGGTCTGCATGCCCACACTCGCTGTGACCCGCGACGGTGACTTGATCTTCAACCGCTTCTTGATGGCCTTCACCAGCCCGGCGCCGAGCCGATCCATCGCCGCCTGGAGCTCCTTCTCCTGCGCCTTCAGACCAGTCAGGAAGCCGCGCCCGGCCTGCTTGCCGCTGTCGAACATGGCGTCAGCCATGGTGTTGCCGTAGCTGGTCGACAGCTTGGCGCCGGACTTCGCCAGCCCGTTGAGCTGGTCCAGTTGCGCCTTCGACGCGCCCGACACCATGCCGATGAGGTTGCCGCCCGGGCCCTGCTCCACCAGCTGCCGGATCAGGTCATGGCTGAGGCCCCGCCTGGAAAGGTTGGCGATCTGGCTCTTGAAGGTCGCCGCCTCGCCCTGCTTGCCCTTCAGCCCGCTGATCAGGTCGCCGAGGCTGGTGGCGTCGGTCTGACCGCCCAGCCCGATGAAGTCGGCCGCGTTCTTTTTCTGATCGGCCGCCGACTGCTTGGCCTCCGCCAACCGTGAATCCACAGTGTCTCGCCGTTTGGCCAGGCCCTGCAGCTTGATCGACGCCTTCTGCGTCGATGTGGCGAGTCCACGCCCAGCCCCGCCCGCTGCTTTTAGGTCCTTCGTCAGCTCGTTGGCTGCCCGCGCGATGTCCGACGCCGAGCCGGTCAGGCTCTTGGTGAACCCGCCGAGGTCGCCGGGGATCTGCTTGCGCGCGGCCGCCCGCGCCCGGGAGGAGGCCGTGCCCTTGGCGTATCCCGGCAGCGGGCGAAGGCCCTCCGCCATCCGCCGCGAGTCGGCGTTGCTGTAGACCACCTCCCCGCCGGAGAACTGGATCAGCTCGGGGCCCTGCTCACCCACCCACGCGATCTCACCCGGGCGCGGCGATCCACCGGACGCGTAGCCGCCAGCCGGGGTGAATCCGTACCGGCTGTTGAACAGAGGGCTGAGGGTTCCCCGGGCGCGCGACCCGACCAACACGCCGTCACCGCCGCGCGACTCAACGTTCTTGCCACCGAGGGTGCCCGCCGTGTGGCCGACGCCATCGTTGGTGATGCCGATAGTGAAGGGGGACTTCTTGTTTTGCGCCCAGCCGTCGGGGGCGCTCGCGCCCTGGAAAGAGAAGGTCGAGTACAGCCGACCCTTCGGGTTGCGGCCCTGGATGACCTTCTGGATGCCGGACATGAAACCCGAGCAGTCCCACGACGGGTTTCCCGCGCCACCCCATTGGTACGGCTTGCCGGCCTGCGTGCGCGCCCACTTCAGCGCGGCCGCAATCCCCTTCCCGCTGATGCCGCTGGACGCGCCCTTCTTGTCGGCCGTCTTGGTGTAGCCGAACAGGGCGTCGATCACCTTGTTCGGGATGCGGCGGATCATCTTGCCGAAGCCTGTGTCCGTGCCAGGAATTTTCGACACCAGCGGGTTGACGACGTGCTTCACGCCCGCCCGCGCGGACGCCTCCATGCCATCCTTCAACCAGCTGGCACCCTCCTTGATCTTGTCCCACACCGCGCTGCCCGCACCGGAAATTTTCTTCCCGACCCAGCCGAAAATGCCGCCATCGGCAAACGCTTGGGTCGGGAAGATCCCACCACCCGCGAACCGCTTGCGCTCTCCGCCGGGGTTACCTCCGGTCACCGGGGCCATCGCTCGCCGCACGCCTGCGATGCCCTTGCTGCGGGCAATCTTGTTCATGTAGTTCACGAAGCCGGGACCGACACCTCGCGTCCACTCGGGACGCATGATCGCCTCTCCGCCGGACAGATCCAGACCGCCGCCAGAAGGGCTGATGAACCGGTGCACATCCCGGCCCGGGCTGTACCCGGGCAGCACGCCACCGCTTGCGAAGCCCTCGGGATGGAACTCGCCGATCTTCGGCGCGCCGAACGCTTTTGCGACCTTGTTCCAGACCCCCACGATGCCTTTGTTGTAGACGGTGTTGATCAGGAACGCGATCGGCCGCTTCGCGATGCCCTCAAGCTTCTTCCACTGCTTGTCCACGGCCTTGACGGCTGAGCCGAAGGCCCCGCCGACCTTGCCCGCAGCAGCCCGGATGGCGTCCAGCGGCGGTTGGATGCCCTCCCGCCACACCGTGCCCATCACCACACGGATGCCCGTCATGGCGGGCGAGATGGCGTTGCGCCACAGCCAGGTGAACCCGGCACCCACACCACGCACTCCGGCCCGGATCAGTCCGAAGTACAATCTGGCCCCGGCCCACCAGAGCTTGAAGCCGCCCACGATCCAGCCCAGCACCGGCGAGATCGCCGCGCGCCACAGCCACATGGCCACCGCGCCCACACCTCGGAGCCCGGCTCTCGCCAGCCCCAGGTAGAGCTGGACTCCCGCCCACCAGAACTTGAAGCCGCCCACGATCCACCCGATGACGGGCCGGATCGCAGCAGACCACAGCCACATCGCCACCGCACCCAGCACCCGGAACCCCAGGTAGAGGGGGCCGAACAGCACGATCGTGAAGAGTGTCGCGAGAATGCGCACAGCGACGGAGATGAACGAGAACGCCGGGCTGATCGCGTTGGTCCACAGCCACATCGCGGCCGAGCCGACCGCACGCAGGCCGACCATGAGACCGTCGAGCACCGGCTTGATCACGGTGGTCCACGCCCACAGGACCGCCGTCTGGATGCCCAGCCACGCGGCCATCACACCGGCCCGGAACATCTCCGACCGCTGCCAGGCGATGTACACCGCAGTCGCCAGCGTGACCAGCGCGATCACGACCAGCGTGATGGGATTCAGCGCCATCACCGCGTTCAGCGCGGCCTGCGCGCCGGTGAACCCGGTGGTGACCGCTGTGCCGACCAGAATCGCCGTGCGGTACACGGCGAACACCGCGGTAGTCGCACCCGTCGCAATGGCCTGCGCGTTCAGCGCCAGCGTCAGCCCACCGACCAGGACGGCGGCAGGCAGAAGCCACACGCCCCACTCCCGCAGCCACGACACAGTGGCCTTCCCGCCAGCGATTACGCCCACCAGCACCGAGCCCAGGGCGCTCAAGGGAGGCAGCAGATAGACGTTGGCGGCCCGGCCGGTGGAGGCGATGACTGGCAGCACCTGGCCGCCCAGCACGTTGACGAAGCCCTGCTGGAGACCGCGCGTGAAGACCTCGATCTCGTGCGACGGCCCGCTGTGCAGGGTCTTGCCCAGCTTCTCCGCCGACCCCGCGACGTCTGTGAAACCCTTCCGCGCCTTGCCCGGGTCGAGCTTGAGTAGGGCAGTGCCCAGATCCTCAGCCTGCGTGCCGAACAGACCGACGGCTGCGGCTTCTCGCTCGACGGGGTCCTTCATCGCGCGGAGCTTGTCGAGCACGGTCTGCAGCCCACGCTGAGCGGAGTCTCCGCCCCGCCCGATCTGCGTCTCCATCTTCTCCGCGTCCAGGCCGAGGGCCTTGTACGCGTCTCGTGAGGTGTCGCTCATGTCGACGGCGCGAATGGAGAACTCTTTGAAACTGTCGGCGATGATGTCGGTGTCGCGGGCACCGCCCTGGAGGCCCTGCTGGAACAGGCCCAACGCCTCCGTAGAGTCCAGGCCCAGCTTGCGCATCTGGACGCTGTACTCCTGGAACGTCTCCAGCAGGTCCTCAGCGTTGGGGCCGAGCTTCTGCATGCCGACGGTGATCACGTCGAGCGCGCTCCGGGCGTCGGGCGCGAGCTTGTTCTTCATCATCGCGGACACGGCCTGCGTCTGCATCGACATGTCCGTGCCGAACGTGTTGGCCACGTCCGTCATCTGTGCCGCGATGGACTTGAGCTGTTTGTTCGTCGCGTCCGGCGGTACCAGGCCCGCGTTGACGACGGCGCGGATCGCGTCCGCGCCCTGCTGCATGTCCTGGGTGATGCCCTTCGCGTACAGCTGACCCGCGATCTTGCCGTAGCGCGACGCATCCTTACCCGTCGCGCCGAGCTGGGCCTGCAGCGTGCTCGTGACGTTGGCCTGCTCCATCGCCTTGGACAGGCCAGCCACCAGCAGCGCGCCAGCGGCAACACCGGCGGCGGCCGCGCCGATCTTGAGCTTGTCCCGCAGGCTGCCGCCAGCAGCCTGGCCGGCGTCGCCACCCGCGTCGCCAGCCGGGCCGATGAGCTGACTTCGCAACTCATTCCCGATGCCGCGCACGGACGGGATGATCTGCAGGGTGGCGTAGCCGACGGAGGGCATGGGCGACCTCCTCAGCTCGCTATGGAGTTGTCAGGTGATGCGGCCTGCTGCGATGGCCTGCCGCGCGCTCCAGCGCGGCCTTCCGCTTCGCGACGCGCTCCGGGCTGTTCTTGTCCAGCGTCTTGCGGCCGGAGCCCGGCCGGTCGACAGGACGCGGCGGCTTCGTCTGCTTGCTGGGTTTCACACCCTCGTTCGATCTCTGCCAGTTCGCGACCCGCAGCTCATCGATGGCGATCGCGGTCAGGTGCTCTTGGAGTCCCCACACGCCGTCCGTGTCGCCCATCGCGAGACGAGTCCGCGCATCGGGCGGGAGCTGCCGAATGTAGCCGCGGAGCTCCCGCCACGTCAGCAGCGGGCAGCCGGTCGAGTCCCGGCGGAACAGGTCGCTGAGCCTGATGCCGTAGTGGCTGCGCAGGTCAGCCTGGACGGCCTCGCCGTGCTCTCTCAGGAGCTGGACGAGGCCCCTGATTCCCCCGGTTCCCCCAAGCCACAGTGCTTCTTGTACGCCTCAAACAGGGCCTTGATCTTGTACTGCGGCATGTCGATCTTCTTGAAGTCGGGCCACTGCTCGGCACCGAGAGCTGTCTGGAGGACACCGAGCACGGAGCCGGTGTCACCGCCGTCGGCATGCGTCATGAGCTTCCACACGTCGAGTTCCTCGGCGTGCTTCAACTCCCAGCGGCGGCCATCCCAGTGGACCCGGAAGGGTGTGAGCTCGGCCTCTGCCTGTGCGGCATCCAGATTGAAATCGAAGGGCTGGTCATCTGGGGTGGCGCGCTTGGTCGCGGTTCGGGTGGTCATCGCGGTTGCTCGCTCTCTTGCGGTTGGGTGATCTGGATGCTGCGGGTGGGAATGGTCAGGCGGACCGTGCCGGAGCCGTCCGGCTGGAGGGTGACCTCCATGCATTCGCCCTGCACGATCCAGGGGAAGGGCTGGCCGTCGATCTCGATGGCGCCGGGCTGGATGCTGATCGTCTTCGCGATCGGCACCGCCTTGGTTCCCGATGACTCGACGGGACGAGGCGCCTCTTGGGCGAGGGCCGCCACGACCCGACTGCGCAGGTGGCGCGGCACCTCTTCGGTCTCGCTGACCAGGCCCAGATGGACGGCCTTGGCATGGATCTGCGCATCGCTGTACTCCAGCACGGGCGCCCCCTCACGGTCGCGGTTCGGGTGGTACCGGGGCGCGGCCGAACCGCGACGAACACCCGCGCCCCGGCAGTTGGGCTACACCGTGACGGTCACGGCGCAGGTGTCGGTCTGCCCCTGGTACGACGCGGTGACCGTGGCACTGCCCGGGTCCACACCCGTCACGAACCCGGCCGAGACGGTGGCGATCGCCGGGGCCGACGACGACCACGACGCCTGCGCCGTGACATTGGCGGTCGATGCGTCCGAGTACGTTGCCGTCGCGGTCAGCGCCTCGATCTCCGTGTCAGCCACGCTGAGGGTCGCCGGAGTCACACTGATCGAGGAGAGCACTGGTGTGTCCTGCCGGTCGAAGAGATCACCGGCGGCGGTCGGGAAGATGCTGCACGCGATCGTGGCCGACTCCAGGTCGGTTTCGTTCTCACCATGGTCCCCGTCGAGCGAGCATTCCGCGTACAGGCTGGTGATCAAGCGCCTGACCTTGTCGCCCTCACGCGTTTCGAAGGCGACCTTGACCTGCTCCGGGCGCGGCACCTTGATCTTCGTCGCGGTCGAGCCAGGCCACACCAGGCGCCTGGTCGTCGCGTTGTCCTCCAGCGCGGTGAAGTTCTTCGTGAGCTTGAAGTGCTGGCGGCTTGTCCTGACCAAGATGCCGCCCCACGCGAACTTGTCGTCCGTGTCCTCGTCCCTGCTCTCGGGAAAACCCTCGTCACCGTCGAGCAGACCGACCAGGGCCCAGCCCGCACCGAACGGCGTCTCGGCGTTGACCGGGTTGGGGGTAGAGATGTCGAACGCGACGTACACGTCGGCGTCCGTCCACAAGTTTGCCTTCGTCGGGTCGCCGGACATGCGGCGCCCTCCTCTCGTTCAGGGTGAGTGGGCGTCGCGGTTCAGCTATTGCGCAGGTCAGACCAGTTGTGGCCGGACGTTAGCGAGCACCGTCAGCGTGTTCAGGTCAATACCGCTCGGGTCATCGACAGCAGGAAGTGGGCCGGTCGCCGGTCGGCAACCACGGATCACGGGCCCGGAGTGGACCAGGAGGAGGCCCTGGCAGAGCATCGCCAGGTCATGCGCCTGGTCCGGGTCGGCATGCCACACGGTCACCCGCAGCGTGCACCGGGAGTTGGCCATGGACGAGTGCGGCAGGTCGGAGTCCTTGCGGACCATCACGTACGGCAGGCGCTCCAGCTCCGGCGACCGGTCGCCCGGTACCCGCGTGCCGACCGTCGTGCCCGCTGCGTACGGCTCCGACCGCCCTGCCAGAGCCGTACGGAGCACCCCAGCCCCGGCGGACTGCACGTCCGGGAAGACGACCAAGGGTTTGGTCATCGCTGCCACGCCTTGACTTCGAGCCCGGTGCGGCCGGCCGCCCTGGTGAGCAGCCCGTCACGTGCTTGCCACGCCATGGCTCGTACGTCCTCCACCGTCACGGTCGCGGCTCCGCGGTCCGTCGTGTACTGGCGGACTGACACGGTCGCCCGCGGCTCCGCAGCCCGCACGTTCGCGGCGATGTCGTCGGCCAGGCCGTCGATCACCTCGCGGACAGCCTGGCCCTTGAGCACCTCGCGGATGCCCTCGGCGTCCAGGCGCAGCTCCTCCAGCACGGCAGCCTCCTATCCGGTGGCGCGGGTCATGGTGAACTCGACGTGATGCACAGCCCCGGTGAGGGGGTCGGGCCAGCGCCCGACTTCGCCTTCGATCTCCAGCGTCATGCCGTCCCACTCGACGCGGTCCACTGCGCGGATATCCGGTGCGGTGCCGGGCGCGGATTGCACCCGCCAGCCGGTGACTACCACCGTGCGCTCAACCGTCGTCGCCTCTGAGGCGGCACCGGGTGCCCCGTTCGGTTGCACGTTCAGGTGCTCCACGATTAGACGGGTAACCGCCCCGGGGGACCAATCGGCCACGGTGTTCCCGCCCCGGTCCACCTGTGTCCCCGCGCGTACCCGCACGAGGGAGTCGAAGAAGAACATCACGCGTCCCCCGACGTGCGGACCTTGTGCCGGTCGACGGCCTTCTGCCACTGGTCCGTCACGCCGATCGCGGCCTGCGCCCCGAACGTGACGGACTGCCCGCCGACCGTCTTGCTCTGGATGCCCGGCACCACCGTGTCGATGGTCCGCGCCTGATCGATGACGACCTCCTGGATGTCCTCCGGCACCACAGCCCAGCCGTGGCTGTACGTCCCCCGCAGGCACCGCAGCCGGTCCGGCCACGCGCAGCTCAGCCGCCGCAGTACGCCCGTGTCCGACCAGGAATAGTCCGTGCCTTCCACCAGAGCGGTCCCGTCGAGCAGCACCCCGGTCACAGCTGTGACCGGCCACACCGGTAGCAGCAGCGACCGGCGGCCGTTGCCGTCCAGCGTCACCACGTCGTCGGCGACCAAGGTCACCCGATGCCCGACCGCGCCCCGGAACCGACGACTCGCAGCGGTCAGCGAGGCCAACAGCTTCAGGTCATCAGCCGGTCGGCCGAGCCAGACGGCGAGCTCCTCGGGGTCGGCGAGATAGTCGTCAGCCGCCACCACCCGCACCGCCCTTGCCTCGCGGCGAGCGCCCCTTATTCGCCGCCGCCGTGCGGGCCTTGTTCGGACCGCTCGCCGCCTTCTCACCGCCCGGCCCCGGATCGCCGCCGTCCTCGCTCGTAGAACCCGTGTCGGAATCGCCGTCCGGCAGGGCCAGAGGGGCGGGCCCATGCTCACCTACCAGGTCGGTATCGGTCAGGCCGCTGCGCTCAGCGTCACTTTCGTTCAGTTTCATCACGGTCTCGACACCGCTCGGTGAGACGATGCGGTACTTCTTCAGGGGCCCGCCCACAGCGGCCACCTCCTCGATGATCTGGTCCACCGGCACAGCGGTGGACGGCGGGCCGCACGCCGCGTTCTCGACGCCGCACGGACACCGTCCCTTGGCCGTGCGATGGGTGAACAACATCAGGACGCCAGCAGGCCAGCCGTACGCAGCTTGGCCAGCAGATCGTTATGTGCGGCACGCAGGACACCGAGGTCAGTGACGACCTTGTCGAACTCGGCTTTGGTCGGGTTCGCGCCGGCGGCCACCGTGGTGGTCATGGCAGCCGCGTTTGCGGAGGCGGCTGCCTGGCTGCCCTCGCGAGCCTTGCCTGCCCCGGGGTTGAGGTACGGCATAGGGGGTTACCTCCGATCAGGCGGTCAGGTCGATCTCGACAAACGCGGACGGTTGCAGGACACCGAACGCCGCGCGCATCTCGGCGAGGATCGCCACGAGGTTGCGGACGAAGAAATCCAGATGGCTGTCAGTGACCTGGATGGTCGCCTGCTCGCGGTCCCACAGGACTGCCTTCCGGAAGTCGCCGACGTACGCGGTGCCCTGCGGCACGGCCTCGGTCTCGACAACCGGCAGGTTCCACAGCGGCGTCGCCATACCGGCACCGGCCGGGCCGCCGAAGTAGTAGCGCGCCTCGTTGTCCTGCAGGAGGTCCAGGGCCTCGAGGTCCACCGGGTTGATCAGATACGCGTTCGCGCGGCTACGACCTACGGTGCGTACCCTCGTCTTCGCCTTGCGGTAGGTGACGAGGAGGTTGGTGTCGAAGGGCTGCGCCTGAACACCGGACACGTTCGAGAGGCCCTCGAAGTTTTCGCCGGTGTTGTCGCCCTGGATCATCTGATCCTCGAGCTCCTCCTCCAAGCCGTACAGGAGGAACGCGTCGATCAAGGTCCTGACCTGCGCGGCGTCCGACAGTGCCCGCTTGGTTGCGGGCATCCAGTGCGCGATCGTTTTGACCGCCGTGGTGACTTTCGCCAGGGCCACGCCCGACTCGGGCTTGTAGCCGCCACCCGCCGCATTCACGAGCGCGCCCGCACCGCCCGGCGCGGTCGGTGCCGCCGAGCTGGTCGCCTCCGGCACCGGGGCCGCTGCGTTCGTCACGGAGGTGACGCGCACGTACTCCACCGTGTCCGATGTGGTGGTGCCCGGGGTGACGACGTCCCGCAGCTGCAGCGGCCGCTGGAAGGCATCGAGGCCGACCTGCGGGCCGCGCCAGTCGTTCTGGACCAAGGCGCCCCCGGAGGTGTCGGAGCCGCCGGTGACCAGCGCTTTGACGCCGAACATCTCGGACTGGACGCGCTGGTTCTTCGCGAAAGCGCCGTTGGGCGCCTGGGCGAGCAGCCCCTTGTACTCAGCCGACTCGGTGAACTGAGCGCCGAGGCTCTTGCCCTTGTCGGGCAGCTGGAAGCCGGATGCGGTCTGCCGCTTGCCCTGCTCGTCGGTCTTGGCGTTCAGGGCGATGTCGTCGCCCAGCTCCTCCAGCGTCCGCTTCAGTTCAGCGTCGCCCTTCAGCCCCTCGATCGCTGCCTTGGCCGCCGTGGCCTTGGACATGAGGTCGCGAAGCTCCTTGGCTTCAGCCTCGGTGAAGTTGCGCTCGCCGTCCTCCTCGGCGCGGACGGTGATCTCCCGCGCCTTGAGGAGGTGCTGCTTCGCTTCCTCGGTCAGTTCCTTGATGGTCTTGGCCATGTCTCCTCATTCCGTGAGCGAGACCTCGAGCTCCAGGAGCTCGAGGCCGGAACGCAGACGGGCAGAGTCGGCACCGGCCTTGGCGGCGTCGTCCGTGGACGGCGCTTCGCGGGGGCCCGGCGTGGTCTCTTCCTCGGTGCTGCTGTCGGACTTGCTGGGGGTGTTCTCCGGGGTGTCCTGGGCGGGCGCGGGCTCTGGGGGCTGAGCGGGCGGCGTGTCGCCGCTGGCTGCCGCAGGGCCGGGCTGGCCGGGCGTCTCGGGGGCGTTCTTGGGGGTTGCCGCAGGGCGGGCCTTCTCAGGCTCCGCCGCGGCGAGGACCTCACCGATCGACTCGTACGCCGCGGTGAGGGAGGCGAAGTTCTTCTGTGACAGGACGCGGCCGGCCTTGGCACCGACGGCCAGGCGCTCGGCCTTCGCGGCCAGGAGCTCGGTCTCGCGGTTCACGCCGAGCAGGCACGGGCCGACCTCATGCAGGTCGAGCTGGCGCAGCTCGTAGTAGCCGCCCCAGCGGTGGTCGTCGTCCTTGACCCAGGCGCCGCCCCCGTTGGGAATGTCGTAGGCGAAGGAGAACTGTGTGACCCTGCGCCCCTTGAGCAGGCGGTACACCTGCTTGGCGGTCGGGTTCTCGTCGTCGCCGGTGAGGTCGTCGATCTGCCCGAGCACCTCCAGGCCGTCGAGGGTCTCGGCTGCCTTGACGACGTGTCCGATGTGAGCGAAAGGGTCAGACCACTGGTGGGACCAGATGACGGGAATGTCGTCACCCTTGGCTGCCCAGTCCGCCAGGGTCTGGGTGAAGGCGCCCGGGCGGACGACGTCGCCATACGTGTCCTCGTTGTCGAAGACGGAGACGATCGCGACGAACTGTCCCTCGGCCAGGCCGTCGGCGACGCCTGCCGCCTTGACCTTGGCGGTCACTTCCATGGTGCGCACGGCGTCAGACCTCCTTCGCATAGTCGAGAGCGCAGTTGCAGTTGACGAGTTCTTCGGTGCGGCCCTTGCCGTCACCGGGCCAGCGCAGGCCGTTGCCGAACACGTCGCCGAGAGCGACCTGTTCGCCGTTCTGCGCCTTGTGCGAGGCACGCGGGTTGGTCCCGCCGGTGCGCCAAATCTTCTGGGTCAGACCGCTCGCGCCAGCGGCGTCGTGACCTCCGAAGGAGCGAAGTTCGGTGGAGGCGGTGAGAGCCCGTGCAGCGGCCGCGGTGCCCCACGCAACCGCAGCCGTCTGCAGGGCCTCCCGCCAGCCGTCGCCGCCCTCCTCCTGCACTTTGGCGAGGGCCTCCCGGCCCGACTCCTCGTGCTGCGCCGCATGCGTCTCAGCAGCCGCGAGAACCCAGGCGAGCATCACATCGGCCGACCAGCCCTCGGCCTCGGGATTGTGGACGTCCAGGACCTCCCAGGCGCCCACCTGCGCGAGCCGATACCCGTGGTGGGCCAGCAGCGCCTGCAGCTGCGCGAGCCGGTCCTCAGATCCGGCCGCCCACAGCTCGAGCAGGTCGGGCATCCCGTCGTCGGCCTTCGCTCCGGCCGCGGCGAGCAGCCCATCGGCCTGCCGCTCGCTGAACCGGGCGAGAGTCTTCTCGAGGGCATCGCGCTCAGACGCGAAGGTGCCGATGCTCGAGGGCCTGCCGCTCGCCTTTCTACGCGGCAGGCCGCGCGCCTTCGGGGCCGTGTCCCTGGGGTTGGCGAGGCCGCCCTGGGTGACATTGAGCGGCACGATCAGGCTGTTGCCGCCCTCGACGGCGGGCAGGTTGTTCCGCGCCCGGGTCTCGTTCACCGTCATCCACGGTCCGCCCGTCGCGGTCGACGCGGCAGCGGCCTGCGACTCGAAGTCGCCACGCATCTTTGCCTCGACGTTGAACTCGCAGTACACATCCGAGTTGTTGCCAGGCAGGTCGGGAAGGATCTGCGCCACGAACTCCTGCTGCAGGTCGACCGTCCACGGGCCCAGCGTGTCCTGGTACAGGTGGGCGTGCTGCTCCTTGATGTTGCTGTAGGTGGCGTGGTCGAGGATTCCGATGAGCGGCGGCGGGATGTAATACGCGGAGGCACACTCCTCCCGATTCAACTTGCGGGCCTCGATGTACTGGGCTTGCTCGGGATTGAAACCGACAGCCTTGTAGTCCATGCCGTCCTCGAGAATCGGCGTGCCGCCCTCAGCGCCACCACCGGAGGAGAAGCTGCGCCACATCTCCCGAAAGCGCCGCTTCTCTTCCTTGCTCCACTCGGGGGCCTCCGCTGGCCGGACGAGGACGCCGGTCATACGGGCCCCGCCCTTCCACATCGCCGACCGCTGCTTGGCCGCCTCCGAGGACTCGAGGATCAGCTCCCGCAGAGACTCAATCGGCGACTCGCCGTACGTCAGGTCGGTCGGCGAGTAGCCGTGGATGTGGATAACTTCATCTGGCGCGAAGTGCCGCCCGCCCGCCGTCTCGAAGTACTCAGGGCGAATCCAGTTCCCGCCGTACGGTCGGATCAGCGTCGGTGGCACCGGCAGAATCCGCAGCTGGTTGTTGAGCTTCAGCTTGATCCCAAAAAAGTTGTCGTACAGCGCGCGATCACTCACGATCCGCTCAATGAACCGGTACTGCGTCATCCCGGGCAGCGGATTGGCGAGCAGCTGCGCCAGCGGATGATCCCGCAGCCGCTCGCGGTCGGTGTCGCTCACCCGCCGGAAGGTGTGGATGCCGAGTTGGGCGATGTTCCGCGCGATGAATCCGATGACCGTTCGGACCTGGGGCTGGGTGCGCCAGATCGTCTTGTACTCCCACGGGGCTGCTCGCAGTGACATCGCCGCGTACCCGTGGGTGACTCCGGCCCCGGTCGTTGCGAGCTCGCCGGAGCTGACCACGAACGCCATCAGCTGCCTCCGCCCGCGAGGACCTGGATGAACTCCACCTTCGTCCGCTCGATGACGACCTCGCCGTCGACCGGTTGCGGGGTGCGGCCGGTCTCGAGCAGATCCGCGTCTCGGAGGACCAGGAGGGGGCCGCGTTTCGCCCACAGCACTCCGCTGAAAGCCTTGTCGACCAGGTTGATCACGACTCGGCGGCGGACCGCCGTACGGCGCCACGCGAACACGGCCACCTCCTGCGCTGGGCCGCTACCGTGGCGGCGTGATGAACGATCTGCTGAACTGGATCGCTGGCCGCTGCCCCATGCACGACCGCGCGTCACCCAAGCTCATCCGCGAGTTGGAGGCCGGTTTGGGCATGGAACTGAGCGCGGCCTCGGGCGACCTGATCGCGGACCACAGCGACCCAGGGATCATCGGCTGCGGCCACACCTGGTGCGCGCAACAGCGGCGCGCTACACGACCATGATTTCGTCATCCGCGTACCGGGACTTCCGGCGCGGGGGCCTGGCGATGACCTCGGCCATGGCAGTGAGTAGCGCGCTCACCCCATCGATCTTGTCGCCGGAATTGGCCTTGTCGGGCTTGACGTTGCCCGACGGGTCCATGACGACAGCGAGGTTGTCGACACACCAGCGGACGATTGGATGCCCGCCGTGCCGCAGCACGGTCAGCTCCGGAGTGCCCTGCAGGATTAGCCGCTGCGTCTCTTTCAACACCGGCGACAAGGTCTGGAAGCCCTGCCGTACCTTGACCAGGTTGGCGCGTTCACTCATCAGATCGTTGGTCAACTGGCTGGCGTTCCACGGGTCGTAGCCGATCGACCGGACGCGGAAGACGTCGCGGTCCTTGCGGATCTGCTCCTTGATCCAGTCGTAGTCGGCGACGTTGCCCGGGGTCTTGGTCAGCCAGCCCTCGCGTACCCACCTGCTCGCGGCCTTGGCCGTCCGCTTGTCCAGGGCCGCGAGGTTGTCCTCCGGCGTCCAGAATCGCCACAGCGCATCCAGCGTGCCGTCCTCGTCGTTCGGGAACAGCCAGCACAGCGCGCACAGGTCGGACGTCGCGGCAAGGTCCAGCCCGCCCCAAGTCTGCCTGCCGTGCAGCGCGCTTTCGTCGACCATGCCCGCATTGCGGTCCCACGCCGCGATCGGCAGGAACTTGCCGTCCTGCCGCGTACGGATGCCCAGGTGAAGCTGCATGAAAGAGGCCAGGTCTGCTGGTGAGGAGGCTGCCTTGCGCGACGCCTTGGCCACGTACGCGCGCGTCGGTGACACACCGAACCCGGGATTGGCCGCGCGCCACGTCGCCTCGACGTGCGGGTCGGCGTCGTCCGGCGCGGCGAAGATCACCCCATACAGGGACCAGTCGTGCAGGACACGGCGCGCCAACTGCTCGACGCGCCGCCGCTTGTTGTCGTACGGGGTCTCGCGCTTACCGGTGTCGGCGGTCGTGATCACCACGCCGAGCGGCTGGCGGCGGGAGCCGGTGCCGGACTCCAGCGTCTCCAGCATGTCCGGGCTCTTGTGGATGTGCAGCTCGTCGCAGACGTAGCAGTGCAGGTTCGCACCATGCTGCGCGTCGGCGACGTTGCTGATGACCTGGAAGTACGAGCCGCTACGCGGGTGGAGGATCTTGTCCTTGAGCGGCTTGACGTGGCCCTTTAGCGCGGGCGCCGACTCGGCAAGCCGCTTGACCGGGTCGAAAACGAACCTTGCCTGATCCTTCGTCGTAGCCGCCGCGAGGACCTCGGCGCCGGGCTCATCGTCCGCGCACGTCATGTAGATCGCGATGCCGCCGCACAACGTGCTCTTGCCGTTCTTGCGCGGCACGTCCACGTACAGCTCGGAGACGACCCGGACGTACCCGTCCGCGTCGTCGTCCCAGTGCACCCACCCGAAGACGGGGGCGATGACGTACGCAACCTGCCACGGGTCCGGCCGCAATGGCTGCCCCGCCCACTGCCCCTTGGTGTGCCGCAATCTGGAGAACGCGTTGACGACCTTGTCGACACGGTCCGGGTCGAAAACTGCGCCGGGGGCCTCGCCAGGCGACGGCGTCTGGATCAGCGGCGGGCAGTCCGGCAGCGGGATGCCGCGCGAGGCCAGATACCAGGCGACCTCGGGGCTGAGCTTCAGCCGGTCCAGCGTCTCCTGGTCCGGCATCTCCGCCGTGTCGGTGCGCGGCGCGGCCTTGGGCTTGCGCGGCTTGCGTGAGCTACGCGAAGGGGTTGTCGTCCTCGCCATCGTCGGCCCCTCTTGCCAGGGCCTGCTCGCTTGAGGGGGTCAGGCCGAATTGCGCGGCGTACGCCCGGAGCTCGCGGCCAGCGGACCGAGCGATCGCCACCGCCGGGTGCGGGACGGTACGCGTCGTCTCACTCCCGGAGGCGCTGATGGTGGTGACCTCGGAGGTGATGCCCTCGGCGGTGACCGTGCGGGTGGCCGTGACGAACTGGGACCACGTCTCGCAGTACGCGGCGAGCGTCGCCCGGTCCTCTTCCTTGAGGAGGTCTAGGCGCTGCAGGCCGGGCGCGACCCGCTTCCACTCGGCCTTCGCCTCGGCGCTCATCCATGTTGGCGGGTTCGGGGCGATGCGGCGGAAGGCCGGCCCCTGGTTCACCTTACGGCCGCCGGAGTCGGTGCCGTTGCCGCGCCCACTGATCAGCTTCAGGGTGGCGGGCTGGGCGGTACGCCCCACGGCGATCACCCCCTGCCCAGCATATTTACTCAGCGTGACTGCCCCGGGGGCCCATCGCCCGAAATTTATTCTGAGACGACGTGTTCCGAGTTGACCGCGGCGGGCCCCAAGACGATCAAGCTGGTGATTGCGACACCCCTACCCCCGGGGAGGGTGACTCGTCGGCCCACATGACGGCTGCGAGGCCGTCGTCACCGTCCAGATGCTCGGGTCCGATGGCAGCGACGAGCCCGGTACGTGGATCGTCGGCGATGACGCGGCCGGAGGGGAACTGGACGCCGTGGATGTCAGGTCGCTCCGGGTGACGGCTGACAAAGCGGCGGGAGTGCCGTACCTCGTCCGGTCGGTCCTCTCGGTCCTCGCTCACGTTGAGCTCCTTCTGTGACGGCGGGCGTTGGCTCGAGCGGCCTCTGCCTTGCTCTTGGCGTCGTGGCAGGTGACGCAGGCGAGGCCGAGGTTGTCGAGGGAGCGGCGTGCTCCGCCTTCGCTGATGGGGATGACGTGGTCGAGTTCGTGTGGCCACGTGGTGCGGTTGTCCTCGTCGTACAGCTCGGGGTCGACGGGTTCGGCTCCGCACATGTAGCAGCATCCGTTGTCGCGTTTGGTGATCTTGCGCTTGAGCGTGCGCCATTCGCCTGAGCTGATGCCGTATCGCTCGGCCTTGTTGTCGCGTCCTCGCCATGGGATGGGCTGGTGTTCGTCGCAGCGTGATCCCTTGGTGGCGAGGTCGTGGCACTCGGGGTCGGTGCAGCGGGAGGGCGGAGCCATCGGCACGCGGCACCTCCCCGGGATCAGGGTCGCCAGGCGTCCTGGTGTGCGATGCGGCAGGGCGAAGGCTTGTCGTGGGTCGGGCATCGCCCTGCGATGGTGTGCAGGAGCTCGGTCAGCATGTTCGTGCGCCTCGAGTGTGGGTGTCGCTATTCCGTCTTTGTCACGCCGGTGGCTTCGCCGTTGACCATGGTGGCGAACACGCGCGCTTGTGCTTCTTTGCGTGCGGGCACGGGGACCAGGAGGACGCCATCGGGGTGCTCGATGGTGAGGAAGAGCTGCTGCATGTCCTTCTTGGCCCAGAGGGCGAAGATGCCGATGAGGGCCACTCGGGTGGCGGTGATGCGCTTCCGTGCGGTCTCGCCGAGTTCGATGGTGACGCGGGAGCCGTCGACGGGGATGGGGGTCTGGCCGGGCTGGTGGAACTTGCCGCCGAGGACGTTTACGCCGGTTGCGGCGCCTGCTGCGCGGATTTGGCTGGCGCGCTTGGCTGCGGCTTTTTCCTCGGGTGTCTTCTTGCTGCCGAACACGTGGCCCCCTCGAGTGGTGTGGGGCTCATGATGGCGTGTGGCGGGGCGTGTGGTGGTGGGTTTCCCGGAGTCGGGTTGTGCATGTTTCAGCCCTCGCCGGGGTGGCTGGCGAGGGCTGAAGCGGAGCGATCTTTGTCCGGGCACGCCGGGCATGCCCTGATCATGCGTGATGGTGTGGCTGAAATCAAGGAAGCGTTCGAAGAGGCGCGTTCGGGTCATCGGGTCTTGCGGCGGTAGCTCTGGCGTGTCTTGAGGTGGTGGGAGACGGTGGCGCCGTACCAGCGGTTGGCGCCGTCGTCGGCGGAGTCGGGTTCGGGCCAGCGGCGGCGTGTCAGGTCGGCGCGGATGGTTGATGCCTTGATGCCGATGCCTGCCGCCTCGAGCTGCTGGGCGGTGTAGAGGCGGTGTGGCTCGAGGTCGACAGCGGCTCGGTCGATGTGGTCGCGGATGAATGCGTCGATGTCGGCTGGGTCGTACTCGAGCCAGCGGCCGCGCTTGTTGATGTGTTTGGGCCAGTGGGGGTGGCGGGTCCAGGTGTTGCGGACGGTGGTGATCGGTCGTCCGGTGCGGGTTGCGATCTCGGCTACGGTCTCGCCGATGGGGGCTACCATGTTGGTCTGGCCTTTCTGGCTGGGTGGTGACCGGTGTGGGTTTCGCGACAGGGCTTCGGCCTTGAGGGCTTCGGCCCGGCCCCGCCGGTCCCTTTTTGTTGGTGCGGGGGTGCCCCCCGGCTGGGTGCCGGGGGGCGTTGTGCTGGTTAGTGCTTGATGTTTGCCTTGATCCAGCGGGTGATGTCGATCAGGGCGCCGTCTGTCTGGATGAGCAGCATCTGGGCTCCCTGGAGTCGGTACGGCCGGTGGCTGGTGGCGGTGAGCTCTACCAGTTCGGTGGCGCTCATCCAGCCGCAGCACGCCATCTGGAGGTTGATGATCTGGCTCTCCGGCATGGGCTGTTCCTGGGTGATTTCGATGAGTCGGGTGAGGGCTGCCGTGGCCTCCTGGGCGGTGACTCGGCCGGTGGGCAGTGTCACCGGTACGGGGAGGTTGAGGCAGACGCTGGCGAGTGCGCCGTAGGTGAGGCCGAGGTGTTCGGCCATTGCGGCTGCGTTCTGGTCTTCGTTGTCGGACATTGGGTGGTCCTTTCGGTTGGGTGGGGGTTGGGGTTCGCGGCCCCTTCCCTCTTAATGAGTACCTTACAGCGTTTGATGAGTAGATTGCAACACCTGGAGCGAGGGGAAGCCCCCCGGTTTGAGCCGGGGGGCCGTGGGGTGGTTGGCGGTCAGCCGTTGGTGGGGGCCTCCGGGATGCCCAGGGCCTGCCGGAGAACGTCCAGCGCGTCATCCGCGACGCAGAGGGCGGTCAGGGCGGAGTTGGCGCGCATGCCGTCCTGGGTGACCTTCAGCAGTGCTGACAGGTCCGTGGCGCCGAGCCACAGAGTGCATGCGGTGTACAAGGTCGCCCTGTCCAGTTCCGACAGGGGCACCTCGTCAACGATCTCCACCACCCGGCAGACCGCCGCGATGGACTCCGACAGATATGTGACTTCCTCGGGGAGGGAGATCGGGAGCGGGAGGTTGGCGCAGATGTGGCGGAGGAGGGTGTACGTCTCGCGTGTCTGCTGGTCGACCTGGGCTGCGGCGTCTTCGAAGCTCTCGGACATCGGGTGGTCCTTCCGGTTGGTGGGTGTTGGGTTGGGGTTCGCGGCCCCTCACCTCTTGAGTAGTAGTTTACAGCAGTGGATTAGTGTTTTGCAATAGATGGGTGACGGAAAGCCCCCCGGCTGGATGCCGGGGGGCCGGTACGGCTAGCTGTCGGTCGGGCCCTCCGCCTCGCGCTGCCACTCGGCGAGTGCGCTCAGGGCATCCTCGGCTGCGATGGCCGTAGCCAAGGCGCTGTGGCCGCGCACGACGTCACCCGTCGTCCTCGTCAGGACCAGGAGGTCCGCCGCGCCGAGCCAGAAGACGACCCCGGCGTACAGGGCGGCCTTGTCCCGTTCGCGGATGGGGATGTCGTCGATGATGTCGACTACGCGCCGGATGGCCGGGATGACGTCGCTGCTCCTGATGGTGGCGCCGGTGGCGGGGAGAGTGATCGGGAGCGGCAGGTTCGCGCAGACGCTCACGAGGAGGCCGTAGCTCTCGCTGAGGTGGACGGCGATGGACGCCGTGATCTCTTCCAGATTGTCGGACATGTGGTCCCTTTCGGTTGGGTGTCGGGTTGGGGTTCGCGGCCCCTTCCCTCTTGAGTAGTAGATTACAGCACTCGATTAGTGGATTGCAATAGGCGAACGCCCCCCGGCTGGATGTCGGGGGGCGTGAAGATGGCTAGCCGTCGGTCGGCTCCCCCGGGTCTGCCTGCGAGTCGATCAGGTACATCAGTGCGTCATCAGCCGCGAGGCACGCCGCCATGGCGCAGGTGCCGCGCAGGGTGTCTTCCGTGGCGACCATCGCGGCGAACAGGTCGTTGGCGCCCAGCCACCACACGCACGCGGCGAACAGTGCCCCCCTGTCCTCCTCGGAGATCGGCACGTCATTGATGATGTCAACGACCCGCCGGATGGCCGGGATGGCGTCCAGATTGGTGACCTTGCCCTGGGGGAGGGTGATCGGGAGGGGGAGGTTGGCGCAGACGTCCGCGAGGAGGCGGTAGGTCCGGGTGATGTGCGTGACGGTGTTGTGGGCGTCATGGTCGAAGGTGTCGGACATCGGGGTCCTTTCGGTTGGGTGTTGGGTTGGGGTTCGCGGCCCCTTCCCTCTTAATGAGTATCTTACAGCACTGGAGTAGTATATTGCAACAGCAAGGGGGCGAAAAGGCCCCGACCTCGAGCACGTCAGGGCCTCCCGCGACAGCTACGCCAGCCGCCACCCGGACAGCTGATCATCCGACCCGACATCAGCCGTCAACCTCAGCCCAGGCAACTGCGCGACCGGTACACCGACTGCGGCCGCGATCTCCGCCGCCGGATACCGCACCGGCTCCGCAGCATCCGGAGCATCCGCAGTCACCTCGGCCTGATCGCCGAACAGCAACAACACCTTCACGCCGACTCGCTCACTCATGGGACTCATCCTCTCGTTGCTCACTTCTCAGTGTTGGACCTGGGCTCCGGCGAGGGCTCAACCGGACGGCTCCAACCGCCCGTACTGCCCGCGTACTGGCGGGCATGCTGAGGCTCCGCCTCCGACCGCTCGTTGTCACGAATGGGCATGTCCTCGCGTAATGCCATCCTGAGATTCCTATCTCGTGGTTGGGATGGGTCCGGGGCGGTCGGTCGCCTGGCAGTGAGTCGGCCGCCCCGGGGTGGTGGTGTCAGCTCCTGCGGCGCTGGTTCAGCTCGTCCAGGGCCGCGTCCATCGCCTCGCGGGCGGCTCCCTTGAGGGGGTTGCTGGTCTCGCAGCTCTTGACTGCCTCCCGCTGACGTCGAATGAAGGCGTGCACCTCATCGGTGGTCATGTAGGCGAAGCCCTTCATGTCGGTCTCCTACTTGTCGTCGGGGGTTTCGGTGACGGTCAGGCTCGGGTGGTGATTGCGGCCTCGATGGCCTGGTGACGGTCGGGCGTGTTGATCCTTTCGGTCGTGCGTGCAGGGGTTCAGAGCAGTCCGATCCAGCGGGCGACGTCGTCCGGAGCGATGCCCAGGGCGGCCTTGATGAGGGCGAGCAGGAGCAGCACCGCGATCACCAGAGCGGGACCGAGGACGCTCGGGGTCACGTGTCGGACGCGGTCACCGGCGGTCGGGCTCATCCCGGCGTGGGACTCGGCGCGATGCGTGTCACGGGCAGCGAGGGCGGGGCCGCGCCAGCTGCTGGTCTGACTGTGGATCTGACAGGCGTGGCACTCGTATCGGTAGGGCATCAAGGGCTCTCTCGGGTGAGCGCTACAGAGGCCGCTACGGGTGTAGCGGGTGCCGCTACATCGCAGGTGGGCGCGGGTGTAGCGGGTGTAGCTACGGGCGGGTGGGGGACTTGGCGAGGTAGTCGGGGAGGGGTCCGGTGACGGCCTCCAGGTCGGCGCGGTGCACCCCGCGGGTGACCCCCTCAGCCGCCCCCGGGATGGCCCCTTTCGGGGCCCGGACTTTGGCCCGGGTGGGGACCCCTTGTTGGGCCAGTGCGGCGCGCACTGCGGCGGCTGCCTGCCGGGGGTCGGCGGGGGGCGGATACAGGTGCTGGACGAGGGCGTTGAGATGGACCCCGCGGGCGGCGCCGGTGAGCTTGGCGCAGAGGGTCAGCAAGGGGTGGGGGGTGGGCGATTCGGAAGTGGTGGTGGCGGGCTCGCGTGGCGGCGCGGGCTTGGGCTCGGTGGGTGGGGGGTCGTCTCCTGCGGCGTAGGCCACTGCCGTGAGGGCGGTGGCGCCCGCGCTGTAGATCCAGGGGAGTACGTGTTCCTCGGCGGCCCAGGTCCAGCCCCACCAGCCGAGGAAGAGGCTGCCGCCGACCCACGCGGCACGTGTCTTGAGTGGCTTCTTCGGCTTCTGCTTGGCGTCTTTCTGCTTGGCGTCGGGGGCGGCGGGGCGTAGGAGTTTGCGGAGTCTGTTCACGAGACGGCGGGGCGCGCCGCTCACCCGGCGGGCGGTAGCGCGGGCGGCCGCGCGGGTGGCGTGGCGCAGGCGGCTTCCCGCGTGGTGGGCGGCGCGCCAGTGCCAGGTAGGCGCGGGGGCGCGGCGGAGTGGAGTGACGAGGGTGGCGGTGGCCTGGGTGTAGGCCCGGCCGAACGCTCGTCCTGCTTGTTCGGCGCGGCACTCGGTGTCGTGGCTGGTCATGGTGTCAGCCCGCGATGATCGTGATGATGCTGCCGATGATGCTGGTGATCTCTTTCCAGAGGCCGTCGGCCCCGGCAGCGGCGGTGATCATCAGGAAGCCCAGGGCGGTGGCGAGAGCCAGCTTGGGACGGGTGTACCACCACCAGGCGTAGAGGCTGAGGGCGATGGCCGCCGGGACGACGGCGAACTCACTGCCGGCGGACGTGGTGATGCCTTGGGCCTTCTCGGCGAGGATCGACCAGGGGCGTCCGGTGCGGGCATAGCAGTAGCCCATGGCCACGCCGATGGCGAGTCCGGCGCTGCTGCTCAGTGTTTGGCCGCCCTTTTTGACCGCGGCGATGACGATGACGGTGAGGAGGAGTGAGAGGCCGTGGAGGCCGATCTCCAGCATGGCGGCGGGTCCTTCGGGCCGGTGGGTCAGTGGTGGAGGAATGCGGCGATAACGCAGCTGCTGTACGCGCAGTGGCCGAGCCAGGCGAGGGGGACAGCGCTGCGGGCGGTGCCGCGGTCCACGCTCCAGCCGACGAGGATGACGCCGACGCTGATGCCGATGGGCGCGCCGGTCAGCGCGCTGGTGAGCCACGGCGTCCAGCCGATCCACCAGGGGGCGATGACAGCGCTGATGCCGTAGACGACACGCCTGGGCGCCGGGCGGTGCCGGGCCTGGGTGGCGGCCTTGGTGGCGCTCGCCAGTTGGGTCGCGGCGCGTTGGTGGATGGGGGTGCGCTGGTGGGCTTGGGTGAGGCGGTCGGCGAGGCGAAGGGGGTCCCAACCGGGGAGGCTGGGGGCTCCTTCCGCCTCGGGCTCCTCCTCCGTCTCCTCGGGCTGCTCCGGGTCTTCGCGTGCGGGAGCCGTCGCGGTCGGCGGTGGCGTGGGACGCGGTGGCACGACCGGTTCGTCCACTGGTCGTGTGGGGGCGAGGTCGATCATGTGGCCGGGTGGTGGGAGCCGGTCGGCGCCGACCGGCTCAGGCGGGATCGCGGTGGCGCCGGGGCCGGCGTAGATCTCGTTCCACCAGTCGTCGGTTTCGGCCGTGGCTGTTGCGCCCACGGTCGGGGGGTGGTTGGGCGGTGGGGGCACGGTGGGCCGGGGCATGGCGTCGGGGCCGACACCGTGGCGGCGGAGCAGGTTACGGATGCGGAGCTCGTCCGCCCCGGGGTCGGCAGTCACGTGTCCCCCCGGGTGAGCTTCTGCAGCTGCTGCGCGCGCGCCTGTCCGATGCCGAGTTCGGCCTTGAGGGTGCGGAGGGGTGCGGGTCGGCCGAGTGCGCGGGCGGCAATCACGAGTGCGGGCGGGATGTCACAGCCGTGGCCGGGTGCGTCCGGGTGCGCACCCGGTGGTGTGCACTCGGGCCCGCTGGTCGGCTGCGGGTCCTGGGGCGGGCGGGCTGCGGTGTCGCTGGGGTCAGCAGCGCTCGGCGCCTCGGGATCGGGCGCGTCGGGTACGCGAGCGTGGACCGCGCCTCGGCCGTGACCTGCGGCGGCGACGTACTCGGGTGCGCGCACCTCGGGGTGCACCTCGGGCTCGGTGCGTACGTCCAGGACAAGCAGGTTCGCGGGTGCGGCTGCACTCTGCGGTCGGGTGCGGGCCGGGTTTCCAGCGCCGGTCGCGACGCGGACCATCTGCTCGGAGACGACCACCCCGTGCGCCATCAGCAGGCTGGCGAGTGCGGCCGGGTGCAGGCCCGGGTTCGCCGCGTGCACCTGCTGTACAGCCTCGAGAGGGTCCATCTTGGTGAGGGCTTGGTGTGCGAGTGCGGCTGGGGTGCGCGGCTGTACCGGTCCGGGCTCGGGCTCCCACGGGGAGGGCAGGCGCACGGTGGCGAGTGTGGGTGCGGCGCGGCGTGCGGCGAGGAGCTGCATGAGGCGGTGCCGTTGGGCCGGGTCGGAGCCCACATGTGCGCGGGCGACGGCGGCCGCGAGGCGGCGCGCGGTGCGGCGGCCGCGCCGTGTGTCGGGGTCCTGGAGTGCGAGGCGCGCGGCGAGCTGGACGGCTCGGTCGGTCGCGCGGTCACGTGAGATCTGCTCCGCGGTACGGTCCCGGACGGAGAGGCCGAGGCGGGACAGCAGGCGCTCGCGGAGCTCGCGGGCGATCTGGGCGGGCAGTCCGGAGGACAGGGCGCCGGGCCGGATCAGCCGCAGCTCCAGACCCATCGCCATATGCCAGAGCAGCGCGGCGAGAACGGGGCCGATCATCGCCCGGACGGTGCCGCCGACCATGCCGGACTCGCTGTACGCGGGGATGATCTGCACGCCGGTGATGACCCAGACCAGCATCCCGGGTACGCCGGGTGATCCGGCGTGGGTCTCGGTTGCGGTGGCGCGCATGTTGGCGCGGGCCATGAGAGCGCAAGCCATGAGGGCGAGTTCGGCCGCGGCGAACATTGCCGCGCGTTCGACGGTGTCTGCCATGCCGAGGCGGTGTGCGGCGAACCGCCAGCTGGTGTCCGCGCTGTACGCGGTGCATGCGGCGGCCGCGATGGCAGCGACGACGACGGACACGGGCGGCAGGGACGCGCGGCGGACCGCGTGGATCACGCCCCAGGTGCCGCCGACAGCCGTCAGCACGACGGCGGCCGAAGCGATGGCGGACGGGTAGGGGTGCGTGGTGGCCCAGCCCATGAGGGTGCTGGTGTCCATGGAAGGTGCTCCCGAGGATGTGGACGGGCCCGGGTGAGGGGCCCGTCCGGCGGGGTTAGAGGTGGGCGCCGGGGAGCCGGTGGGGCAGCTCGGGATGCTGGGGCGGGGGTGTGCGGGCTTGTTGGTGGCTGGTGGGCCGCTCGTGCTGCGGCTCCGGCTCGGCGCTCACTGCGCGCCACCGCCAGCGTTGTTGCCCTGGGGCGAGGGAGCGCCCGCGTGCCGGTAGCCGGTGGGCGGGTGCTCGGCCAGGCACTCGCGCAGGTAGCGAGTGGTCCACTCGACGCCGAGGGGGCAATCGCCATCCAGGGCTCCGGCCAGGGCGATGACGGCGTGCATGGCCCGGTCGGCGAGCAGCCGGTCACGCACCTCGGCGTCGGCGGCGGTGGCGGGGTAGGGAATGTCGATGGCCTCGCGGACGGCGTGCAGCAGGTCCGCGACGGGGGCGGCGAAGTGCTCGCTCACTGGGCACCACCGGCCTCGTTGCCGTGGCCGTGGGCGTACGCGCGGGCGTCACGGATCTCGGCGGCCTTGTCCTCGCACGTCGCCTGGTGGTCGTGGTAGTCGTCGAGGTCAGTGCGCGGCCGGTCGGCGGCGGGCGGCGTGGTGTGGTCGCTCACGACTCGCCCCCGTCTTCGCGGGTGGGCAGGGGTGGGGCGAAGCCGGTCAGCTGGATGTCGGCGCCAGCGAAGCGCGTCACGGCTTGCAGACGCATGTGGCCGGAGGACTCGGCGTAGGTGACGTCGGGGCGGGAGACGCCTAGGACCTGGCACCACGTCTCGAAGTCGTTCAGGTCCTCGTGGAGGCTGATCTCAAGCCGTTGCGGGAAGATGTCGCTGAGGGCGAAGGTGGCGCTGGGCAGGTGGCCGAAGGCGCGGATGATCTCGCTGAGCGCGTCGAGCTGGGGTTGCTGCTGGGCCAGGGTCGAGGCGCTCATCGGGTCACCGCCGGTCGGCTGGTGCCGGTGATGCCGTCCTTGGTGACGAACACGGTGATCGCTCGGCCGCTGTGGCGGCGGATGCTGCCGACGGCGAGTACGTGGCGTGCGGTGGGGGTCTGGGGCGGGGTGTGGTCGGTACGATCCGACATGGCTTTCCTCCTGGTGATGCAGGTGGACGGCTGGCCCCGGCCGGTGTGTGAGAGCCCGACCGGGGCCGTTCTGCGCTGGAAACCGAGGTGCGTGGTCTCCTTGCCTCAGCACGTTAGACCCTGGGGTCTAGTGGCGCAAGACCCTAGGGTCTAACATGAGGTCGTGCCGCGCCCTCACGCTGTGGAGGGAGTAGGAGTGGCAGACCAATCCAAGGAGGTGCAGCGGCTCTTGGAAGCCATCGACGCGTTGGAGCGGATCGGCGACGACGAGGCATGCGCGAAGGCCGTAACCCAAGTCCTCGATGAGTGGCCTGCCCATCACGCGCGCCTGCGGGAACTCCGGCAGCAGCGTGTCCTGAACCTGCGCGAGCAGGGCAAGACCTGGCAGGAGATCGGCGACATCATGGGTGTCCACTTCACCCGAGCGCAGCAGATCGCGAAGGGCATGCGGGGGACGAAGAACCGTCCGGTGAAGGACCCGCCCGCTGCTGCTGGGTAGGCAGAGACCAGCCCCCGACGGTGATCCGTCGGGGGCTTCTTCGTGCTGTGCTACTCGGGGCGGCTGCTCGCGCGGACGCAGAGTGGACAGAACAGCCGGGCGCGCGCGATGCGCTGCATGCGCTGCTCGGGGTGCTTCGGGCACATCAGCTCGTGGTACTCCGACACCTGCTCAGGCAAGTCGCGGCGGATCAGATCGAACGAGGACGGCCGCCAGCGTCGGCTACCCATCGTCGTCCTCCTCGGATTCCTCCGGCTCGGGCTCGCTGATGATCTCCTCGCCGCCGACGTCGTAGCCGTTGGCATGGGGGATCTCCTGCCCTCCGTATCCGCCCATTGCTTCACCTCCTGCTTCCAGCCTGCGGCCGCGGATGGTGCGCTTCAAGGGCGGCGCGGGGGCGCGTTGCAGCGCGCCAGTGAACCAACGCGGCCGCGCAGAGTTGGCCCATGCGTGGACGACGATGAGCTGTGGGCGCCCCTGTCCGGCCAGATGTCGGGGCGCCCCTTCCGCATGCTCAGGGGGTGGGCGGCGGCTCGTTGGCCCAGGTGATGCGGGCGTCGCGTGCCGGGTCGTCGGAATGTCGGTCTGTGAGGAAGCCGTCCACGCTGATCGCCAGGGTCCATGCGTTGGGCTCGTGAGGGTGGTGGACGCAGACGTAGCCGGTGGCGAAGGCGGCGCCCTGCCAGGTGCGGCCGTCGGGCAGGTGGACGAGGAAGGGGCGAGCGTAGGCCATTCAGTCCTCCGTGGTGGTCGGCTGGTCGAGGGCGGCGCGGATGCGGGCGACAGCGTCGGCGTATCCGTCGCCGAAGGACTCGCTGTCGAGCCGTTCGCGGTCGCGATCGATGGCGTCGCACTCGGCGTGCGCCCGGGTGATGGCGGCTTCGGCCTGCTCGGCGCGTTCCCGGGCTTGGCGCGCCCCGCCGTTGACCATGCGGTTGGTGCGCTTCATCCGTTCGATGGTCGCCTCGGCCTGTTCTGCGCGGGTGGTGGCTGTCTGGGCGTCGGCCATCCGCTCAGACGTGGTCTTGTGGAGTCGCGTCGCGCCCTCGATGAGCTGCTCCCAGTTGCGGCAGAGCGTCATGTTGATGGCGTGGGCGAGGGCCTTGCGGCGCATGTCGTGAGCTTCGAGGAGGTCTCTGTTGCGCGCCTTGGCTTCCTCGGCGTGGGCCGCCTGTCGCTCTTGCTCGATGATGGCGGGTGCCATGGCGCGGATGCGAGTCAGGCTGTCGGCGGGCGTCGTCAGGGCGTCGGCGGCGCGTCGGACGTGCGTCGTCAGGAGGTCGACGTGTCGGGTGAGGGCGTCGAGGTGGGTGGCGATCTGGCCCGCGGGGTCAGTGGTCACGGCCGGCCTCCGGGTCTCCGTGCTGGACTGCCGCGTCCAGGACTGCACGGATTTCGCGTGCGAGCGGCCCGTCATCGTGGGTTCCAAGGACGCGGCCGATGGGGCGATGGCGGTGGCCAGGTCGCGGAGGCGGGTGGCTGCGGCGCGCAGCAGCGCGCTGGGGTTAGTGGTCACGGCGGGTCTCCGGGTCGATGAGGTCGGCGGCCCGGCGGTACGCCAGGTTGGTGTTGTGGCCGAGGTGGCTACCGGCTTCGCGGATCTCCTCGGCGAGCCGGTGAGCGAGGACCGTTTTGAGTGCGGCCTGGTGTTCGTCCACGAGGTGGTGGGCGCGGTCCTCGGCGTGTCGGCCGGGCTTGCCCCTGGTGATGGCGTCGCGGAGTTCGGTGCGGGTGCGGGCGAGTTCATCCATGGCGGTCATCGGTGGTCTCCGGTGGTTGGGGCCCGGCCGCTCTCGGGCTGGGGGCGGCCAGGTGGTCAGCGGGCGAGGCGGTTGCGGTAGTCGGTCTTGCGGGCACGGTGCACACCGTCGTGCCACTGCCGTGTTCCTCGGTCGCGGGTGCACGGGGCTCCGGCGACGCTGCCGCAGTGCCGGCAGGTGACCATCAGCTCAGGGTGGTAAATGGTGGGCTCGCGGCGTGGGTCGTGTGTACGGGGCATCGGGTCTCCAGTGGTTGGGGCCCGGCCGCCGGTGATGGCCGGTCAGCAGGCGGTCAGACGTGGCGGAAAGTCAGCTCGTCCAGCTCGGCGCGGGCCTCGGTGACCGTCGTCACCCCGGTGGCGAGATCGTGAATCAGCCCGACCGCGTGGTACTCGTCCGCGTCGGTGGCGTCGCGGAGGCGGCTAGCGATCTCGCCGATGAGTTGGAAGACGACGCTGTCCGCGTCTGCCTGGTCCTCGGTCTCGTCGTACATCAGCGGGTCTCCTGGGTCGGGTTGGCGAGGGTGAGGAGCACGGCGGCGTGGCAGTGGTCGGGCTCGCCGGGGTGAACCGGCAGGGGGCACCAGCAGGTGAGATCCCGGCCGGCGAGCTCCAGGCGGGCCGCGTCGGCGAGCTCGGGGCGCCGGTCGAGCCAGCGGCTGTATAGGTCGATGACCTGCTCTGCCGTCGCGTCCTGCACGAGGTGGTGGGTCACGGTGCCACCGGGGTGGACGTAGGCGTGCCGGGCGCCGCTCGCCTTGCCGAGGCGGCCTTCGTGCTCCCACTCGGACCCGTCGATAGCGGGGACACGGATCTGCGTCTGGCCGAGGCGGTAGGGGTTGCCCCAGCGGGTGGGGCGGCCGACGTAGACGGCTCCGGCGGGGGCGCGCCAGTCTTTGGTGCGGCGGCGTTGGATACGGGACGGCATCAGACGGTCTCCTCCTCGACGGGCATCCAGCGGGTGACGGTCACCTCGCGCTCCTCCATCGCCGTGGCGGGCACCCCCTCGCGGTAGTGCTCGAACGGGCCCGCCTCCTGCATCTCAGTGAGGCCCTGCTGGTACTGCACAGCCCACACGCGACCGTCGTGGCGAAAGAGGCTGCGACGGGTCTCAAACCAACGGCCGGTCGACACCTGCTCGTCGGCGACCTCGGCGGCTGCAGGAAGGTCGTGGGGTACACCGATCTCTTCGAGCTCGGCAACGGTGAAGGTGCGGGTGCGAGTGGGCATCAGGTCTCCTGGGTCTGGTAGGTGGCGATGTCGGGCACGGTGCTCACCTGGCGGCCGCGGTGGTGGGTGGGCCACAGCAGGGCTCGGCGTATCCGTCGGCAGGTGGGTCCGTAGCCGCTGGCGATGCTGTCGGGGGCGCGCAGTGGTCGCCTGCATGCGCGGCAGCGGGCGGTCACGCAGCGCATTCGCTGATGTGTTGCCAGGTGCGGCCGCAGGTGCGGCAAGCGGCAGAGGGCGGCTGGCCGTCACCGCCGAGGATGTCGAGTGGGCCCCCGCACGGCGGTGGGCAGGTCTTTCCGGTCCGGATGGTTTGCCGGGCCAGGCCGAGTGTGGTCGTGACGCGGTCGGCGCACTCGCGCGCTGTGGCCGCGATGCGTTTCTGCTGCTGGCTGTTGAGGGGGCGGAACGGTTCGTTGGGGCCGGGGTCGGTCAGGCGGTGTTGGAGCCAGAGGGCGGCCATGGGGGCTGAGCGGGTGCCGGTGTAGCGCCAGCGTGCGGGGTTGGCGGCATCGCGGGCGGCGAGGATGACGGCCTGGAGGTGGATGTCGTCGTGCCAGCCCTGGCGGACGGTGGCCTGGATGGCCGGCCGTTGGATGCGTTCGGCGGTCTGGTCGGCGAGCTCGAGGAGGAGGCTTTCGACCAGCTGCATGGTGTCGTGGGCGGTTACGTTGATCGGGAGGGGGCGGTTGCCGGGGGCGTCGAGGGCGCCGGGCTCCAGGCGCTGGAGGCGGTCCGCGTGCGCGGTGGCGAGCTCGGTTTCTTCGAGTTTGCGCAGGTAGCCCGTGACGCTGGCGGGCGGCGGCCAGGTGACGGTAGTCGGCGTCTCGAGCATGTCCTGGAGGTGGGACCAGTTGGTGATCACGGCCTGGAGGTGGGTGTGCGTGGGGTCGATCATCGGGGGCTCCGGGGGATGTTGGGGCTATGGTGATCGCACCTGGTGGGGCGCCCCGGATCTTTTGCCGGATGGGGGCGCCCCGTCGTCACGTTCAGGTGTCGGCGGGCCACTCGATGGCGGCGGCCGCGAGGGGCTGGGCCTCGGTCATCGGTTGTCGAGCAGCTTGTTGAGGGTGGCGTCGAGGGCCAGTACTGCTTGAACGAGGGCAAGGCCGGTCATGGCTTGGCCGGTGGCGGCGTGGCATTGGGCGACGGCGGTGGGGAGGTCGCCGCGGTTCAGTCGGTTGATCTCGGCGGTGGCCTTGTCCAGGGTGTCTTCGGCGAGTTGGCGGTAGGTGGACAGTTCTTGCATGGGGTGCGTCCGTCCTTGGGATGGGTGCCGGGCCCCGGGAGTCGTCGGGGCCCGGCTGTTCGTGGGGTTGGGGCGCGGTGGATGGCTAGAACGGGGGTTCGTCGCTGAAGCCGCCGCCTTGGTGGCTGGCACCGGGGCGAGCAGGGGTGGCGGTTGCCCACGGGTCGTCCTGTGCGGCTGCTGAGCGCTGCTGGGCCTGCTGGGGACGCTGCCCCTGGGTACGTCCGCCCTGGCCACCGCCGGTCCCGTTCTGGCTGCTGTTCTTCGTGATCACCGTGCTGGCGTTCCGCAGTGAGGGGCCGATCTCATCGACGTCGAGTTTGAAGACCGTGCGCTTGACGCCTTCGCGGTCCTCGTACGACTCCTGCTTGAGGCGGCCTTGGACGATGACGCGGTTGCCGCGCTGCAGGGACTCGGTCACGTTCTCGCCGAGCTGCCGCCAGGCCGTGCAGGTGAGGAACAGGCTGTCGCCGTCCTTCCATTCGTTGGTCTGGCGGTCGAAGGTGCGGGGTGTGCTGGCGATGCGGAAGTTGGCAACGGCGTCGCCGCCTTGGGTGAAGCGGAGTTCTGGGTCTGCGACGAGGTTGCCGATCACGGTGATGACGGTTTCTCCGGCCATGTGGCGGGTGCTCCTTGCTGGTCAGTGGCCGTGCTTACGGCGGCGGTGGTCGTCGAGTCGGGTGACGCCGACGGGAAGGGTCAGTTGCTCCTGGCGGACTGCGGCGGTGCAGGTGGCGATGTGCGGCTTGTGCAGGCGCTCCCAACCGGCCAGGGGCAGCTCGGTGGTGGGCCGACGGGAGCGCCAGTCACCGGACGCGTCGCGCCAGATCGCTGTGTTGCCGCCGGGATCGGACACGGGGTCGACGGCCAAGCGCTTACCGGCGTCGGTCTTGGTCCAGCGGATGAGCTCGCCGCATGACCGGCAGGTGGCGAGTCCAGCGCGGATCATGTCGGTGGCTCCCTGCTCGCGGTGGCGGCCGCGCGCTGGGCGGCGGCGTCGCGCTCGCTGTGGACCCCGGTAGCGAGCTGCAGACCGGTGGTGGCTGACCTGCAGGGGGTGCCGGGGGCGGCCTGGCAGGTCGCGACGGGGCAGGTGGCGTTCTGGATGACCCAGGCGTTGCGGCGGGTGCTGTGGGTGTCGGCGCGCCGGTGCCGGGAGCCGCGGGCGTTGGTGCACAACTCGCCGGGGGCTGCGTGACACCAGGTACAGCGGATTGCCATCTGGGCGAATCGCAGGACACGGGATTGGGGCATCAGACGGAGTCCTCTGAGTTCGTGGCGCGACGGGAGGCTTGGAGGCGGCGCTCGATGTCGCGGCGGTCCTCGTCGGGGTCGATCGGGGGGAGGCCAGCGGCGGCGCGGCGGGCGTCTTCGAGTCGGGAGGGGTGGACGTCGGAGCGGCGGCGGCCGTTGGTGGTGCAGCTGCGGCCGGGGGCGGCTGAGCAGCGGCGGCAGGCGACAGCCATCACGTTGACGATGCCGTTGCGGACTCGGGGGACGTGTTGGCCGACGGTGTTGAGGAGGGCGCGGACGCGGCTGCCGGTGGGCGGGGGTTCGGCGGCCTCGATGGCGCGGAGGCGGGGGCCGATCGCTCTGGGGCCGGTGTGTCCGTCGGCGACAGCACGGATGAGGGCGCGGACGGATTGGGCGGATTCGGCGCCGGTTTCGTGCGGGTTGCCGTCGTAGACCACGTTGGCGTCGGCGATGCGCTGTGCCCGGCGGTTGCGGATCTCGGTGATCAGCTCGGCGGGGGAGATGAACGGTTGGCGGGCGGCCACGGTGATGGCGGCGGCGCGGGCTTCGTCGGGGTCGTAGGGGGCGAGGACGTCGCCCCAGGCGTCGGGGGTGAACTCGTTGAAGCGCTGCTGCGGGCACAGTGCCGCGACGTACTTGGCGATCATGATGGCTTCCTGGGGGGTCACTGCTCCTCCAGTTGCTGTGTTCGGGCGGTGGCGCGTGCCATGGCGCGGTCGAAGATGTCACCGGCGCCGTCGGGCTGCTGGCCGTACTGGGCCGGGGCTCCGGGGGTGCGGCCGGGTGTGGCGTTCATGACCTGGTTCACGACGCTGGGGAGCGTGGCGGGGTGGAGGCCCTTGGTCATCCAGTGGGCGATGCCTCGGCGGATGTCGTCCGGGGCGATGCCTTCGCCGATGAGGACGCGTACCTGTTTGGCGATTTGGCCGATGACGGACTCGGGTGGGCGCTTGGTGACGCGGTCGAGCCATTCGCCGACGATCGTCTGTGCGGTGACGGGCGGGTCCGGTGTGGCGTCGGAGGTGTCACGAGAGAGGTCTTGTTGAGAGAGGGAGAGAGTAGGTGTCCGGGATTCCCGGACACTGACGTCCGGTGTTTCCGGACACTGAGACTCCTCAGTGTCCGGGTTTTCCTGACACTGAGAATTGGCGTCAGTGTCAGGAATTCCCGGACACTGATCGGTGTCAGTGTCCGCAGTTCCCGGACACTGAGAACCGTGGTCAGTGTCCGGGAATTCAGGACGCTGGGAGTCGTCGTCAGTGTCCGGAAGTTGCGGACACTGAAGCTCGGCAATCTTGTACTTGGCCGAGCTGTTCCTCTGCCCGGCGGCCACCTTAGACAGACACCCCTTGCGCACCAGAGCCTTGATCACCTCGTAGACCTGGGCACGACTGACCTTCCCGCGCCGCAAGATCTTCGCCGACTCAACGCTGCTCCACGTGACCCGAGTCGAGTCCCGGGCATCATCCGCCAGCACCGCGAGCACCAGCTTCTCGCGGTGAGTCAGCGTCTCCGGTGCGTAGTCCAGCACCTCGACGAACAGGCGCATGCCCACGTGGCCTCGTTCCGGTCAGGGTTGAATCGGTGTGGTGCGCCCTGGGGCGGGAGGTATGCCCGTCCCGCCCCAGGGGCCGCTCAGAGCCGGTCGGCGCTCCCGCGCCCGCGCTGGGGCACATACCGCCGGTCAAGCCCGCTGTGAGACCACTGCACCGCGTGCTCGACGGCCGTGATCGCTTCAGACTGCTCTCGGGAGCCGGGCACCAACTGGTGAATAAGCGACGCCAGTTCACCGGCGACGGCGCATATACGGGCCTTCATCTCCACGCGCTCCAGGTCCGTCTTGGGCGGTTCGAAGCGCAAAGCGATCTCGGTCGGGGTGATGGCCATCTGGCTGTCCTCTCGAGTCAGGTGCTGGTCTTCCGGAAAGTGGCTACCGCGGCCTGGGCGGCGCGGTAGGTGTGAGCAGACGACCGGCGCTTGCCGGAGGTGACCGCGCGGTCATCGACCAGCGCGGACGCGCCCTGGGGAGAGGGCGTCGACCAGGCGGTGGACGGCCAACCCGGGCCCGGCGGTGGCTCAGGCCGATGGCCGGTTGCGGCCGGGGTGTGCAGAGGGCACCGCCACCCTGTGACGTACCGGCGTACGGCCTCGACGGAGCAACAAAGCTGCTGGTCCGCGCCGCTCCAGTGCCCGCACTCGGGTGGCGGCGTCGTCATCGATCCAGCTCCCGCGCCGTGGCGGCTTGTGTGTCCCGAACACGCGTGTACTTGCGGTGCCGCTCGCTGGGCGTAAGACCGCCTCGGATGCCGAACCGGGACTCTCTGCCGCTACGTCCCTCGGTCGCCATCGCCTCTTCCAGACACTCGATCTGAACGGGGCATCTGAGGCACGTGGCCTTGGCGTCGCGCTGGAGGCCGTCGGCCTTCGAGAAAAAGATCTCGGTGTCCATGCCTGCGCATGCGGCGAGCTCAGACCAGTGGTGCATCAGGAACCTCCTGGGCGTGGTCTGGAGCAACGCATCTGTGCTCATCAGTCGCTCACCGCCGTGACGTCATCGGCCCAAGACAGGGCGGTGTCGTCGAGGCGCTGGCGGGCCCGCGTCACGGCTACGTACGCCAACCGGCCCTCCTCGCGGCGGAGGATGGTCAAGCCCGTCTTCGGGTCCGGCCGGGGCGCCTTGAAATCTCCGTGAATGCGCACCGTCGGCCACTCACGCCCCTTGGACCGGTGAGCAGTCGACACGATCAAGTCGGCGTTGTCCTCAGTCGCCAGGCGACTCACGGCCTGCTGGATACCGGCAGTGCCGTGGTCATCGACCAACTTCACCAGGACGCTCAGCGACTGGTCCTCTTCCTCCGCGTAGTCGCGAACTGCCTGCCAGCTGCTGAACGCCATCAGCTCGGGGTGGTCGGTCGGGCGTCCGGCCTGGAGTGCGTCGGCGGCCCAGGCGAGGCGCTGGATATCGCCGCCTCCTCCGACCAGGGCGACCTTCCGCCCTGCCTCGAGCGCGGCCATGACGGTGCCCATGGCTCCGGCGTTGGTGCGGCACAGGACTGCGTCTGGGTCGGCGACCGGGCCGACGGTGGAACTGCACTGGTCGAAGCCCGTGAGCCGCAGCGGCGCACTGATCTTGCCGAGCCACAGATTGGCCCGGTCGGCGATAGCCGGGCCGAACCGGAAGCTCTGCGACAGTGTGAGCTCCGGCGCGGCGAGCGCGGTCGTGAACTTCTTCAGGGCGTCGTTCGCACCGCGCCAGCCGTAGATGGCCTGCGAGCTGTCGCCGACCGCGATGCGCTGCGCGTGCTCCTGGGCGAGCAACACGGCCGACAGGACATCGTTTGTGTCCTGGGCCTCGTCGAGCAGCACGACGTCGCTGGGGATCGTCGGCTCGGTGAGGGCCCACATCTTGAGGTAGTGATCGTGCGCCATCTTCAGGACGCCGGCCTCGCCGGTGAGGTCGGCCCAGGCAGCCAGGGCGGCGGGGAGCACCAAGGCGAGCAGTGCGTTGCGCGGCTCCTTCTCCGTGAGCCCGTCGTACTGCGGGACATGCTTGGCGCGAATCTCGGGGTCAGCGGAGTGGCACCAGCGAGTCACGGTGTCGAGCGCGACGCGCATGATGATGCGGTTGGTCATGGCCTTCGGCGGCCCGATGTCTGTGGGGATCGCCGGAGTGGCGCCGACGATGCCGACGATCTTCTTGATGTTGAGGGCCTGGGCGGCGTCGTGCGCGGTCTGCCGGGGCCGGTTGAGGCGCGGCAGGTGGCGCGGGTCGAAGGCCAGGCTGTGGCCGGTCTTGCAGACGACGCTGGGCGGGAAGCTGCGTGCCGCATCAGCGGCGATGGCCTTGTTGTAGGCGACGTACGTCATCCGGCGGCGCGAGTCAGCCTGGGCGATCATCTTGAGGGTGGCCGACTTGCCGCATCCGGCTCCGGCCTGGATGACCATGTCGAGCCCGTCGCCGTAGGTTGCGATGGCCTCGGTCTGCTCGGGTGTTGGGTCCACCACTGGGGTCCTCCTCTCGCGGTGGGGTGCGGGGACCGGGCGGCATGGGGGAGTTCCGCCCGGGCCCCGCAGTCAGTGGTGGATCAAGAGGCGGCCGGTGCCGTGTCCTTGGCGTCCAGCCAGGCCCGGAAGTCGTCTTGGCCCGTGGCGCTCTTCGCGTACTCGTCAAGAAGTTCGATCACTTCACCGGCTTCGCCGAAGCTGAGATCGTTCATGGTCGGGACATCGCGGCGGAGGATGATGCTGACGGCCCGCAGCCGCTCCTCGCGGTCCTGGTCGGGAAATTCCAGGTCCCGGAGGCAAGCGAAGATCTTCCGCATCTGTGGTGCGCTGGCCCCTTCCGAGGCCGACGCCGGAGCGGGCTGCCCGCTGGCCTTCTGCGGGGGCGGCGCGTCGCCGTTGGGGGCCCGACGTCCCGGATTGAGTGCAGCGCCGCGCTCCGCGATCAGCGCGCCAAGAGTGGTGACCTCACCGGTCACCGTGGACACGTGCGGGATGTCCAGCCACCGCTCTGCCATGCCCCTGGCATGCAGGTCACGCGCGCCCTGATAGGTCAGCTCCGTGTCGCTCAGCAGCCGGTCGACAACATCGCCCAGGCGCTGGTGCAGGTAGGCACCCAGAGTGGTCGGCTCCCCGGTTTCCGGGTGCATCAGTCCCACCTCGAGCAGCCGCCGCCGTGCCGCATCACCCTGCACACGGCCGATCACGTCGAGAGTCAGTGACTCGACGGGCGTTGCCAGTTGATCGACCAGCGCGGCCACCGGATCGATCCCCTGACCCAGCTGCTCCAGGATCAGCTCGGCCACATCCGGGCCAGGGTGGTGGATGACCAGCCCCTCCAGGGGCTGGTACCGCGTCTTCGTGACGGTGGCCGTTCCCTCGACCATGTCCATCACCACGTCCAGCTCGTACTCGGCGCCCTCCCGCTGGACGGCCTTGACGCCCACCTTCGTGACCTTCTTGCCCTCGATCACGTAGTCGCCCTTGGTGCGCATCGTGACGATGAGGTGGCCGCGGAAGTTCAGGAGGGCGTCGAGCATCTGCTGCTCGATGGGGTTGCCGGTCTTCCAGCCGCCGAAGGTCCCGCCGGAGCCCTTCGCAGATCCGGCCTCGTCGACGATCTCGAGGAGACCGCCCTTGCCGTTCCAGAAGTGGCTCCAGCTGTCGACGATGAGGACGGCGATATCGGCGGCCTCGGCGGCGGCGACGACCTGGATGAGGTGGCGTGGGTCGTGGGTGTTCATGGGCAGGTGCTTGAAGGCGTGGCCGCCGAGGTCGGGTCGGCTGGGCACCGGGGCGTACTTGAGCGCGGAGCCGCGCTCGGTGTCGGCGACGCCGATCAGGCCACCGTTCGCCAGTCCCTCGGCGAGGCGGAGTGCGGTCTTGGTCTTGCCGGACCCGGCCGGTCCCTGGAGCCCGACGCGGGCCTTGGCCTGCTCGCGGGTGGCGTCCTCGAAGATGAATGTGTTCATCGGTCGTCCTTGGGGGTGCTTGCGTTGCGCGGACTGGGGATGTCGAGAGCGGGGCGCTCGCGGCGTTCGGTCACCGCCTGGGCATCTGCCTGAAAAGCGCTGGCGCCCTGACCGCAGATCAGCACTTCGACGCTGCCGTACGAGCCCTTGGCGGTCACCGCCTCACCGCGCTGCGTGATCGTGTGGACGGGCACTTTGAATCGCGCGAGCCACCAGCGCCAGCAGTCGAGGCTCTGCGGAGCGACCACCACGCTCAGCCGGTCCGGGCCCTCGATCTGGACCGACCGCAGATCCGGTTGGTGCTCGATGAGCGCGGCAACGCGTGCGGCCGCCGACTCATCTGTCTCGGATGCCCCGCTGGGCGCGAGCGCGCCCCGGTGCTCGGGGCACAGCCACGCGCCGGTGGAGTCCTTCACCCAGCCGCGCCGGACGGCCCATCGCTCGAGCTCACCGTGGATGCAGTGCGAGCAGCCGACCAACGTCTTGTTCAGGCGGTACCAGCGGCGACCGGCGTCCTCGTGCCGGATCACAAAGCGCTGCTCGGCCAGCTGCTCGAGAGCCTCCCGGACCTCGCTGCGGATGCGGGGTACGTCGGACCCGCAAGTCCGCTTCAACGCCTTCGTGGTCGTCCAGTCGATGCGCCCGTTGAGCTCGATCGCGCGCCGCAACTGGACCATGTACGCGGGGTCGGTGCTGTTCCCGGTGGGCTGCTCGGTGGCGTGCTGATCGAGTACGCGGCGGACGTCGTCAAGCGTGCCGTGCGCAGCGATCCCACGAAGGCGTTCAAGCGCGCGGCGCAGTGCCGCCAGCTCGCCCGGATAGGTCTCGTCAGTCACGCTGGCCACCCCCTGCCGGGGAGCGGAGCTCGGCCAGGGCCGTGCCGTAGAGGGCACAGAACTTCGAGCAGTAGTCCCGGGCGGGCTCTGACGAGTCGCGGACCTGTACACGGTGCGCGCCGCGCGGCTTCTTGCCGGTGGCGAGCTCACCGCACCCATCCGTGATGCAGCGGCTGGGACGCTGAACCGGCGCGGCGGGGGTCCCCGTCATCCCGCGGTTCCACTGCTGTGAGGTGATCCTGGGGCCAGCCATCAGACGCCACCGCCCTCGGCGCCGCTCGGCTCGCGAGGCAACGCAACGGCTTGCAGCACGCCGCAGTGGACGACCACGGACTCCAGAGTGCAGCGCTCCGTACGGCCCACCACCACCATCAGCGGCTGCCGTCCGGCCACTTCGCCGGAGTACATCCACGTGGTGCCGCTCTTATCGCGGAGCGGCAGCGCCAGGTCGTAGACGTGCCCCCACAGGAAGTAGGGCGTCGTGGCGGCCTCGAAGGCGGCGGCGAGCAGGCGGGGTACCTCATGCGCCACCAGGCGGGTCCGGACTCCGTCGATCGAGCCGTACGCCACCTGCGCGAAGCCCATCTGCCGTGTGTCCTGGGGCGTCGGCGTACCGATCATGCGAAGCCACCAGTGCCAGTCCGCGAGCTCGTTGGCTTTGATCGCGACGATCAGTTGATCGAGGTTGGCCTGGGTTGCCAGGACACCGGGCCGTGCCCCTACGGCGGCGGTCACTTTGGTACGGACTGACCGGGCCTGCGCGCAACGGGCGTCCCAGTCCATGGCTGTGTCGTCCGGCTCGACGGGCGCGGTCGCGCGGCGTAGTACCCTCCCGCCTTGCGGCACCGTCTGCGGTGGTGACGTCTGGGCCTCAGCAGGCGAGTTGGTGTGCGGGATCTTCGGGTTCGTGGTCATGCCGTCGCTCCCATCTGCGAGCGGAGCACGGCCAGGGCGCGGAAGCGGAGCTGCTTGACTGCGCCTGTTGTCTGCCGCCCCATGCGGTGGGCGATCTGCGGGTTGGTCAGGCCGCCCCACATCTGGAGCACGAGCACGGTCTTGTGGTCGGCGGAGAGCGACGCCAAGGCGGCGCGGACGCGTGCGTTGCCGATCGCGGCGAGCACGGTGTCCTCGGCGCTGTTCTCGAGAAGGTCCGTGGGAAGCAGAACCCCGGTAGTGATCTCCGCACGGACCCGGGCGGACTTGTAGTGGTCCGTGATGAGGTTCCGGGCGATGGTCTGGAACCAGGCGCCGATGCTCCTGCCCTGCCAGGTGAACGTGTCGATCCGGCGCAGGGCCCGCAGGAAGGTCTCACTCGTCAGGTCTTCGGCGAGTGCATGGTTACGGACACGGGCGACGATGAACCGGAACACGGTCGGCTGATGCTCGTCGTAGAGGACACCGAATGCGTCGCGGTCGCCCTGGCGGGCGAGGTCGACCAGATGCTGCTCCGCACGCATCTCTTCGGGGAGCCTGATCTTGGGGCTAGTCTGTGAGATCACGGACCGCCCTCCTTAACTGGTTGTTGGGGTTGGTTCGGTGGGGCCGCCCGGACTTGGCGTTGGGGCGGCCCCGCGTCGTGTTAGGCGGGTTGCTGTGTCCGCTGCCTACGCAGCTCGCGCAGGTGCTGCAGCACTGCATCGCGGTTGAATCGGCGGTTTCGCCCGGCGTATTCGACGGGGAACTCCTCGTCGTGCTGGATCTGCTTGTCGATCCAGCTCGAGGACTTCCGCAGGTAGCGGCAGAGCTCTTTCTGGGTCATGAGCGGGTCCGCAACCTCACTCTCGGCCTTGGTGTGCTCTATGCATGTAGATGTAGATTCTGAAGGCATGGAATCGCCTTCGTCGGTGTCCTCGAAGAGCTCCGACCGTGGGGCGGCCAGTGCGGCCGCAACCAGGGTGGCGGCGTGCTCGCTGCACTCCTCGCGGGCGCTCTCTCCCGCCCCGGAGATGAATCCGATCATCGCTGGCGAGAGTCCGCGCCCGGCGGGGTCTACGCGTCGGGTCTCAGCGGCGAGGGCGGCCACGCTGAGGCCAGCGGCCTTCATGGCCTCTCGGACGGGGGCTCCTTTGCGCAGTCGTCGCATGGGAATTCCTCTGACCTTTGGCTGATTTCACGCTGTGCTGGTCGTGCCGACCTTCACTATCTACAGTGTGCATGTAGATGTAGATTCGGTCAAGCGTGCCGCACAGGGTTCCTTGGACGCTTGAGGGGGGTACGCGGGGGTGGCTGTAGACGCCTCCGTGTGCCGTCTAGTACGCGTCACAGCGGCCCGATCTACTTGCGTATGTAGATGGCATGCCAGATGCTGTGAGGCGTGACCACCCAGTACTCGGGCGAGCCTGACCAACCCGCCGAGGCTCCCGCCGAGCCCTCTCGGGATTCCGAGGACCTATCAGCGCTGATCAAACGCGCCCTCACTGAGATCGGCGCGACGCAGAAAGACCTGGCGGCTGCGGCCGGTGTCCGGTACCCCACGCTCAACGCTTGGGTGAAGGGGCGGCGCGGCGGCGGCGGTGGGATCGACCCTGAAAAGCTCCGGGCCGTCGCGAACGGCCTGAAGCGTCTCGGCGCAAAGGTCACCGTGAGGGAGGTGTTCGAAGCCAGCGGACGTGCCATACCCGGGCCGGTCGACCAGGAGCGGGAAGCCAGGCTGCTGCGGCTGTATCGCAGTCTGCCCGTGGACGGCCAGCGTGCCACTCTGCAATTCGTCGAGACAATGACGCGGGCCTCCCGCGTTCCGCAGTAATGCTTAGGGTTGCCTGTCCTATCGGCATTTCCTTCGGCTTGGATGAAGGTAAAACTAAAGTCAACAGAGTCTTCCACAACTTCTCCACGCAGAGGTAGCCTCACCGCTACCGCTGTCCTCCCGTAGCGGCAATTCGCTTTAGTCGCGCATGTCCAAGGGGGGCATCTGTGTGCGTTGAAATCGTCGCGGTCGACGAACTTGTCGAAACCGCTGTCTGGCGCCCAGACGATGTGCAAATCCTTTACCGTCAGGGCGTCGACCCTGCCGACGTACTGAACGAAGTGCGGCTCATCCTCAGCGACCTGGGGGCGGCTCCCACGCTCGGGGCTCTCTGCTACTGCGGTGAACCGCTTCGTCTCCCGCACGACCTGTTCGCCGCGTACTCCCTGCCTCGCAGCGCCGCCATTCTCACTCACAGGCAGGTATTTCGTGGGGCGTAAGTCGACAAACAACCCTCGCCAAATTCGGTCCAAAGCATGCGGATGCAAACTTTGCCTGGAAAAATACCCAGGCAATCGCGAGCCACAGACAGAATGCAGCGGGTCGTGGCAGGCCCGCTACCCAGTCCCCGGGGGCGATGAACGGTCGAAGAACTGGCCGACAGACACCGAAGCTTTGGCTTTCCTCGAGCGAACGCGGACTCAACTGCGCGACCGGACATGGCTCGACCCGCGACGGTCTGACGTCACTCTCTGCGCCTGGCACGAACTGTGGTGGCCGACGCAGACCGGCGATGATCCCGACCACCCGTGCCCCGACGAATGGTCGGCCACTCTGGTGCGCGACTGGGGCCTGTGGAACAACCACATCAGACCGACCTTCGGCAGCTGGCGGCTGTACGAGCTCGGGTGGCTGGAGATTCAGACCTGGGTCAACGGTCTGCACGACGAGAAGGGCGGACCGCTCGCCGCGGCCTCGGTCACCAAGGTCTTCCAGATCCTTGACCGCATGCTCAACGCGGCCAGGCTCGACAAGCGGCTGACGTTCAACCCAGCCGACGGGGTCAAGCTGCCGACGATCAAGAAGAAGCACCCAGAAGACCGCCGGCCACCGACCTACGCCATGCTCTGGCGCGTGCGGGCCTGTCTGCCGAAGTACATGCACGCCCTGCAGATCGTCGCGCAGGAGACGGGGCTCCGCTGGGGAGAGCTGGCGGGCCTGCGGGCATGCTGGGTCGATCTGAAGAACCGGCGCATCCAGGTGCGCGAAGTCCTGACCGAGGTGCGCGGCAAGATCCGGCGGAAGGTCTACCCAAAGTCAGACGCGGGCCTGCGCACTGTGCCGCTCACCGGGCTGGCGTGGCGTGTGCTGCGCGACCTCTTGGCGGAGGAGCAGCCCAGCACCAAGCACTCAGACCCCGAGGAGGGTCTGTGTACGGAGGAGCTGGTGTTCCACGGCCGGAACCGCAAGAGCCGGACCACAGGCAAGCCCTACCGGGCGCCGCTTCGGCGCAGCGCCTTCCGGCGTCTGTGGGTCGCTGCCATCGAGGCCGCAGGGGTCGCCCGGAAGACCGTGAAGCGAGTCGCTACCCATAAGACGAACAAGGAGACTGGGCGCACCAAGAAGGTAGTCGAGAAGCGGATCAAGTGGTGGCCGGACTTCCACGACATTCGGCATACCTTCGCCTCGCGGCTCCATGACCGCGGAGTGCCCGAGGTGATCGCCCAGGAGATCCTTGGGCATGAGAGAGCGGGTGAGGTGACGTGGCTGTACACGCACGCGGCTGCGGACTATCCGGGCCAGGTGCTTGCCGCGCTTGAGGACGGGAAGCCGGGGCGGCGGCGCTTGAAGCTGGTGGCGTGAGTCCGGCTGGAGTCCGGAAAAAATCCGGACTCGGAGTAAGCGGGGTAGGGTTCTACGTATGCCTGTAGATGTAGATGGGCGTATATGCCGTTTGACAGCGCAATACGTCGACCAGCGCGAATGTAAAGGAACGAGCGCTCCCTGATAAGGAAGAGGCCACAGGTTCAAGTCCTGTTAGCCCCACCGATGCGATCCGGCCCGGATGGAGATGACTCCATCCGGGCCGATTCATTTGTCCGCCCAGTGAGTTGAGGCGGGGGCTAGGTCACTGATCGGTATCGGTTGGTGTGTATCATCGGGCGCCAGAAGGTCCCCTACGTCAAGGAAAGACGAGGTCGCGCGGTGAAGAAGCTTCTCCTGGTCGCACTGGCCGCTATCGGCGGGCTCCTCGTGTACCGCCAGATCCAGGCGGATCGCGCCGAGCAGGATCTGTGGACGGAGGCGACCGACTCCGTGCCCGCAGGTTCGGGTGTGTGAGTCCCACAGTCCTCCACGGGGCTTCGACCGCTCAGGCGGTCGGAGCCCCGTAGTTTTTGGGCCATCCGGGTGACAGACGGCCCTGGCGGCCGGTGCCCAGCGGCCGGTGCCTGGGTGCCGGGCCGGGGCCGCACGACGGCTGCGCGGCGGGCCGGTAGCCGGTCGTTCGGCGGCTGGACGGCTGGACGGCTGGACGGCTGGACGGCTGGACGGCTCGGCGGCTGGCTGGCCGCGGCTGGTAGCGGAAGCGACGGCTGGGGTCGCGATTGCGCGGAGGAAAGTCCTGCTGGGAGAGGCACGCCGGACCATAGCGCTTTCGCCTCTTGAGTTCGCTCCAGCAAACGCATAGCGTGCGTGAGCAAAAATGAGGCCGGGGATCTGTGACGACGAGGGGCGGCGCCCGATGAACGACCGCAGCAAGGTCAGGACGGGCCTCGCCGCGGTGGCGGCTCTCTGTGCGGTGAGCGGCGCGATACCCGGGCAGGCGGCGACGGCGCGGGCGGCCACCACCGGCCCGCACCCCGTGGGGAGTCCACCCCATCAGTCCTCGGCCCCCAGGCTCCACGCCGCGAGCCTTCTGGCCGAAGACGCCGGTGGCGCCGGTGACGCCGAAGACGCCGGATACCCGGGCGCGGCCCAGGCGCGGCAGGCCGAGAAACGTACGTACCGCACCGTGGGCGCCCGGATCACCGGAGGCGCGACGGGCGACAGGGCCGCGCAGCTCCCGCCCAGTGGCCCCCGCGTGGACAGCATCGGCGCGGGCGAGACGCGCTACTACGCGGTCGACCTCGACGCGACCTCGACCGCCTACGTCTCAGCGGTCGCGATACCTCCCCCCGGCTCAGGGATCGAGGAGTACAAAGACAAGATCAAGGTGACGCTGACCCGGGAGGACGGCGGGCTGTGCGACGCGTCCACAGCCGAGTCCCACGCGGACGACACCGCGTACCCGTTCGGCGCCGCCGTCACTTGGCAGCCGACGTCCGCCACGGCGGCGCGCTGCGGGGAGACGGGCCGCCACCTGGTCAAGGTGGAGCGGCCGAACACGGCGACGGCCCGCGCGGAGCGCTGGACGACCGAACTCCGCTTCATGCGGGAGCCGGCGGCCAAGGGCGGCTCGACCCGGCAGCTCCCGGAGGGGAGTTGGAGCACGGGAGCGCCCATCCCGCCTTCTGGGGCGGCCCGACCCCGGGCGGGCGGCACCGGATTCAACGACGCCAAGCCGCTGTCCCCCGGCGTCTGGAAGGACACCGTACGGCCCGGCGAGACCACCTTCTTCAAGGTGCCCGTGGACTGGGGGCAGCAGCTCCTCACCAGCGTCGAAGTCCCCACTCCCAAGCGGTCGACGGGCAAGCCGACGGGCAGTAGCGGCTACCTGCGCAACGCCCTCGGCGTGAGCGTCTACAACCCCGGACGCGCGGAAGTCGCGACCAACAACTTCATCGCTTACGACGGCGAACGCACGGCCTCCAAGCTGGGCAGCGCGCCCATCGCCTACGACAACCGGAACGAAGGCCCGTCCATGGCGGTCCGCGGCATGAGCGTCGCGGGCTGGTACTACCTGGCCGTCACCCTCAGCCCGGAGACCGAGCGTTACTTCAAGGACGGTGTCCCGGTGACGGTGCGCGTCCACGTCAAGGGCGAGCCACGCGAGGGACCCCGGTACGACGGGGACGCGGCCGAGGCGGGCTTCGGCGTCGACGCGGACGACCAGCGGGCGGCGGCGCGCGGACAGAGCACCTCGGACGTCGGGGAGAGCGACACCCTGCGTGCCGTCGCGTACACCGGTTTCGGCCTTGGCGCGGCGCTGCTGGCCGGACTGGGCGCGTGGAAGCTCATCGCCCGCCGCCGGGCCAACGCGGGGCCGGACACCGGACTACGGGGCTAGCGGCTCCCCGCGAGGTCAGCTCGCGAGCAGAGCCCAGGTGCCGACGGCGAAGCAGAGCGCCGCTGCCACGAGGATCGCGAACGTGACACGGCGGGAAGGGCCCGGGCGCCCGTACGCCGTCTGCCGAGCTGCCGCTCCTGACGCTTCTGCGGCTCCTGTGACCACCGAGGAGCCTGTGGCGGCCTGAGCCACCTGAACGGCGGCTGTCGAGTGCGCCACGGGCGCGCCCGGACCGTACGGCATGGCCTGCGGACTCTGCGGACTCTGCGAACTCTGTGAGCTCTGTGGCTTCCGCGGCTCCGGTACGTACGGAGGCGGTGGCTGGAGGAAGGGCTGCGGCAGCGTGTAGGGGCGGGTGTGGGGAGTGTGCGGCGTCTGCGGCGTGTGCGACGTCTGGGGGTAGTAGGCGTCGTACGGGTTGCCGGTGCCGCCCAGGCCGCTGGGGCTGCCCGGGTGGGGGGTGTGTGGCGCGTTCTGGTAGCTGTACTGGCCCTGCCGCGCGGCCGGTTGGCGCGCCGCGCCGGCGGGAGCCGGGGGCGCGGGTGTGGAGAGTGCGCCGCCTCCCGTGTCACCTGCTGTGCCGCTGTCCGTACGCGCTGCCGTCGCCTCTGATGGCCCGGACCCGGGTGCCGGCTGGCCGGGCAGGGACGCGGTAGGCGGCGTCGGCTCGGCGGACGGCTGGAGTGCTGATGGTTGCTGTTGCTGTTGCTGTTGCTGTTGCTGCTGGGGCGGGGCGAGCGGGAAGCTGTCGGTCCGGGACATGGCGGGCTCGTCGCCGGTTCCGGTAGCCGGTTCTGGCGAGTCGGGCTCCTCCGGAGTGGCCGACGGGGCTGAGGGTGCCGAAGGAGATGACAGGCCCGAAGAGGCTGTGGAGGCGGAGGCGATAGGGCCTTGCGATGAGCTCGCACCCGCACTCGCACCCGTATGCCCGCCCGTACCCGCATCCGCACCCGTATGCCCGCCCGTACTCGTATCCGCACCGGGAGCCGGGGTGGGTGTCTCCTGCCAGGAGCCCTGCGGCAGCCCGTACCAGGAGCTGGTCGAGGTGTGCGGGTCCGTGGGCTGCGAGCCCGTCGCGTAGGGACCGGTCGGGTAGGGACCCGACGGGTACGGGCCTGCCGGGTACGGACCGGCGGTATAGGGGCCCGTCGCGTAGGAATCCGCCGGATACGAGCCGGTCGCGTACGGATTGCCTCCCGGGCGAGCCGGGTGCGAGCCGGTCGGGTAGCTGCCCGGGGCGTCCGTCTGCTCCGCCGTGCCGGAGGCGGCGTACGCGTCCGACGATGCGTATGCGTCCGGCGGGGCAGAGGTGTCTGGCGGGGCGTGCACGTCGGACGAGGCGTAAGGGCCTGAGGGGACGTACGCGTCCGGTGTCGCGAAGGGTTCTGTGGAGTGGGGCGGGCGCGCGGGGCGGCGTGGGCCCGCGGGGCCCTTGGCGCCGAAGCCCGCGGGGAGCGGGCCGAGGTGGTCGAAGACCTCGACCACCTCGTCGTCGACATCGGGCTCGGGAAGCAGCTCGGCGGCGGCCAGCAGCGCCTTGCGGGCTCCCGTCGCCGTACGGAACCGGGCTTGCGGATCGGGCTGGAGAAGATTCGCGACCACCTGCCACAGCGGTTCCGGAACACCCTCGGGGGCATTTGGCACACCGTGTTCCGTAAACAGCTTGACGAGGGCTTCCGCGTCCGGTTTGCGACCGCTGAGCAGATACAGCGCGACCAGTCCGACGGCGAAAAGATCCGCCGGGAAGTCGGGCTCCGAACCGAGCATCTGCTCGGGTGCGAAATAACCGGGTGTTCCCACAACGAAGTTGGTATCGGTGAGCCGCGGTTCGCCCTTCGTCATGGCGATGCCGAAATCCGAGAGCCGCAAATGCGGGCGGCCGGTGCCGGTCGCCTCAAGCAGGACATTGGCGGGCTTGATATCGCGGTGCACGACATCTTCCGCGTGGACGGCGGCCAGGCCCGCGAGCAACTGGTCGAGCAGCGTGCACACGAAGGCGGGCGGCAGCGGGCCGTAGTCCCCGATGAGATGCGCGAGCGAGCCGCCGCGCACCAAGTCCATGGTGAACAGGACCTTGTCGTCGTCGGCCGCCCAGCTCGCCGGGGCGAGCACATGCGGATGGTCGATCCGCAGTGCCTGTTCGCGGACGAACCTCAACAACGTGTGGGCGTCGCTCTGTTGGAGCACCTTGGCAGCTACGTAGCGCCGTCTGCGGTGGTCCCAGGCGCGCCAAACGGCGCCTACCCCGCCACGGCCGATCGGATCGACCAGTTCGTACCGACCAGCGAAGATCTCTCCCATCGCGCCTGACCGTCCACTCGCCCATCGACTCGGTTCGGCTGATCGGCCGGGGCGGCCGGTCAGCCCTGGTGTGACTCGTAGTGGGCGACCGCGTCGGCGGTGCGCCCCGCGCCGTACACGCGAAGAAACTCTGCCAGTTCGGGGTGGGTCGGGGTGAGGGTGTCGGCGGCATCGATGATGTCTCCGGCAGCTGACACGGAACGCAGCAGGGACTGGATCTCCCGGACCACGCGCCGCACCGTGGGAGCGCCGCTGCTGGCCGTGGTCTGGGAGGTGTTGTTCAGGACGGAGCCGCCCGCCGACTTCTTGACCTCTTCCATGCGCTCGGCGGCCTCACCCGCGCTGATCCGGCCGTCCGCCACCTGGCTGGAGAGCTCCTGGAGCGCCTGCACCCGCTGCACCACCGCCGGGTTGCCGATCTTGGCGCGCTGCCCGCTCATCAGCTGCGACAGCATGGGGGCGGAAAGCCCCAATACAGAGGCGAGCCGGGCCTGATTGAGGCCGAGGTCGTCAATGAGGCGGCGAAAGAGAGCTCCCAGCGGTTCCCCGTACCAACTGCGTTGCAGATCCCGTGCACGGGCGGTGGCATCCTGCTGTGCTGCGTCCATCTCGCTCTCCCCTTCGCTTCGCTGCCGCGAATCTTGCGTGGCATCCTACGGAGAGCGGTACGCACGAGCGATACCCGGTCGGGAAAGCTATCGCGGAACAGGTATCCTGATCCGCGACGGGGCCTTAGCTCAGTTGGTAGAGCGCCGTCTTTGCATGGCGGATGTCAGGAGTTCGACTCTCCTAGGCTCCACGTCGCGAGACCCCTCTGACCTGCGGGAACGCGGTCAGGGGGGTCTTTTTGTCCCGATTTTCCGTGCTGACATGTCAGCACGGTGGTGCTGACGAGCTGCGGTCGGAGGCCCGAGGTCCGGGGGAAGCTTGGGGTTTGCCGCTCGCCGCTGCTCTCCCGTGGGTCCCCTGGGCTCAAGTGGCATGGCGGTTTGGAAGCGGGTGGGCTACGTGGGCTGGTCTCTGGCCGGTGGTGCGGGTCCTGCCTGATGTGCGTGCTGAGGCATGTGAGCCGGGCTGTGCTCGTCGCACCGTTGCGGCGCGGTGATCGTTTCTGGTCCGAGCGCATGGATCAGATTGAGGTTCCCCCTCCTGGACCTCGTTGGTCGTTGAGGGAAACTGCCAGGGCTTTCCGCTTTCCTACTTGTTTGACACTGGATTCATGTCCGAGACGACGTACAGCATCGGTGAGGGGCCGGCGACACGGGTCAGCCTCTCGCTGCCCGAGGGGACCGCGCAGGCAATCCGTGCCCGGGTCGGTAAGCGGGAGTTCTCTGCGTTCATCGCGGAAGCCGTCGAACGGGAGTTGCGCGGCCAAGTGCTGGATGAGTACCTGGCGGACTATGAGAGCCGTAAGGGATCTGTCTCCGAGCAAGCACGGCAGCGGGCGCGGCAGGTCTTTGACGAGGTGTTCGCCGAGGAGGGTCAGTGGCCCGCCGCAAGCTGAGTCACGAGGGGACGCTGGTCCTCGACAGCGAAGGGCTTTCCAAGCTGTTGGGTGATGACGAGGCGGTGGTCGCCCTGGTTGTGGAGGCGCGGTCCCGTGGCATGGAGGTGGTGATCTGCGCGCTTGCCATCATCGAGGCCGTGCACGCGCGTACGAACAAGGCCCGGCTGAACTGGGTGCTGTCCGGTCTGCGTGCTGTTCCGGTAGGCGACGAGGAGGCGCGGGCGGCCCCGGCGCTGTTGATGGAAGCCGGGCTGCATGGCCACAAGTACGCCATCGATGCGGCTGTGGCCGAGGCGGCCCTGCGACAGCGACGCCCGGTGGTCATGCTGACCTCCGACATCGATGATATGGGCAAGCTGTGCGGCGACCGGGTCCGCCTGGTTGCGGTGTGACCCGCTGGCGTCGGCGGGTTTCCGTGGTCGCCAGCCCGCTCCCCCAGCGTTGACCAGTGCACCGGGGCCAGGCTCCGCAAGACCACGAGCCCATTGGACCGGTACATGATCGAGGACATGTTGGGCCAGGGCGACGGGGCGCTGTCGCGTTTGGGGGCGGTGCTCTCGCACCCCGTTCAAGAACCGGACGACTCCTTCAACGCGGGCGAAGCAGACCCGTCGCAGATTGTCATGGGCTACCGCATCTACCCCGCCGTGAGGGAAGAAGGCCCCTTGCTTCGCTTCCGGACCGTACTCACCCTCTGATGCGACGTCTGTTGAAGCAGCTCCGGCATTCGCGTACTTGCTGACTACGGAGTGGACCAGGCCCTGTGATCTGAGCAAGTTGATCGTCACGATTTGGGTAACACCTATGCGCCCAGCGTCACGCGCATGCGGAGATCCCCCTCAGTTCGGCAGGGAGGCGGCGGGGGCCATGGTGGTGAAGAGGTCGTCTCATTCGGCGAGTCTTCGGTAGCAGATGAGGGTGCAGGCGATCCGCTCGAACAGCTCCCACAACTCATCCGGCACGAGATGCTCAACGATCCCCACGACGCCAGACTGTCGAACAGCCCAAATGAGATGACCTCTAAGGGGACTTCTTCGTCAGGTCTCCCGGGAAACGCCCTCCGGCCGGTTCGCGCGTTCGCGTCGGCCAGAGGGCGTTCTGTGTTCTGTCGGGTCTCCCGCGACCCGGGCGGCTCAGGCGGCACGGCAGCGGATCAGAGGGGGCGCCGCGGCGGCAGCCGGTCGGACGCGGCGCCGCGGCGGGTCAGGGGTTCTTGTCGTCCTTGGTCGACTCGGCTTCCGCCTGTTTGGCCTGGACCTCCGGGTCGAGTGCCGTCTGGTCGCTGCCGTCCACCGACGTCAGCGGTGCGCGGTCACTGGTCTCCGTCGCCGCCGGGGGTTCCACCAGCCAGTCCGGGTTGGCCTGCTTGTCCCACCACTTCCAGGCGGCGTACGCGCCGCCTGCCAGCAGGCCGAGCACGGTCACCCGCTTGACCAGCTTGCCGCGCCGGGCGCGGCGGCGCTGCTTCTTCTGGAGTCGCGCGACGTCCGCCGCGCTGATCTGGCCGCGCAGCGCCGCCAGAGCGGCGCCGCCACGCGCGGCGGCCTCGTCCCTTACCGGCTCTGCGGCGGCGCGGGCACCGGCGACGGCGGAGCCGACGCGGGGCGCGGTGTAGTCGGCGGCCTGCCGGGCGGCCTTGCGGGTCCGTACGGCGGCGCGGTGGGCGGCTTCGTCGACCTTCGGCGGGAGGGCGTCGCGGGCGTGTTCCAGCCGGGGGCTGACGTACGCCTGGTACTGGCAGCTCGCCGCCGTGCGGGCCTGGTGCGCGGCCTGCGACACCTTCGGCGCCAGGCGGCTGCGGGCCTCCTGTGCTTGGTGCACAGCGGCTTCCTTGACCTGGCTGGCGTGCGGCCCCACCACCTCCGCCGCGTGCCGGACGCTGTCCTTGGCCGTGCTGGTAGCGGCTCGCACGCTGTCCTTGCGGGTCACGGAATTCCTCCTCCTCGGTGGCGTATCCGGGGGTCAGGGACTACCCCTGGACGCGTAGTGTCGCCTTTCCGCCTATTTGCAGATCATGCCTGTCGGTTGACTGGCGAGCATCTGTGGTCGGGCATCCGGGTCATACAGGAGCTTCCGACGACAATGTCACGGAACGGGGCGCCGCGCGCCGTTTCCGGCGGCTACTCGTCTCGTCGGCGTCCGTGCGAGGATCGTGAGTCGTCAGTGCGGACTATGGAAGGTAGATCGTGGCCGAGCAGCTCTACGCCACCCTGAAGACCAACAACGGGGACATTGAGGTCCGGCTGCTGCCGAACCACGCGCCGAAGACGGTGAAGAACTTCGTCGAGCTCGCCGAGGGCACTCGTGAGTGGACGGACCCGGCGACCGGGGAGTCGTCGAAGAAGAAGCTGTACGACGGCACGGTGTTCCACCGGATCATCAGCGGCTTCATGATCCAGGGCGGAGACCCGCTGGGGAACGGCACGGGCGGCCCTGGGTACAAGTTCGCGGACGAGTTCCACCCGGACCTCGCCTTCAACAAGCCGTACCTCATGGCCATGGCGAACGCCGGCCCGGCCACCAACGGCTCGCAGTTCTTCATCACCGTCTCGCCGACCGCGTGGCTGACCGGCAAGCACACCATCTTCGGTGAGGTGGTCAACCCCGCGAGCCAGAAGGTCGTGGACACCATCGCCGCCGCCCAGACCAACCCGCGTACCGACCGTCCGGTCAACGACGTGGTCATCGAGTCCGTCGTGATCGAGACCCGCGAGAGCTGACATCGCCTGACGCGCGAGGGAACCATCCCGCCCCACCCGTCCGTAGACAGATGGGTGGGGCGGCGGCCGTACGCTGCCCGACTGGACGGGCGAGGGGTATAAGGGGTTAAGGGGAGTCATGGAAGACCAGGCCGTCTGCTGTTACCGGCACCCGGACCGGGAGACCGGTATCAGCTGCACCCGCTGTGAGCGGCCTATCTGTCCGGAGTGCATGGTCAGTGCCTCGGTCGGCTTCCACTGCCCGGAGTGCGTGCGCGGGGCGAACGCCGCTGACAGCGGCGTGGGCCGCACGGCGCGCGGCAGTCAGCCCCGTACGGTCACGGGCGCCGCGCTGACCGCCGACCCACGCCTGATCACCAAGATCCTGCTGGCGCTCAATGTGCTGGTGTGGATCGCGGTGCTTTCGGTGGGCGACCGGCTGATCGACGACTGGGCGCTGGTGGGCGAGTGGCCACCGGCTGACGCCGGGTTCGTCCCGTCGGAAGGTGTGGCGGAGGGGGAGTGGTATCGCCTCCTGACCTCGATGTTCCTCCACGAGGAGCCGTTCCACATCGCCTTCAACATGCTCTCGCTGTGGTGGCTCGGAGCTCCGCTTGAGGCGGCGCTCGGCCGGGTCCGCTTCCTCGCGCTCTATCTGCTCTCCGGCCTCGGCGGCAGCGCCCTGACCTACCTCGTGGCCGACGCCTCGCAGGCGTCGCTGGGCGCGTCCGGTGCGATCTTCGGTCTCCTCGGCGCGACCGCGGTGCTGATGCGGCGCCTCAACTACGACATGCGCCCGGTCGTCGCGCTGCTCGCGCTGAACCTGCTCTTCACCTTCACCTGGAGCAACATCGCCTGGCAGGCGCACATCGGCGGCCTCGTCATCGGCACGGTGGTGGCGTACGGCCTGGTGCACGCGCCGCGTGAGCGACGCGACCTGGTGCAGGTGGGGACCTGCGCGCTGGCGTTCCTGGCGATCGTGGTGGTGGTCGTGGTGCGGACCGCGCAGCTGGGCTGATGCGCGGGACGCCGGTCGCGCCGGGGCGCGTGCGGGCGGAGGCGCGCCCCCTGGGGAGCCCCCCGAAGCCGCCGTTCCAGGGCTGAAGCCGTCATGCGGGGCCGGAGCCGTCGTTCCGGGGCCGGAGGCTGGCGTTCCAGTGCGGAGGCGGTTGCTCCGGGGCCTGTCGGGCCTGGTCGGCGGGGAGGGAAACGTTCCGGCTGGCGAAGTTGTCCACAGTGGAACGGCGAGCCTGTGGGGAACGGGTGTGCTAGGTCGCACAGATCTACGTTTTGCCTGGCGGGACGGGGAGTGGGCGGGGGCGGAGTGATGCTCCACCGGTCACACCGGCGTCAACCTCGCAGGGGTTATCCACAGATCGTCGTAAGTTTTCCCCACTGTGGATCGCTCTGTGGATAACTAAGGGCAAGGCTTGCCTGGTCGGCCGCGACCGCCCCCGCGTCCAGCCCTACTTCCACTGCGTGGAGACGACGAACCCCGCAGCGATGAAGCCGAAGCCGACGACAATGTTCCAGTTCCCGAGGGGTTCGATGGGCATATCGCCCGTCGTCACGTAGAACAGCACAATCCAGGCAAGACCCAGCAGGAACATCGCCAGCATCAGAGGCGCGACCCAGCTGCGACCACTGGTCAGCTTTATGGTCGTGGTCTGCTGCTGCTTCGCCTGTGGCGATTTGGCGTCGTCCTTCTTGCGAATCCGTGACTTCGGCACGAGGAACTCTCCTGTCGATGCGCTGCGTGACCGCGCGGAAACGTACATGGACGGGCGCCCGGGGACAGCGAAGGGAGCACTTCCATTCCCCCAGGCGTCCGTTAGCGTAGTGCTTCCGCGGCGTCGAGAGAGATAAGGGTACGTTGAGTAATTCAGCCGACTCCCCCGACCCGGCTCCTCGCCGCTTCGCGTTCCGCCCGATCCGGCTGCTGACGGGCGCGATCTTCGCGCTCGCCGGGCTCATCTTCTGGATCAGCTTCAACACGGCCCAGGGCACCAACATCCGCAGCGACGAGTCCATGCTGCGGCTGTCGGACCTGATCCAGGACCGCAGCCGTAAGAACGCCAGGCTCGACGAGAAGACCGCGGGCATGCGCTCGGACGTCGACGCCCTGATCCGCAGGGACGACGGCAGCAGCGCGGCCGAGGACAAGCGGCTCCGTGCCCTGGAGCGGGCCGCCGGCACCAAGAAGCTACAGGGCAGCGCCGTCACCGTCACCCTCACCGACGCCCCGCCGAACGCCACGCCCCGGGTCTCCGGCGTCCCCGATCCGCAGCCCAACGACCTCGTCATCCACCAGCAGGACCTGCAAGCCGTGGTCAACGCGATGTGGCAGGGCGGCGCCAAGGGCATCAGGGTCATGGACCAGCGGCTGATCGCCACCAGCGCGGTGCGCTGCGTCGGCAACACCCTGATCCTCCAGGGCCGCGTGTACTCACCGCCGTACAAGATCACCGCCGTCGGCGACATCTCCGCGCTGCGCGACGCGCTGACCGCCTCCCCCGCGATCCAGAACTACCAGCAGTACGTGAAGGCGTACGGCCTCGGCTGGAAAGTGGACGACCACGACGCGATGACTCTTCCCGGATACTCCGGCACAGTGGACCTCCACCACGCGCAGCCCGTGAAGTAGCCAGCCGCCCGTGCGGCGGGAGTGCCGCGGTGCGCGGTCCTGCTGGGGAGGGAGTGGCGGCCGGTGCGGGTGCGGACGCGAGTCTCGACAGGGGCACGAGCGCGGGTGCGGGCGCGGGCGCGGTTGATCGTGCGGGCACTCAGCGAACTGTGCGTCACCGTAGGCTCGCTGATCGTGCTGTTCGTGGTCTACGTGCTGTTCTGGACGGGCGTACGGGCCGACCGCGCGATGGACAGCGAGATCGCCCGCCTGGAGAAGCGGTGGGCGGCCCAGCAGCCGCGGGACACCGCTCCCCCCGGCGGCCAGGGCCCGCGCCAGGAAGCACCGGAAAAGGTGAACGGCCGACCGTACACGAAGGGTGACGCGTTCGCCGTCATGTACATCCCGCGCTTCGGCGACGGCTGGGCCAAGCCCGTGCTCCACGGCACCGACGCCGGCACGCTGCGCCGGGGACTCGGCCACTACGCGCGCACCGCGCGGCTCGGTGCGCTGGGCAACTTCGCGGTCGCTGGGCACCGCCGCACACACGGCGACGCGTTCAAGGACTTCCCCGCGCTGCGCCCCGGCGACGCCGTGGTGGTCAACGACGGCACCACCTGGTTCACCTACCGCGTCAGCCGCGAGCCGTACCGCACCCGGCCCACCGACACCGGCGTCATCGACCCCGTGCCGCGCGCGGCGGGTTACGTCCGGCCCGGCCGCTATCTGACGCTGACGACGTGCGAGCCGGAGTGGGGCCACAGCCACCGGCTGATCGCCTGGGCGCGGCTGGAGACCACCAAGCCCGTCACCGAGGGCAGGCCCGTCGCATTACGCGGCTGACCCACGGCCCCCGTGCCCCGCCCCTTACTCTGGTGGCGCAAGTGACTCTTCCATCGGTTCATCGCGAGTAGGGACAGCATGTACGGCTGGATCTGGCGGCATCTGCCGGGTAACGCGTGGGTGCGGGCACTGATCTCGCTGCTCCTCGTGCTCGGCACCGTATATGTGCTCTTCCAGTACATCTTCCCGTGGGCGGAGCCGCTGCTCCCGTTCAACGATGTGACGGTCGACGAGTGACCGCGGATACGGCAGGAACGGCAAGGACGGTAGGCACCCGATGACCGCGCGCGTTCTGGTTGTGGACAACTACGACAGCTTCGTCTTCAACCTCGTCCAGTACCTCTACCAGCTCGGCGCCGAGTGCGAGGTGCTGCGCAACGACGAGGTGGCCCTTCGGCACGCCGAGGACGGGTTCGACGGGGTGCTGCTCTCCCCCGGCCCCGGCACGCCGGAGGAGGCGGGCGTCTGCGTGGACATGGTGCGGCACTGCGCCGCGGTGGGCGTGCCCGTGTTCGGCGTATGTCTGGGGATGCAGTCCATGGCCGTCGCGTACGGCGGGGTGGTCGGGCGCGCTCCGGAGCTGCTGCACGGCAAGACGTCGCCGGTCACGCACGAGGGCACCGGGGTGTTCAGTGGTCTGCCCTCGCCGTTCACGGCGACCCGCTACCACTCGCTGTCCGTTGAGAGCGCCTCCTTCCCGCCCGAGTTGGAGGTCACCGCCTGGACGGAGACCGCTGACGCTCCGGGCGGGCGGATCGCCATGGGGCTGCGGCACCGTGAACTGCCCGTTGAAGGGGTGCAGTTCCATCCGGAGTCGGTGCTCACCGAGTGGGGCCACCTGATGCTCGCCAACTGGCTGACGCGCTGCGGGGACCCGGGCGCGGTGGAACGGGCGGTGGGGCTCGCGCCGGTGGTCGGCAAGGCCGGCGCGTGACGGCACTCCGCCCCGAGCGCGAGGGCGCCGCGCGAGGCGCCCGGGAACCCGTCGCGGAGGAGGCGCGGGACGCGCAGGACTCCTCCGTCGGTACGGACGCGTTCGCGGCGGCCGTCGAACGACTCGACGATCCCCTGACCGACCCGCTCCCGCCCCAGGCCGCGCCCTTGCCCCCGGCCTCGGTGTCGGCCCCGGCCTCGGCGTCGCCCGCGTCGCCGGCCGTGTCCGGGCCTGTATCCCCGCCCGTGGCTGAGCCCTTACGGCGCCCGCCGACGCGGGAAGCGGCGACCGGCGCCCCCCGCGCCACCGGCACCCCCCGCGCCACCGGCACGGCCGACTGCGCTGACACGGCTGACGCCACCGACGCCACCACTGTGCTGCCCGTGGCGCGCCTTCCGTTTGATGCCGAGACGGTGGGGCTGCGCGTCATCACCCGGCGGCAGCCCGCCCCCGGGCCAGGACCGATGCCGCCGATGGCCGACGGGGAGACCGTCGCGCTGCGCAAGGCGGAGCCGCCGACGGCGGAGCGGACCCGGGCGGCGGGGTCCGCCGTGCCGGAGCCGTCCCCCGGTGGGCGGGCCGAGCGGCGCAAGGCGGCCCGGCAGGCCGCGAAGCGGGGCGGTAGACGAGGCTCTGGCAGGGGCGGGCGGAGAGGCGCCAAGGAAGCGGGCCAGGGGCCGCGTCAGGCTGCGGGACGGGGCGCGGGGGACTCGGTGGCGGGCGGGGTGGACGCCGCTCCCCTGACGCGGCTGGAGGCGAAGCGGGCCGCGCGGGCGCGTAAACCGACCACCGGGACGCTGGTGAGCCGGGCGGTGGGCGAGCTGTTCATCACCATTGGGGTGCTGATGCTGCTGTTTGTCACGTATCAGCTGTGGTGGACGAACATCCTCGCCCACCAGCAGGCGGAGCGCGAGAGGGACAAGCTGCAGAAGCAGTGGGCGCAGGACAAGGACCGGAAGCCGGGCAAGTTCGAGCCTGGCGAGGGGTTCGCCATCATGTACATCCCCAAGCTGGACGTGGTCGTCCCGGTCGCTGAGGGCATCAACAAGCACAAGGTGCTCGACCGGGGCATGGTCGGCCACTACGCCGAGGGCAAGCTGAAAACCGCGATGCCGTCCGACAAGAAGGGCAATTTCGCGGTCGCGGGGCATCGCAACACGCATGGTGAGCCGTTTCGGTACATCAACCGGCTCAAGCCCGGCGACGAGATCGTCGTGGAGACGCAGACCTCGTATTACACGTACGAGATGAGCAGCATTCTGCCGCAGACCTCGCCGTCGAACACGGGTGTCATCGGTCCGGTGCCGCCCGGTTCCGGCTTCGCCGAGCCGGGGCGCTATCTCACGATGACGACATGCACCCCGGAATTCACCAGTAAGTATCGAATGATCGTCTGGGGCAAGATGGTTGAGGAGCGGCCGCGCGCGAAGGGCAAGCCGGACGCGCTGGTTGACTGAGCGGGCGCCACAGACGGCAAGAATCCGCCGGGCTGGGCGGCGCTGGGCGGCCGGACCTGAGGTGCGGGTGCGCAGCGGGGTGCGAGACGCTCGGCGGGCCAGAGATCCAGAGGGAACGAGGTACGACGCGGTGGTACGGACCGACGAGGACGAGCGGAGTGAGGCGGACGCCGCGCCCGCCGCACCATCGCGCGGGCGCCGCGCCGGGCGCCGGATCGCGGCCGCTGTCAGCGTCTTCGGCGAGTTGCTGATCACGGCTGGTGTGCTGATGGCGCTGTTCGTCGTCTACTCGCTGTGGTGGACGAATGTGATAGCCGACCGGGAGGCGAGGAAGCAGGGCGACAAGGTGCGCGAGAACTGGGCCAAGGGGCCCGGCAAGCTCGACACCAAGGACGGCATCGGCTTCCTGCATGTCCCGTCGATGAACAACGGTGAGGTGCTGGTCAGGAAGGGCACGGCGACGAAGACCCTGAACAAGGGGGTCGCCGGGTATTACACGGGCCCGGTGAAGTCCGCCATGCCGTGGGACAAGAAGGGCAATTTCTCGCTGGCCGCGCACCGGGACGGGCACGGCGCGAAGTTCCATAACATCAACAAGGTGGACAAGGGCGATTCCGTCGTCTTCGAGACCCGGGATGTCTGGTACATCTACCGGGTTTACGCGAAGCTGCCGGAGACGTCGAAGTTCAATGTGGACGTGCTCGACCCGGTCCCGAAGGAGTCGGGCAAGAAGAAGGCGGGCCGGTACATCACGCTTTCGACCTGCACGCCCGTCTACACCTCCCGGCACCGTTACGTCGTATGGGCGGAACTGGAACGTACGGAGAAGGTCGACAGGGACCGTACGAAGCCGGAGGAACTGCGCTAGCGCCTCCGGGGGAGAAAGCAAAAGCACGAAAGCGCCGGGTGGGCCTGGATTCCAGGCCCACCCGGCGCTTTCGTGTCTGCGGATCAGGGTCGTACGGGATCAGCGCGGCCGGTGTGGCCGGGTCGGCCGGTCAGTCGAACCAGCCGCCGCCGTCGCCACCGTCCCCGCCGTTGCCGCCGTGGCCGCCGTTGCCGTTTCCGCCGGGACGGCCACCGATCGTGGTGAGGTCCACAGCGGTCCCCGGCGGGACCTGGCTGTCGGCGCCCGGGCTGGTGAAGATGACGATGGCGTCGTCGTCCTTCGGTCCGGTGATGTTCCCGACCTTAAGACCCAGGTCCTCCAGGGCGGTGCGGGCCGCGGCCACGGTCTGCTGGGTCAGCTGCGGCACGGCTACCGGTTCGTCGCTGGGCTCGTCCTTGGGGGCCTTGGCGATGGTCAGGACGATCTTCGATTCGGGGACCACGGGGGTGCCGCCGGTGGGCGACTGGCTGAGGACCGTGCCCTCTTCCTTGTCCGCGCTCTCCTGCTCCTGCGTCTCGACCGTGAAGCCCTTGTCCTCAAGGAGCTTCTTCGCCTCCTCGACGGGCTTGCCGACGACATCGAGGACGACGACCTGTTCCTTCTCCTTGGCCACGGTCAGGGTCACCTTGGCCTCCTTGGCGACCTTGGTGCCACCGTCGGGGTCCTGCTTGAGTACCTTGCCCGGAGTCTGGTCGGACTCCTGCGTCTGCTGCGCGACGGTGAGGCCCTTGCTCTCCAGAGCTGCCTTGGCCTCGTCGTACTGCATGTTCAGGACGTCCGGGACCGAGACCTTCGCCGCCGGCTTGGCTCCCTTGGACATGGTCAGCTCGACGGTGCCGAACCGCTTGATCTCAGCGTCCGGGCCGCCCTCCGGGTCCTGGGCGCAGACGGTGTTCTTGGGCTGGTCGCAGAACTTCGAACCGGCCTTCTCGACCTTGAAGTCGCCGTTCTTCGCCTGTTTCTCCGCCTCGGCGAACGTCTTGCCCTGCAGGTTCGGCACGTCGACCATGTCGTCGTTGTTGCCGCTGCCGAAGACCGACTTGCCGATGAAGATGGCGCCGACGAGGACGAGGATTCCCGCGAGGATCAGCAGGATCGTCGAGGTGTGGTTCTTCTTCTCGCGCCTGCGGTCGCCGCGCTCGTCGTAGCCGAAGCCGCCGTCGTCGTCGCGCGTGGGCGGCAGCATCGAGGTGGGCGCGCCGCCGTCCTGCGAGCGCAGCATCGCCGTCGGCTGGTCCTCGCCGTAGCCGACCGAACCCATCGCGGCGGTGGCGGCGACGGGCTGCCCTTCGAGGGCCGCCTCGATGTCGGCGCGCATCTCGTCGGCGGACTGGTAGCGGTAGTCCGGGTCCTTCACCAGCGCCCGCAGGACGATGGCGTCCATCTCGGGGGTGATTTCGGGGTCGTAGGTGCTGGGCGCGTTGGGCTCTTCCCGTACGTGCTGGTACGCGACGGCCACGGGCGAGTCACCCACGAACGGGGGCCGCACGGTCAGCAGCTCGTACAGCAGGCAGCCGGTGGAGTACAGGTCACTGCGCGCGTCGACCTGTTCGCCCTTGGCCTGTTCGGGCGAGAGGTACTGGGCGGTGCCGATGACGGCCGAGGTCTGCGTCATCGTCATGCCGGAATCGCCCATGGCCCGTGCGATGCCGAAGTCCATCACCTTGACCTGGCCGGTGCGCGTCAGCATGACGTTGGCCGGCTTGATGTCGCGGTGGACGATCTGGTTGCGGTGCGAGTACTCCAGGGCCTGGAGGATGCCGACGGTCATCTCCAGCGAGCGCTCGGGCAGGAGCTTGCGCCCGGAGTGCAGCAGTTCGCGCAGTGTGGAACCGTCGACGTACTCCATCACGATGTACGGGATCGAGACGCCGTCGACGTAGTCCTCGCCGGTGTCGTAGACCGCGACGATCGCGGGGTGGTTGAGCGAGGCGGCCGACTGGGCCTCTCGGCGGAACCGGGCCTGGAACGACGGGTCGCGGGCGAGGTCCACCCGCAGCGTCTTCACAGCGACGGTGCGGCCGAGGCGCGTGTCATGCGCGAGGTACACCTCGGCCATGCCACCGCGGCCGAGCACCGAGCCCAGCTCGTACCGGCCGCCGAGGCGACGCGGCTCTTCCATAGCTTCTCCAGCCCTCTCCGTCATTCCCGACCGCACCGCTGTGGGGGCCCGGCGGTGTGCTGCTCGGCATACCGTACCCGGCGTGTCTCGCGGGTCCTGGCCACCACCATGAGCTGATATCCGACCGGTATCGCGACGTGCGAAGATCGGTACGAGGCGTGACCGGCATCACTTTTCGCTGTCGAGTACCGCCTTCATGACGTCCTTGGCGATCGGGGCGGCCAGGCCGCCACCGGAGATGTCATCGCGGGCGGCCTTGGAGTCCTCGACGACGACGGCGACGGCGACGGGGGAGCCGTCATCGCCCTTGGCGTACGAGATGAACCACGCGTACGGGTTCTCGCTGTTCGCCACGCCGTGCTGGGCGGTACCGGTCTTGCCGCCGACCTTGACGCCGGAGATCTGGGCGTTGGAGCCGGTGCCCTTCTCGACGACGTTCTCCATCATCTCCTGGAGCTTCTGCGCGTTCTCCGTGGACAGCGGGCGGCTCATCTGCTCGGGGCTGTTCTGCTCGACCACGTTGAGGTTCGGCGCGCGCAGTTTGTCGATCATGTACGGCTTCATCATCTTGCCGTCGTTGGCGATGGCCGCGGTGACCATGGCCATCTGGAGCGGCGTGGCGCGGTTGCTGGCCTGGCCGATGCCGGCCATCGCGTTCTGCGGCCTGTTGTCCTTGGGGTAGACGCTCTCGTTGGTGCGGACCGGGGTGTCGACGGTCTCGTTGAAGCCGAACCGCTCGGCCTGCTCCATCATCTTGTCGTTGCCGAGATCAGCGCTGATCTTGCCGAAGACGGTGTTGCAGGAGACCTGGAGGGCGAGCTTGAGCGAGGCGTTCTTGCACGGGATGTTGCCCTCGTTCTTCAGCGGGATGCCGCTGGTGTCGGGCAGCGTCCACGGCAGGGGCGACTCCGTCGGCGCGTTGATGTCCGTGTACTTCCCGTCCTCCAGCGCCGCGGCCGCGGTGACGACCTTGAACGTGGAGCCCGGCGGGTACGTCTGGCGCAGCGCCCGGTTCAGCGTCGGGTCGTCCGGGTTGTTCTTCTTGTCGAGCGCCTTCCATGCCTTCCCGTCGTTGCTGCCCGCGATGGTGGACGGGTCGTACGACGGGGTGGAGGCGAGCGCGAGGATCTTGCCGGTGCGCGGGTCGAGCGCGGCGACGGCGCCCTTCTTGTTGCCGAGGCCCTTGTACGCGGCTTCCTGGGCCTTGGTGTTCAGGGTGGTGATGACATCGCCGCCCTTTTTGCCCTTGCCGGTGATCATGTCGAGGGTGCGGTTGAAGAACAGCCGGTCGTCGTCGCCGGTGAGGATGCCGTCTTCGAGCTTCTCCAGCTGGTTGGCGCCGTAGACCTGGGAGGCGTAGCCGGTGACCGGTGCCCACATGGCGCCGTTCTTGTACGTCCGCTTGTACTGGAAGTCGCCGTCGTTGGTCTTGGTGGAGCCGGTGATGGCCTCGCCGTCGACGATGATGTTGCCGCGCGGCTGGCTGTAGCGGGCGATCTCGACCCGTCGGTTGTGCTCGTGTTCCTTCAGCTCGTCGGCCTGGACGAACTGGAGCCAGTTGCTGCGTACGAGCAGGGCGAGGACCAGTATTCCGCAGAAGATCGCGATGCGGCGCAGGGGCTTGTTCACGGGCGGACCACCTGGGTCATCTCGGCGTCGGTGGAGGGTGCGGGGGTGGGCGCCGGGCGGCGCGCGGTGTCGCTGATCTTGATGAGGATCGCGATCAGGGCCCAGTTCGCGAGTACGGAGGACCCTCCGTACGCGAGGAAGGGCATCGTCATACCGGTCAGCGGGATCAGGCCCATGACTCCGCCGGCGACGACGAAGACCTGGATGCCGAAGGCTGCCGAGAGGCCGATGGCGAGCAGCTTGCCGAACGGGTCGCGGGCGGCGAGTGCCGTGCGTACGCCGCGTTCCACGATCAGCCCGTACAGCAGCAGGATCGCCATGGTCCCGGCGAGCCCGAACTCCTCGCCGACGGTGGCGAGGATGAAGTCGGAGTTGGCGGCGAAGCCGATGAGGTCGGAGTTGCCCTGGCCGAGGCCGGTGCCCATGACGCCGCCGGAGCCGAAGGCCATCAGGGCCTGGGCGATCTGCTCGGTGCCCTGACCGGTCTCGAAGACGGCGAACGGGTCGAGCCAGGCGTCAACGCGCTGCTGCACGTGCGGCTCGAAGGTGGCGACGCCGACCGCGCCGACCGCGGACATCAGCAGGCCGAAGACGATCCAGCTGGTGCGCTCGGTCGCCACGTACAGCATCACGACGAACATGCCGAAGAACAGCAGCGAGGTGCCCAGGTCGGTCTCGAAGACGAGGATGAGGATGCTCATCGCCCAGACCACGAGGATCGGGCCGAGGTCGCGGCCACGCGGCAGGTACAGGCCCATGAAGCGGCGGCTGGCGAGCGCGAGGGCGTCCCGTTTGACCATCAGATAGCCCGCGAAGAAGATCGCGATCACGATCTTCGCGAACTCGGCGGGCTGGATGGAGAAGGCCCCGACGGTGACCCAGATGCGGGCGCCGAACTTGGCGGGGAAGAACACCGGCATGACCAGCAGGACCAGCGCGGCGGCCATGGAGATGTAGGTGTAGCGCTGGAGGATGCGGTGGTCCTTGACGAGCATCAGGACGGCGACGAAGAACGCCACTCCCATGGCGGAGTACATCAGCTGGTTCGGTGCTGACGCCGCGTAGGTGTAGCCGCGTGACTCGGCCATGCGCGCCAGCCGCTCCGACTGGTCGAGCCGCCAGATCAGGACCAGCCCGAGCCCGTTGAGCAGGGTCGCCAGCGGGAGGAGCAGGGGGTCGGCGTAGGGCGCGAACTTGCGGACCACGAGGTGGCCGACGCCCGCGAGGAATCCGAGCCCGAGGCCGTAGCTGAGCATGCCGGAGGGCATCTCGTCGCTGAGGGCGAGGCCCACGTTGGCGTAGGCGAAGACCGGGATGATCACGGCGAACACGAGCATGGCGAGCTCGGTGTTGCGGCGGCTCGGTGGCCCGACCGTGCTGATCGTGGTCGTACTGGTGGTGCTGCTGCTCATCGCTGGACGGCCCCCTACCGCTTCACTGCTGGGTGCTGCTGCACTGCGGGACCACCTGCTGCTCTGCTTCCGACAGGGTGGGGCCGGGAGTCGGAGTCGGAGACGGCTTGGTCTTGTCGGCGCTGGGTCCGGTCTTGCTGATCTCGCCCGCGCGGGTGCCGACGTTGCCGCCGGCCTGCCTCTCGTCCTTCTTCAGGTCCTTCTGGCGTTCCTCGGCCTGCTTGCGCTCCTCTTCGGCGCGCTTGCGCTCGTCGAGCTTCTTGCAGGCGCCGGCGACGAGGGCGAGGTTCTTGGTCTTCTGCTGGGCCTGGCCGAGGTTGCTCACCGCGATGGTGTCCTCGACCCGGGTGCGCTGGTCTATCGGCAGGTACTTGAGTTCGATCTCGCGGTGATCCTCGTGGACGTCGTTGAGGCTGATCCAGGCGAGATCCTGGCTGATGCCCTGGTAGATCGCGACGTGATCGCCGTTGGTGCCCACGTAGTACTGGTTCTGCGTCCACCGGTAGCCGCCGTACAGGCCACCGCCGACCACGGCGAGGGCGAGCGCGATGTACAGCGACCGCTTGATCCACTTGTTGCGGCCCTCCTTGGTGGGGGGCTCGTCGCCGTCCACGTAGCCGCCGTAGCCGCCGTCGTGGGGCGTGCTGAGGGCGGGGGCCCCGCTTCCGGGCGGCCCGAAGCCGCCCGCGTCGTCACCCGTCGCCTGCGGCGGTACGGGCTTGTTCCTGCCGAGCTCGGCGGCGCGCCCCGCGGGTGTCTGCGCGGCGCCGCCGTCTCCGAGCTGGATCTGGTTCTCGGCGACGGCTCCCACGATGACCGGGGTGTCGTTGAGCTGCCCGGCGAGGGTGTCACCGCCGTCGACGTCGAGGACGTCGGCGACGATGCAGGTGATGTTGTCGGGGCCGCCGCCGCGCAGCGCGAGCTGGATCAGCTCCTGCACGGTCTCCTGCGGGCCCTGGTAGCTGGCGAGGGTCTCTTCGAGGGTCTGGTGGCTGACGACCCCGGACAGGCCGTCCGAGCAGATCAGATACCGGTCGCCGGCCCGCACCTCGCGGATCGACAGGTCGGGCTCGACGTGGTCGCCGCTGCCCAGTGCCCGCATCAGCAGGGAGCGCTGCGGGTGGGTGGTGGCTTCTTCCTCGGTGATCCGGCCCTCGTCGACCAGGCGCTGTACCCAGGTGTGGTCCTGGGTGATCTGGGTGAGCACCCCGTCCCTCAGGAGGTAGGCGCGGGAGTCGCCGACGTGGACGAGGCCGAGCCGCTGGCCGGTCCACAGCAGGGCGGTGAGCGTGGTGCCCATGCCCTCAAGCTGCGGGTCCTCCTCGACCATGACGCGCAACTGGTCGTTGGCGCGCTGCACGGCGCTGCCCAGCGAGGTGAGGATGTCGGAGCCCGGCACGTCGTCGTCGAGCTGCACGAGGGTGGAGATCACCTCCGAGCTGGCGACCTCTCCGGCCGCCTGCCCGCCCATGCCGTCGGCGATCGCCAGCAGCCGGGGCCCGGCGTAGCCGGAGTCCTCGTTGCCCTCCCGGATCATGCCCTTGTGCGATCCGGCGGCGAAACGCAGTGACAGACTCATGCGCACCTCGCCCGTCGGCTCCGGGTACATCCGCACGGTGCCCACCCTCCGGTCGTCATGGTCCTACTACTTCCGCAGCTCGATGACGGTTTTGCCGATGCGGATCGGCGCGCCGAGCGGAATCGGTGTCGGCGTGGTGAGCCGGGTCCGGTCGAGGTACGTACCGTTCGTGGACCCGAGATCCTCGACGATCCACTGCCCGTCACGGTCTGGATAGATCCTGGCATGCCTGCTGGACGCGTAGTCGTCGTCCAGCACAATCGTCGAGTCATGTGCCCGGCCCAGGGAGATGGTCTGCCCCTGGAGGGCGACGGTGGTGCCGGTCAAGGTGCCCTCGGACACGACCAGCTTCGTGGGGGCGCCGCGCCGCTGGCGGCCGCCGCCCCGGCTGTTTTGCTGCTGTTGCTGGCGCTGCTGCGGTGGAGCCGCCTGCCGCTGCTGTTGCTGCTGTTGCGCCCGGTCAGGACTTCCCCGGCGTGACCCGCGTTGGGTCACCCGCGTGCCGAACAAGTCGCTGCGGATGACCTGAACGGCCACGATGACGAACAGCCACAGTACGGCGAGGAAACCCAACCGCATGACCGTGAGGGTCAGCTCTGACATTGCCCCCGCTTCACCCTTCGGCTTGCCGGTAAACGATGGTGGTGCTGCCCACGACGACGCGTGAGCCGTCGCGGAGCGTAGCGCGCGTGGTGTGTTGTCCGTCTACCACGATGCCGTTGGTCGATCCCAGATCCTGGACCGTTGGGGGCGTTCCGACCCGGATCTCACAGTGCCGACGGGAAACGCCCGGGTCGTCGATCCGCACGTCAGCGTCGGTGCTCCGGCCCAGCACCAGGGTGGGCCGGGAAATTTGGTGGCGGGTGCCGTTGATCTCGATCCAGCGCCGGGTCTGCGCGCCCGCGGGCGGTGCGGCACTGGGTCCCCCCGTACGGGGCACGGGGCGTGCGCCGGGCGGCGGTGCGCTCGGCATCGGCGGTGGGCCCGCCGGGGCCTGGGTGGGCTGGCCGCCACGCGGCGGCACCGGACGCGGTCCCTGGGGGCGGCCTTGCGGCTGCGCCTGCGGGGCGCCCGGCTGCGGGCTCTGGCTCTCGCTGGAGGCGAGGGTGCGGCTGCGTACCCGGTACAGCCCGGTGTCGAGGTCCTCGGCCTTCTCCAGATGGACCTTGACGCCGCCCATGAACGTGTAGCGCTGCTGCTTGGCGTAGTCGCGGACCATGCCGGACAGCTCGTCGCCGAGCTGCCCGCTGTACGGGCTCAGCCGCTCGAAGTCAGGCGTGCTGAGTTCGACGATGAAGTCGTTGGGGACGACGGTGCGGTCGCGGTTCCAGATGGTGGCGTTGTTGTCGCACTCGCGCTGGAGCGCACCCGCGATCTCGACCGGCTGGACCTCGGACTTGAACACCTTGGCGAAGGTGCCGTTCACGAGACCTTCGAGACGCTGCTCGAAGCGCTTCAGTACTCCCACGGGGCACCTCCTTCCTCAGTCTTCCTCGGTCGTGTCGTCTTGATACTGCTTACTGATCGTATCCACGCGTCGGGAAATCGGCTGGTTCCCCTTCCTGGCCCGGTGCGAGGAGTGTCACCTCTCACAACGGAGTGTCCCCTCTCACAAGGGATCGTAGATGCGCCCCTGAACCAGTGTCCCGCAACCGGGTCGGTCTCTGGGCCGGTGGGGAGCCCGATAACGGATGTGAGGGCACCCCTGCCAGCGTGCTAATCTTCTGGATGTCGGAAGGCGCCCACACCGTAACGGATGGATCTTCCCGATCGTTTTTGATCGGACCGATCACACCGGATAAGGTGAGGGAATCTCACGGCAACACCCATGCGCGGGTGGCGGAATAGGCAGACGCGCTGGATTCAGGTTCCAGTGCCCGAAAGGGCGTGGGGGTTCAACTCCCCCCTCGCGCACATGAAGAAGGACCCCCGTCCTGGAGAGATCCGGGATGGGGGTCCTTTTCGTTGTCCGGATTCGTATCCGGGTCGGTATGTCGGTATGTCGGCACTCCCGAGGCGCGGCACGTCGGCTCGGGAGTGCCGGATCGGCGCTTCGGGTCCGTGCTTCGGGTTCGTGCGGTGTCCGCCCGTGGGGGCGCGTGGGCTCGTGGGCGGGTGCCGGTGGCGCTGTCCGGCGCGGCTGTACGGCCGTACACGCGGGTGCGGCCGTACGTCCCGGCCCGCCCTGGTCCTGCTCGCTGTGCCGGGTCAGGCGGCGAACTGGGCCGCGAGCTCCTTGGCCCGCGCCACGGCTTCTTCGTGAGCCTTGACACGTGAGGCGTCGGCCAGGCCGATGAGGTCGGCCATCGACGGGGTCGTCGGGGCGAGGGTCAGCTCCGGAACGATGAAGCGGACATCAAGGCCGAGCATGCCGTTCAGGACCTTCTCCAGATAGTTCTGGACAAACTCAAAGCCCTCGCGCGGGGTGCCCGGGGCGTACGAGCCGCCACGGCTTGCCACGACCGTGACCGGGGTGCCCGCCGCTGACGGCGCGTCACCGGCCGTGCGGCCCATGATGATCACGTGGTCGAGCCATGCCTTCAGCGTCGAGGGGATCGTGAAGTTGTACATCGGGGCGCCGATGAGGACCGTGTCGGCCTGCTCCAGCTCCTCGGCGAGCGCGGTGCGCACGGCGAAGGCGGCCCGCTGCTCGGGGCTGTGGTCGGCCGGGTCGGCGAAGCCCGCGCTCGCGCCCACACCGTCGAGGTGCGGCAGCGGCTCGGCGGCGAGGTCGCGGTAGATGACGGTGCCGTTCGGGTGCTGCTCCTCCCAGGCCTTGCGGAAGGTGGCGGTCACGCCGCGGGAAGCGGAGCCGTCGGTGGGGAAAACGGACGAGTCAAGGTGCAGCAAGGTGGGCATGTCGGGGCCTTCCGGTGCTTTGGGTCTTCAAGAGATGAGACGGCAGCGTGAGGGACGTGCGCGGACGGACAGCGGTCCGCCCTTCCGTACGTTCCTATTATTAGCACAGCTGCTTACTTTTCTATAGCTCCGCACGTGAAGGCCGTACTCTGGGGTCATGGCAGAGCACACCGAACAGAGCTGCAAGAAGGTCGACGAGGGCGTGACGCGCGTCTTCGGCCTGTTCGGCAAGCGGTGGACCGGGCTGATCGTGGCCACGCTGATGGGCGGCGGCGGACACTTCGCGGAGCTGCGCAGGGCCATCCCCGGAATCAGCGAGCGCATGCTGTCGGACCGGCTGACGGAGCTGGCCGCCGTGGGTCTCGTCGTACGCGAGGTCGAGCCTGGGCCGCCGCTGCGCGTCTTCTACCGGCTCACCGAGGGCGGAGAGGCGATCGAGCCCGCGCTGAAGGCCCTGGGGAAGTGGGCGGAGACCTACCTGGTGGACGGCGGCGAGTGCCCGGAGCGCTTCCGGAGCTGAGCCGGTCGTTGAGCCGGTCGCGGGAAGGTGGCGCGGGGGCCGGGCCCGCGGACTGAGCCTGCGGGCTGGACGGGCCGGGTGGGCTGGACGGGCCGGGCGGGCTGAGGGTTACCGCGGGTCCTGCGCTGCCTCGTTGTAGCGGACCAGGTAGGAGGCGAAGCGTCCGAGGTCGGCGGCGTCCCAGTCGGCCAGGCGTTCGTGGAAGGCTCCGCGGCGGCTCGTGGTGACCTGGGCGAGGACGGCCGTGCCGTGCTCCGTGGGGTGCAGGGTCTGGACCCGCTGGTCATCGGGGTCCGTCCGGCGCTCGACGTAACCAAGTTTCTCCAGCGCCCCGATCTGCCGACTGACAGTCGACTTGTCGAGCATGTAGTGCGCGGCGAGGTCGGTGGCCCGGCAGCCCTGCCGGTCCTCAAGGTGGGCGAGCAGGGTGAAGGAGACGAGCGACAGCTCGGGGTGCATGCGCGCGGCGACGGCGCGGGCGCGGCGGGCGAAGGCCGTCATCTCGCGCTGGATGGTCTCCACGGCCTCGTCACGACTGCTGTCCGCGCCACTGTGCTCGGTGCGGATGCCTCCGTTGTCTCCGTCGCGTCGGTCTGTGGCGCGGTTGCCCTCAGTGTGGTTGTCCTCGGCGTCACGGCCCTCGGCGTGGCTGGCGTTGTCGATGTGGTCGCTGCCGATGTGGCTGTGGTCGCTGTGGCCGTCCTCGTCACGGCTGTCCTCGTCACGGCTGTGCTCGGTACGGCTGTCCGTCATGCGTGTACCGCCCTTCCGGTCCCCGCGGGTCCTTTGTGCGGACACCTCCGGCTCTTTCCTGGCTCTCCTCGACGCTCTCGCGATTCAGTTGTATAGTACAACGTAATTCGTGAGTTGTACTTTGCAACCAAGTCGACCGGATGCTGTTCTCCGGCTCCCCAGGAAGGTCTGCTGCCCATGTCCGCCTCCGCTGCCGCTCACGCGGCGCCGACGCCGAGCACATCCGCCGCGCTGCGGCACGTTCTCGCCCACCTTGTGACGCCCCTGCTGATGTGCGTAGGGATGGGCCTCGCCTACCTCGGGGCCTTCCACCACCCACAGCCGCACGACCTGCGTGTCGACATCGTCGGATCGGGTGCGAGCGCCCAGGTGCTGGCGCAGACGCTGGAGGACAAGGGAGCGGGCGCACTGGACGTGCGGACCGTGGCCTCGCGGCCCGAGGCCGTGCGGGAGCTGCGTGAGCAGAAGGTCTATGGGGCCTACGTACCGGACGCGGAACGGCCGGAACTCGTCGTCGCTTCGGCGGGATCTGACACCAGCGCCACGGCCGTGGAGAAGGTCTTCACGAAGGTCGCCGCCGAGAAGGGCAAGCCGCTGGCGGTGACGGACGTGACCCACCTGGCGTCGGGCGACCCGACGGGACAGGGCCTGTTCTTCCTCCTCGTGGCACTCAGCATCGGCTCGTACGCGTCGGTGGCGGTGATCGGCGGCGCCGGTGCCGTGCTGCCGCTGCGGATCAGGGCGCTGCTCGGGCTCGGGATGTCGCTCGCGGTGAGCTTGATCGGCGCGGCCTTCGCCGGTCCCGTCTTCCATCTGGTCGAACACGGGCTCGGCGGAGTGTGGGCGCTGTCCTGGCTGTACTCGGCGGGAATCCTCGGCATCGGGATCGGACTGCACACGTTCCTGAAGCGGTGGACGACGCTGTCGGTGATGGTGCTGTTCGTGATGCTCAACTTCACCAGCTCGGGCGGCATCTTCCGGCCAGAGCTCCAGCCCGGCTTCTTCGCCACGCTGCACAACTTCTGGAACGGCGCGGGCTTCGTCGAAGGGGCGCGCAGCCTCGTGTACTTCGACGAGTACGGCCTCGGTGGGCATGTGCTGACGCTGGCCGTGTGGGCGGTCGCCGCCGTCGCCATGCTGGGGATCGCGGGGCTGGCCGAGTCGAAGGGGCGATCCGCCACCGGGACGGGAACCCCGGACGAGCGGGCTGCCGCCGAAGCCGACGGGGTGGGCACGTCTGCGGAGCCCGCCGGGTCGGCCGGGTCGGCCAGGTCCGTCGAGGCGGAGGAGGAGATGGAGGAAGCGGTCGGGGTCTGAGGGTTATCCACAGGCTCTGACGCGCTTCGGGGAGTCCGAGTACGGTCGGCCTCAGCGGTCTTGAAGAGCCCGTGTGTGGTCGGCGTACGAGACGGGGGAGGCGGTCGCTGTGACCGAGTTCGGTGATGAGGGTCCGGCGCGGGTGCCGGCCGAGGAGGAGGAGTCGGGGCGGCTCCCCCGGGTGCCCGGATTCGCCCGGTGGCCGGCGGAGGGCTCACCCAAGCGAGAGGGCAAGGCGCTGCGGGACCGGGTGGCGCGCGGCGCGCATGCGGAATGCGCAGCCGGTGCCGGGCGGCCAGGCGCGGTCGAGGCCGTTGAGGAGTCCAACCGTGGCCGGATCGCCGAGCTCACCCCGATACGCGTGGGCAGGATGGTCGCCACACCCTTCGCGTTCCTGCGCGGTTCGGCCGGGTTGATGGCGTACGACTTGGCGGGCGGCCCCGTGACGGGCATCGGCGCGCAGATCTGCGGCGACGCCCACGCCGCGAACTTCGGCCTGTACGGGGATGCGCGCGGCGGCCTCATCATCGACCTCAACGACTTCGACGAGACCATGCACGGCCCCTGGGAGTGGGACGTCAAGCGGCTCGCGGTCTCGCTCGTGCTCGCGGGGCGGGAGGCCGGGGCGGACGAGGAGACCTGTCGGCAGGCGGCGCACGACTGCGTGGGCTCCTACCGAAGAACCATGCGGCTGCTGGCCAAGCTGCCGGTGCTGGACGCGTGGAACGCGATCGCCGACGAGGAGCTTGTCTCCCACACCGACGCGCACGATCTGCTGGGGACACTGGAACGGGTCTCCGAGAAGGCACGGAAGAACACCAGCGGCCGGTTCGCGGCCAAGGCGACGGAGCCGGTGGCGGACGGCGGGCGGCGCTTTGTCGACACGCCACCGACGCTCCGCCGCATACCGGACGAGGAGGCGGCCGAGGTGGCCGCGTCACTCGGCGGATATCTGGCGACGCTTTCGGAGGACCGGCTGCCGCTGCTCGCGCGGTACGCGATCCAGGACGTGGCCTTCCGGGTGGTCGGCACGGGCAGCGTGGGAACCAGGTCGTACGTGGTGCTGCTGCTCGATCACCGGGGTGAGCCGCTGGTGCTCCAGGTGAAGGAGGCCCGGGCGTCGGTCCTGCTGCCGCACCTGGCCAGGGTTTCCCTCGATCCGCGCTGGAGTGGGAGTGCGGCGGACAAAGCCGCCACGGCCGGCGGTGCGGCGGGCCACGAGGGTCGGCGTGTCGTGCTCGGGCAGAAGCGGATGCAGGTGGTCAGTGATCAGCTGCTGGGCTGGACGACGGTGGCGGGGCGGCCGTTCCAGGTGCGGCAGTTCCGTAACCGCAAGGGCAGTGTGGACCCGGCGGCGCTCGCCGCCGACCAGGTCGACGACTACGGCCGGATGACGGGCGCCCTGCTGGCGCGGGCCCACTCGCACAGCGCTGACCCGCGCCTCATCGGTGCCTACGGCGGCAAGGGGGAGGAGCTGGACGAGGCGATGGCGTCGTTCGCCGTGGCCTACGCGGACCGCACGGAGGCCGATCACGCGGAGCTTGTCGCCGCCGTACGAGGCGGTCGCATAGCCGCTGAGCTGGGGGTATGAGCCACGCGAGCCCGCTTGGTGCTACGGCCCGTAGGCTGGCCGGGTGACGAACTCCGAAGCGCAGACGAACCCGGACGCGCAGACGAACGCGGACGCGCACACGCAGGCGAACGCGCGAGCGGACGCGGCCGCGCCGAAGAGCCCCGACGTGGACGCGCAGCAGGAGGCCCAGCGGCAGGAAGAGCAGCAGGCGCAGCAGTCCGTACCGGGAGCGGGAACTGCGGCGGAAGCTGGACCCGGGCCCGGGCCTGGGCCTGGAGCTGAGCCACGGCCGGAGGACCGGTTGGAACGGGCGGTGCGAGCCGCTGAGCAGGCGCTGATCGAGTTTGAGATCGCGGTGGAAACCTTCCGCGTCGAGGTCGAGAACTTCTCCCGGCTGCACCACCAGCGGCTCGGCCCGATGTACACGCGGCTGGACGAGCTGGACGCGTTGATCGCCGAAGCGGTCGCCGCGCGGTCGGGCAACGCGGAGGATGTGCGCCGGGCCGCCGAGGCGCGCGCCCTGGTGCTGCCGATGCCGCAGGTGGAAGAGCTGTTCGGCGGCTGGATGGACTCGGACGGGCTGTCGCCGGAGGCGGCGTCGATGCTGACCGAGCAGTCGGTGCGGCCCCCGGCCCGGGTGCGCCCGAGCGAGGAGGCCCGGCGGATCTACCGTGAGCTGGTCCGCAAGGCCCACCCGGACCTGGCCCGTGAGGAAGCCGAACGCGAACGCCGTGAGGCGTTCATCGTGCGCGTCAACGCGGCGTACGCGGACGGCAACGCGGAGGTCCTTCGGGAGCTCGCCGAAGAGTGGGAGTCCGGACCGCCGCCCGAGCCGCAGTGGCCGAGCCGCAGCGAGGAGCTGTACGCGAGGCTGGAGTGGCTGGCCGAGCGGAAGGAACTGCTGGCGGCCATGGCCGAGGAGCTTGAGTCGAGCGCGATCGGCTCGATGATCAAGATGGCTCAGGATGATCCGGACGGCCTGCTCGAAGAGATCGCCGAGCAGTTGCTCGCACAGGTCGCCGAACGGGAGTCCCGGCTCGCGGAGCTGGTGCAGTAAATTTCCCGGATCGCATGCGTGTGTTCTGGATGAATGTCTGAGAGAGGTATTTTGATGCGTTTTGGCCAGCTGCCGGAGGTGGAAGCCACGGCGGTACCGCCCGAGGCGTTTCTGCTGGACGTCCGTGAGGACGACGAGTGGGCGGCCGGGCACGCCGAGGGGGCGCTGCACCTGCCGATGGGCCAGGTCGTGGACCGGTTCGGCGAGCTGACCCAGGCGGTCGCCGACGGTCGGCGCGTGCACGTGGTGTGCCGGGTCGGTGGACGGTCGGCGCAGGTCACGCAGTATCTGATCGCCCAGGGCCTGGACGCGGTGAACGTGGACGGCGGCATGCTGGCCTGGCACGCCGCAGGAAGGCCCCTCGTCAGCGAGAGCGGCGACCCGGCGTCGGTGCTGTAACTCGCCGCAGAGGCCAATCACAGCGGTTGTTCACCCACAGCGGCGGTTTGGCCCGCTGCGGCTGTGACCTACAGCGGTTGTCACCCGCTGGCTGATGCCTGACGCCTGGCTTGTGGGGGCAGGCGGGTGGCTGGCTACGGCAACGAGTGGGCGGCCAGGAGGGCACCGAGGACTTCTTCGTGGGCGGCGGCTGAGCCCCGGGAAAGCTCCAACTGCTTCGCCCACGCGTGGTAGCGGTGCAGCGGGTAGTCGGTGTCCACGCCGAAGCCGCCGTGCAGATGCTGCGCGGTCTGGGCCACCCGGCGTACCCCCTCAGCGGCCCATATCTTGGCGACCGCGACGTCCGCTGAGAGCGGCAGGCCGTTGGCGGTTTCCTCCAGGGCGGTTACCGGGGCTGCGGCGGAGGCCGGGGGCGGGGTTGCGGGGTCGTGGGCTGTGGACAGGCGCCAGGCGGCCTGCCAGAGAGTGGCCTCCATCGCCCGCAGATCGATGTAGCGGTCGGCCACCTGCACAGCGACGGCCTGAAAGGTCGCGATGGGATAGCCGAACTGTTCGCGTTTTCCGGTGTATTCGCTGGTCATGTCCAGCGTGCGAGCGGCGAGGCCGAGGGCGAGCGCGCAGGTGCCGGTGGTGAGGACGTCGCGCAGCCATGGCCAGGCGCCGGGGGCGGTGATGACGTCTTCCTCGGCCAGCCGCACGGTGTCGAGCTGGACCTCGGCGCAGCGTTCGCCGGTGGTCGACACCTGGAGGGCCAGCGTGACCCCTTCGCGGTCGCGCGGCAGCAGTGCGAGCACGGCCCGGCCCTCGGGAGTGTGGGCGGGAATGACGGTGAGGTCGGCGTCGTATGCCCAGGGGACCGCTGTCTGAGTGCCGTCGAGCACCCACCCGCCGAATTCCTGGTGGGCCTCCACGGCGAGTTCGGCACTGTCATGGCCGGTGCGTCCGTTGGCAGCGACCGTGAGCACGAGGTCACCGCGCGCGGTGGCGGGCAGCACGGCGTCCTGTAGCGCCGCCTGGCCATAGCGTCGCACTGTCAGAGCCGCTGCGGTGGATTCGAGTAGCGGCACGCGGGCGAGCACCCGCGCGGACTCGCGGAGCACGAGGCACAGGGCGATGAGGTCGAGGCCCGAGCCGCCATGGGCGGGGTCGAGGGCCAGCCCGAGCAGGTCGCCCTCCGCGAGCCGCTGCCAAAGGTGGCGGTCGAAGTCTTCGGCGACCGGTCCCTGAGTCAGCGCGGGACTCGGCACCGTGTCGGGGGCGACCCCGGAGAAGACCGCCCGGGCCGCCTCGGCTGCCGCCTGCTGTTCCTCGGTGAAGGTGAAGTCCACTCCGGTCCTCCCCTGCGCCCCCTGACCGCCCCTGGCGGTCAGCTGCCGACAGTCTGCGTCTGGCTGACTGCTCCTGGCCGTCTGTGTCCGGCGGTTTGTGCCGGACGGTCTGTGTCCGCCGTCTCTGCTCGGCGTTCTGGGTCGGCGTTCTGTGGCCGGCAGAGTATTCCTGACGGGGCGTCAGAGTAGGGCGGTGGGCGAAAGAAGGGAATGGGTGGGTCTGGCAGCAGGTGATCTGACCGGTGACCCCAGATGGTTGGCGGCCTGGTGGTCAGCAGTGGTGGTGATCAGCGGTGTGGTGGTCGGCAGTGCGGTGGTCGGCGGGGCGGGGTTTCAGCGGTCGAAGTCCAACTCGACCCGCTCACTACTGGGATGAGACTGGCAGGCCAGCACGTAGCCCGCATCTATCTCGTCCGGCTCCAGTGCGAAGTTCCGGTCCATATGAACCTCTCCTGAGACCAGGAATGCCCGACAGGTGCCGCAGACGCCGCCCTTGCAGGCGTAGGGCGCGTCCGCGCGGTTGCGCAGCACGGCTTCCAGCAGCGATTCCCGTTCCCGTACCGCCCAGGTTCCCGATCGGCCGTCGAGCGTGGCGGTCACCGTGCTGTGCTCGGGGGCGGCTGTGGTCGGCTCCGGGACGGTGCCGTCATCGACGTGGAAGATCTCCTGGTGCACCCGGTCGCGGGGGACGCCCAGTTCGCGCAGCGCGCCCTCGGCCCCGTCCACCAGCCCATGCGGGCCGCACAGGAACCAGCCGACCACGGCGGCCACGGGCAGCAGGGCGGGGAGCAGGCCCATCAGCCGCTCCTGGTCGAGTCGGCCAGAGGGCAGCCCGGCCTGTTGTTCCTCGCGGGAGAGCGCGTGGACCAGCTGGAACCGGTCCGGGTAGCGGTCTTTGAGGTCGGCGACTTCTTCCAGGAACATCGTCGACGCGGCGGAGCGGTCGCTGCGGATGAGGCAGAACCGGGCACCTGGTCGCCGTGCCAGGAGGGTGGTGATGATGGACAGTACGGGTGTGATGCCACTGCCGCCGACGATGGCCGCGTAGTGGTCGCCGTCGTCACGGGAGTTGTCGCGGCCGTCGGAGCTGTCACGGCCGGGGGAGACGTCGGGGTCGAGTACGAACCGTCCGGTGGGCGCCATCACCTCCACCTCGTCACCGACTGCCAGCTCCTTGAGCGCGTACGTCGAGAACTCGCCGCCGTCGACCAGCCGGACACCCACGCGCAGTGTCTCAGGGCCGTCCGGGCTGGTCACCGGGGCACAGATCGAATATGTACGGCGAATTTCGGCGTCGCCGATGAAGCGGCGGACCGCGATGTGCTGGCCGGGGAGGTACTGGTAGGTCTGGCGCAGTGCGGGCGGCACGGCGAAAGTGAGCGCCACGGCGTCATCGGTGAGCCGGTCGGCGGCCGTCACCCGCAGCTTGTGGAAAGCGCTGTGGCGAACCGCGGTCATGACAGCTCCTTGAAATGGTCGAACGGTTCCAGACAGGACTCGCAACGGCGCAGGGCCTTGCAGGCGGTGGAGGAGAACCGGCTCAGCAGCGTCGTCTGCGTCGAGCCGCATTGCGGGCAGCGGATGGCCAGGTCCACCAGCACGGGGCCGCCTCCAGCGGAATGGGTGGAGCGCGGCGGAGCGATGCCGAACTCCCTCAGCTTGCGGCGCCCGTCCGCGGTGATGGCGTCGGTCGTCCAGGGCGGCGAGAGGACCGTGCGGACCTCGACGTCCGGTATGCCGTGGTCGTGGAGCACCTGCTCAATGTCCGCCGACATCGTCTCGATCGCCGGGCAGCCGGTGTAGGTGGGGGTGAGCCGGACCTCGACCTTGCCGGGGCCGAGGACGCGGACTCCGCGCAGCACTCCCAGCTCCGTGAGGCTCAGCACGGGCAGCTCGGGGTCGGGAACGGAGCCGGCGATCTCGCGCAGCTTGCTTTCCAGCGGGGTCTCGTCCGCCGAGGTCTCCTTCACCGGGGCCTCCTCCGCCGAAGTCCTCTCCACCGGGTCGGCCATCACCATGTCGCCCCCGGGTGGCTGCGGTGCAGATGCTGCATCTCGGCGAGCATCCGGCCGAACGACTCGGTGTGTACGCCCTGACGGCCGCCGCCCGCTGCCCACGCGCCGCTCTGAGGACCGGAAGGCATGGTCAGCGTGGCCCGCTTCGCTACGTCGGCTACTCGCGCGGACCAGTTGTCGTGCAGCGCGTGCCAGTCCATGGTCAGGCCCTCTATGGGCTCGAACGCCTCACCCGTGTACCGCCACAGCGCGTCCAGGCCCTGCTGCATCCGCTGGTGGCTTTCCTCCGTGCCGTCGCCGAGCCGCAGGGTCCAGTGCTCGGCGTGGTCACGGTGGTAGGTGACCTCCTTCACGGCCTTGGCGGCGAGCTCGGCGAACGCGTCGTCGCCGCGCGCCAGCTCCTCGTACAACAGGCCCTGATAGGTGCAGAAGTAGAGCTGGCGGGCGATGGTGTGCGCGAAGTCCCCGCGCGGCTGCTCCACGAGCTGGAGGTTGCGGAAGGCGCGCTCCTCACGGAGATACGCCAGTTCGTCCTCGTCTCCGACGAGCGACAGCAGCACGCGGGCCTGGCCGAGCAGGTCCAGCGCGATGTTGGCGAGAGCCAGTTCCTCCTCAAGCACGGGCGCGTGCCCGGCCCACTCCCCCAGCCGGTGCGACAGGACCAGCGCGTCATCGCCGAGGGCCAGAGCCGCGCTCGCGGGTACCTGGTTCATAGGTGGCGGACTCCCTCGGGGATCTCGTAGAACGTCGGGTGGCGATACGGCTTGTCGGCCGAGGGCTCGAAGAACGGGTCCTTCTCGTCCGGTGACGAGGCGGTGATCTCGGTGGACGGCACGACCCATACCGATACGCCCTCTGAGCGCCGGGTGTAGAGGTCACGGGCGTTACGCAGGGCCATCGCGGCGTCCGGCGCGTGCAGGCTTCCGGCGTGGGTGTGGCTCAGGCCGCGCCTGCTGCGCACGAACACCTCCCACAGTGGCCAGTCCGTCGTGTTCATGCGACTCCCTCTTCTTCCCGCGCCGCTGCGCCCTGCTCCTGGCCCTGCTCCTGGGGCCGGTCCTGGTGCTGACTCCGCTTCGCCGCGTACGCCACGGCGGCTTCGCGCACCCACGCGCCGTCCTCGTGTGCCTGGCGTCGCTGGCTGATGCGCTGTTCGTTGCATGGGCCGTTGCCGCGCAGGACCTCGCGGAACTCGTCCCAGTTGATCGGCCCGAAGTTGTAGTGCCCGCGCTCCTCGTCCCACTCCAGGTCCGGGTCGGGGAGGGTGAGGCCAAGCGCTTCCGCCTGGGGAACGCATATGTCAACGAAGCGCTGCCGCAGCTCGTCGTTGGAGTGACGCTTGATCTTCCAGGCCATGGACTGGGCGGAGTGCGCCGACTCGTCATCGGGAGGGCCGAACATCATCAGTGAGGGCCACCACCAGCGATCCACCGCGTCCTGTGCCATGGCGTGCTGGGCCTCGGTGCCGCGGCTGAGGGCAAGCAGCAGCTCGAAGCCCTGGCGCTGGTGGAAGGACTCCTCCTTGCAGATGCGGACCATCGCGCGGGCATACGGCCCGTACGAGCAGCGGCACAGCGGGACCTGGTTGGTGATCGCCGCGCCATCCACCAGCCAGCCGACCGCTCCCACGTCGGCCCAGGTCAGCGTGGGGTAGTTGAAGATCGAGGAGTACTTCTGGCGGCCGGTGTGGAGCCGGTCGAGCAGCTCGTCGCGGCCGGTACCCAGCGTTTCCGCGGCGCTGTAGAGGTAGAGGCCGTGGCCCGCTTCGTCCTGGACCTTGGCCATGAGGATCGCCTTGCGCCGCAGGGAGGGCGCGCGGGAGATCCAGTTGGCCTCTGGCTGCATTCCGATGATCTCGGAATGGGCATGCTGGGCTATCTGCCGCACCAGCGAGGAGCGGTAGCCGTCGGGCATCCAGTCGCGCGGCTCAATGCGCTCCTCAGCGGCCACGGCCGCGTTGAACACCGCTTCATACGCTTCCGCGCTGTCATCCGTGCTGGCGTCCGCTGCCATCGTCGTCATGCCAAGCCCCTCGCCGCCCGACTCGCTACCGGTGACCCGCCGGGCTTGTGCCCACGGGCCTCTCACAACCAACCGACCGATCGTTCGGTTCAATGGTGTCGGGTGCCTCATACGCTGTCAAGGCTGTGGATAACTTGCCGGCGCTGTGCCTGGTGGGTCTGCGTAGGTACCGTTCCGGGGCGTAAGGGGCCGCGCGCAGTACTCGGCCAGGACGTGGGAACGGGGCGGGGTATGCAGCCGGACGGGCGAGCCGAGAGGCCCGAGCGGGCCGAGCCAGTCGGAGCGGCGCCGGATATCGGCGGCCTGGACGTCGATGGCCCGGGTGTGGGTGGCCCGGGCATGGCGGGAGGCCCAGACGCCGAGGAGCCGGAGGCCGAAGCGCCGGCGGGCGACGGGCCGGAGGCGGCCGGTGAGCCAGGTGGCGGTGAGCGGGATGCCGCGACGGCGGATCTTCAGGCGGCGGGCGCCTGTCTCGCCGACGGTGCCGGTGTGGGCGCCGGAACCCCGGACAGCGCCGGGCCGGTCGCTGGGGGCCCGGCTGCCGAGAGCCCGCTCTCGTTGCCCGCTCAGGTGATCATCGGTGTCGCGCTGGCGGTCGCCGCCGTGGCCGTCGTCGTCCACCTGGGCATGATGTTCCTGCACGTATCGCCGTCCAACACGATCACCAAAGAACACGGCGAGACGATCGACGACTACATCTACCCCGAATTCGAGCAGGACTGGAAGCTGTTCGCCCCCAACCCCTTGCAGCAGAACATCGCCGTGCAAGCGCGCGCGGAGGTGCGGACGGCGGACGGCGGGACCGTGGTCACGTCGTGGAGCAATCTGACGGCCCAGGACGGCGCGGCCATCCGGCACAACCCGTTGCCCAGCCACTCCCAGCAGAACCAGCTCCGCCGCGCCTGGGAGTTCTACGCCAATTCCCACAACGCGCAAGAACAGCCACTTGGCCTGCGCGGCGAGCTTTCCGAGCAGTACATACGCCGCATCGTGATGAACCGCTTCGGGCCTGAGCGGGAGGGCGGAGTGGTGGAACGAGTGCAGGTGCGAGCGGGAACCAAGATCGTCGCGCCGCCCCCGTGGAGCGACGAGGAGATCGACAACAAGACGGTCAACCGGGTCCTGCCGTGGTGGCCGGTCACCGGCGATGACCTGCCCGGCCACCAGTCAGAGGAGAAGAGCCGGTGAAATCCTCCAAGCTGGGTTCCCGGTGGGAGAGCGCGGCCGCCCGTGGCCAGGCCCGGGTCGTAGGCAGCGCGCTCGGTTCGTACCAGACCGCGGTGGTCCGGATCGGGGTCTCTTTCACGTGGCTGCTGTTCCTCCTGCGGGAATGGCCGCACCGGCAGGTGCTCTACGGGCCCGACAGCCCATGGGGCCCGCACATGGCCCGGCAGATGATCGACGGGAACGGCGCCTTCACCGCACTGATGTGGTCGGAGAGTCAGCTGTGGTTCGAGATTGTCTACGCCGTCGCCGTCATCGCCAGCGCGCTGCTGATGCTCGGCTGGCACACCCGCGCCATGTCCGTGCTCTTCATGGTGGGCGTGCTCTCGCTCCAGAACCGCAGCATCTTCGTCGGTGACGGCGGCGACAACATCGTCCATCTGCTGGCGATCTACCTCGTGCTCACCCGGTGCGGACAGGTCTGGTCCCTGGACGCGCGCCGCGCCGCGCGCACGAAGGCGCCCACGCGGTGGCTGCCGGGCGGCATGAGCGGTCTCGCGGACCCGGCTGGGCGCGCGGCCGTGGGCGACCGGGCCGGGATCGCCCTGTGGGCGGTGCTCGGCGCCGCGCTCGCCGTTGTCACCGCGCTCGGCGAGCTCGGCTGGGGCTGGACACTGATCTTCTGGGGGCTGTGGGCCGTCCACGCCGCGTGGTGGGTCGCCTGCCGGTACGCGCCAGGGGAGCCGCGCACGGTCCTCGACGCGCTCGCCAACCTCGCGCACAACGCCACGCTGCTGGTGATCATGGGGCAGGTCTGCCTGATCTACGCCACCGCTGGCTGGTACAAGATCCAGGGCACGCGCTGGCAGGACGGCACGGCCGTGCACTATCCGCTGCACCTGGACTACTTCTCGCCGTGGCCCGAGCTGACCGACGCTCTCGGGAGCAGCGGAGTGCTGGTCATGGTGCTCACCTACGGGACGGTCTTCGTCCAGGTCGCCTTCCCGTTCGCCCTCCTCAACCGGCGGGCCAAGAATGTGCTCCTCGCCTTCATGATGCTGGAGCACATCGGCATCGCTGTCGCGCTCGGCTTGCCGTTCCTTTCGCTGGCGATGATCGCGGCGGACTCGGTCTTCCTGCCGACGAGTTTTCTGCGCCGACTGGGCTCGTACCCGCGCCGGGGGCGTGACCGGCTGCTCCGCCGCCCGGCTCGGGAGGAGGAGCGGAGCGGCGATGAGTCGCGGGCCCGTACCCTCGTGGGGTGACCAGCCAGACCTCACCCGATGCCGCTGACCAGCCCGTCCCGCCTGCTCAGGAGCGCGAGCCCGTGCAGTACGACGAGGGGTTCAGCACCCAGGTCGGGGTCGGGCCGCACCCTCAGCCGTGGCCGAGTGGGGACCGTTACGACCCGGAGCTGCTCGCAGGCGGCGACCGTCGCAACGTCGTCGACCAGTACCGCTACTGGACGCGGGAGGCGATCGTCGACGATCTTGATACGCGGCGCCACGACTTCCATGTCGCGGTGGAGAACTGGAGCCACGACTTCAACATCGGCTCCGTGGTCCGCACGGCGAACGCCTTCCTCGCCAAGGAGATCCACATTGTGGGTAACCGGCGCTGGAACCGGCGGGGCGCGATGGTCACCGACCGTTATCAGCATGTCCGCCACCACCCGGACACCGCTGACCTGACGGCCTGGGCGGCTGCCGAGGACCTGCCCGTCATCGGGATCGACAATCTCCCGGGCGCGGTCCCGCTGGAACGGGTCGAGCTGCCACGACGTTGTGTCCTCCTCTTCGGCCAAGAGGGTCCTGGCCTGACCGGCGGCGCGCGTGAGCACGCGGCGATGGTGTGCTCGATCGCCCAGTTCGGCTCGACGCGTTCCATCAACGCGGGCGCGGCGGCCGCCATCGCGATGCACGCGTGGGTACAGGCGCACGCCGTCATCGGCGACTGACCGACGCACGCTGGCCGGCTGGCGACTGACCGAGGCAGGAACAAGCGCCGGCGGCGGTCGTCGCCACGGCGACCGCGGACGGGCGAACCCCGCTTGCCGGGCGGCCGAAGCAGCCCGGCAAGCGGTCTCGCTTACGCCTGGCGGCGGACCTCGACGGTGCGGAAGCGGTTCGCCACGAACGCGCCGTCGCACAGTGCGGCATTGGCCGCCGGGTTACCGCCCGAACCGTGGAAGTCGGAGAACGCCGCGGTCTGGTTGACGTACACCCCGCCGGTCAGGTTCAGCGAGAGCTGGGCGCACTCCTCCAGGCAGGCGTCCTCGGCCAGCCGCTCGACAGCGGCCGACGTCGTGTACGCGCCGACTGTCATCGCGCCCTTGTCGCGGATGGTGCGGCGCAGCAACTCCATCGCCTCGGTCGTGGAGTCCATGGCGACCGCGAACGAGACAGGCCCGAAGCACTCGGACAGGTAGGCCGCGTCGGTGTCGGGCCCCTCCCAGAACTTGCGGGCGCCGTCGGCTTTCACGATCGCCGGTGTGCGGACCGTGGCGGCGGGGAAATCGGGGTTCTCCACCTCGCGTGAGGCCAGCGCCACCTCGCCGAGACCGGACGCCGCGTCCAGGCGTTCCTTCACCTGCGGGTTGACGATCGCACCGAGCAGCGCGTTCGCCCGTGCGTCGTCGCCGAGCAGCCCGTCCACGGCGCCGGCCAGGTCGGTGACCACCTCGTCGTAGGACTTGTGGCCGGAGTCCGTCGCGATGCCGTCGCGGGGGATGAGGAGGTTTTGCGGTGTGGTGCACATCTGGCCGCTGTAGAGGGAGAGGGAGAACGCCAGGTTGCCCAGCATTCCCTTGTAGTCGTCGGTCGAGTCGATGACGACGGTGTTGACGCCCGCCTTCTCCGTGAACACCTGCGCCTGACGGGCGTTGGCCTCCAGCCAGTCACCGAAGGCGGTGGAACCTGTGTAGTCGATGACGCGGATCTCGGGGCGCACGGCCAGCGTTTTGGCCAGTCCCTCGTCGGCTCGCTCGGCGGCGAGCGCCACCAGGTTCGGGTCGAAGCCCGTCTCGGACAGCACCTCCCGCGCTACGCGCACGGTCAGTGCCAGCGGCAGCACGGCGCGCGGATGCGGCTTCACGAGGACCGGGTTGCCGGTGGCGAGCGAGGCGAACAGGCCGGGGTAGCCGTTCCATGTGGGGAAGGTGTTGCAGCCGATGAGCAGCGCGATGCCCCGTGGGACGGCTGTGAACTCCTTGTTGAGCTTGATCGGGTCGCGTTTGCCCTGCGGCTTCGACCAGGCAGCGGTCTCCGGGGTGCGGACCTGCTCCGCGTACGCGTAGGTGACGGCCTCAAGGCCGCGGTCCTGCGCGTGCGGCCCGCCTGCCTGGAGGGCCATCATGAACGCCTGCCCCGAGGTGTGCATGACGGCGTGGGCGAACTCGTGTGTCCGGGCGCTGATCCGGGCCAGGATCTCCAGGCAGACGAGGGCGCGCGTCTGCGGACCGGCCTCCCGCCAGCTGGGCATCGCCGCTCGCATGGCGGGCAGCAGGGCGTCGATGTCGGCGTGCGGATACCGCACATTCACATCGATGCCGTACGGCGAGATCTCCTCGCCGACCCAGTCGTCGGTGCCGGGCTGGTCCAGCTCGAACCGCTCGCCGCGCAGCGCGTCGAAGGCGGCCTGCCCCTCGGCCGCGCTGAGGCTGCTGCGTCCCGCCTCATCGGTCCCGCCGTACGCCTTGGGGTGCTCCGGGTGCGGTGACCAGTACGCGCGGGTGCGAATCGCTTCCAGCGCTCCGTCGAGTGTGGGGCGGTGCTTCTCGATCAACTGGGCTGCGGTGAGCTCGGTGGTCATGGATGACCAACTCCTCGTCGAGCTGGGCGGGAATGGGCGAACAGAGCTAGATTAACCGAACGATCGGTCGGGACAAGAGGGCCTGGCAATCCTGTGGATAAAGGCTGGAAGAAGCCGGATTAAGCCTGTGGATAACCAACGTGTGGATCATTCTTCGGGGAGGATGAACGGTATGACCACTGCTGCCGGAACCGATGACAGGACCGCGGCCGGGCCCGAGGGCGGCGGCGGGGGACTGGAGCGCAGCCGCACCGTCGCCGTCGTCGGTGCGGGCACGATGGGCCAGGGCATCGCCCAGGTGGCCCTGGTCGCCGGGCATCCGGTGAGGCTGTACGACGCCCTGCCGGGGTGCGCCGAACAGGCCGCGGCCGCCATCGCCAAGCGGCTTGACCGGCTGGTGGAGAAGGGCAAGCTGTCAGCCGCCGAGCGCGACGCGGCGGTGGCCCGGCTGGCGTCGGCGGGCAGCCTCGCCGAGCTCGCGGACGCTTCCCTCGTCATCGAGGCGATCGTGGAGCGACTTCCGGTGAAACAGGAGCTGTTCGGCGAGCTTGAGCGGGTCGTCGCCGACGACTGCGTGCTCGCCACCAACACCTCGTCTCTCGCCGTCACCGCCATCGCGGGTTCGCTGCGCTCCCCCGGGCGCTTCGTCGGCCTGCACTTCTTCAATCCCGCGCCGCTGCTGCCGCTGGTCGAGGTGGTCAGCGGATTCGCCACCGACGAGACCGCCGCCGACCTCGCGTACGACACCGTGGCCGCCTGGGGCAAGACCCCCGTGCGCTGCGCCGACACCCCCGGCTTCATCGTCAACCGGGTCGCCAGGCCGTTTTACGCCGAGTCCTTCCGCGGCTACGAGGAGCGGGCCGCGGACCCGGCCACCATCGACGCCGTGCTGCGCGAGTCAGGTGGTTTCCGGATGGGGCCGTTCGAGCTGACGGACCTGATCGGGCAGGACGTGAACGAGGCCGTTACCCGTTCGGTGTGGGAGGCCTTCTTCCAAGACCTCAAGTTCACACCGTCCCTCGCCCAGCGCCGACTGGTGGAGTCCGGGCTGCACGGGCGCAAGGCGGGGCGCGGCTGGTACGCGTACGGAGAGGGAGGCAGCGGCCCGGAGCGGCCCGCTCCGCACACCGCCGGGCCGCATCCGGCTCCCGAAGCAGTCGTCGTCCACGGCGGCCTCGGACCGGCCGCCGTGCTGGCCGAGCTGATATCCGAGGCCGGAATCAAGGTCACGTACGAGGGACGGGCCGACGGCGGCGTGGGCTTCATCGAGCTGCCCGGTGGCCCGAGGCTCGCGCTCACCGACGGCTCGGCCGCGTCCGCCGATCCGTCGGGCGAGTGCCTGCGCTTCGACCTCGCCCTGGATTACCGCGCGGCGACCCGTATCGCGCTGGCCCACTCCGACAACAGCCGTCCCGCGTGTGTCGCGGCCGCCGCCGGGCTGTTCCAGGCACTCGGCAAGCAGGTCAGCGTCATCGAGGACATACCCGGCATGATCGTCGCCCGCACGGTGGCGATGCTCGTCGACTTCGCGGCGGACGCGGTCGGCCGTGGTGTGGCCACCGCGGAGGACATCGACACCGCGATGCGGCTCGGCGTGAACTATCCGCGCGGACCGCTTGAGTGGGGCAGCGAACTGGGCGCCGACTGGGTAACGGACGTCTTGCGGAACCTGCACGACGCCTACCCCACCGGCCGCTACGCCCCGTCCCAGGTACTGCTCCGCCGTGCGGCGGCGCGGCGGGACCTGCTCTAATCATGACCATGGCCAAGCGCGACACCTATACGCCCGAATCGCTGCTCGCGGTCGCCGTTGAGGTGTTCAACGAGCGCGGCTACGACGGCACATCCATGGAACATCTCTCCCGGGCCGCTGGAATCTCCAAGTCCTCGATCTACCACCACGTCAAGGGCAAGGAAGAGCTGCTGCGGCTGGCGATAAGCCGTGCTCTGGACGAGCTGTTCGTCGTCCTCCAGGAGCCGCGCGCGCTCGAAGGCAGGGCGGTCGACCGGCTGGAGTACGTGGCCAGACGCACCGTCGAGGTGCTGATGGCGGAGTTGCCGTACGTGACACTGCTACTGCGGGTGCGCGGCAACACCGACACTGAGCGGTGGGCGATGGAACGGCGGCGCGAGTTCGATCACCAGGTCGCCGAGTTGCTGAAGCAGGCGGCGGCCGAGGGCGGGCTGCGGGCCGATGTCGATGCGCGGCTGGCGACCCGGCTGCTCTTCGGAATGATCAACTCCGTGGTGGAGTGGTACCGGCCGGGGCGCGGCGGGGCGGCGACGAGCGACGAGGTGGCCGACGCGGTGGTCCGTACGGCGTTCGCGGGCCTGCGGACGTAGCGGAGGCGGGCCCGGCGCGTACGAGGGCGCTGAGCGCTTCACACCGGGGCGCGTGCGCGATGGCGCGCGCCGGGCCGGGGTCGGCCAGTGCCCTCGGCTGCCGTGACGCCGGTCGCGTGACCGTGCGCCGTGGTCGCTGCCGCCCGTGATGCGCGGCTGCGGCCGTGGCGTGACCATGGTCGGGTCACGGCTCGGAGTCGAGGTCGGTTTCCTCGAAGACCAGCAGCGTGCGGGTGCTCAGCACCTCCGGTATGGACTGAATCCGGGTGAGGACCAGCTCACGCAGGGCGCGGTTGTCAGCCGTGTGGACGAGCAGCAGGACATCGAAGTCACCACTGACCAGAGCGATATGCGCGGTCCCTGGCAGTTCCTGGAGTTTTTCGCGGACCGTGCGCCAGGAGTTCTGCACGATCTTCAGCGTGATGTAGGCGGAGGCGCCCTGGCCTGCGCGTTCCTGATTGACGCGGGCGCTGAAGCCGCGGATCACGCCATCGTCGATGAGGCGGTTGATGCGCGCGTAGGCGTTGGCGCGTGAGATGTGTACGCGTTCGGCCACGGACCGTATGGAAGCGCGGCCATCCGACTGCAGCATGCGGAGGATGTCCCGGTCAATGGGGTCGAGGGGGCGGGCAGGCAGGTGCTCACCCGGATTGGCCATCTGTTCGCCCGACATGCCCTGCCGCCTCCCCTGCGTGGACGCCCTGCCCACATTTCAGGCTGTGGAGAACCGATTGTCCACAGGCTGAGGCCGCCTGTAGCCAAATTGCGTGGGCGACCGAACAATCGGTAGGGAAGGCGCACCACAGCGCGCCCTTCTGACGCAGCCCCACGAGGAGGTGCTCGACATGACGGTCCTTGAGCAGCCCGGCTCCTACCGGCCCACCCCGCCCCCGGCCTGGCAGCCTCGCACCGACCCCGCGCCGCTCCTGCCCGATGCCGAGCCGTTCCGCGTGCTGGGCACCGACGCGGTGGCCGACGTCGACCCCGAGCTGCTCCTCAGGCTGTACGCGGAGCTGGTGCGCGGTCGCCGTTACAACACGCAGGCCACAGCGCTGACCCGGCAGGGGCGGCTGGCCGTGTACCCCTCCTCCACGGGGCAGGAGGCATGTGAGATCGCCGCCGGGCTCGCGCTTGAGGACCAGGACTGGCTCTTTCCCAGCTACCGGGACACCCTCGCTGCCATCGCCCGTGGGGTGGACCCGGTAGCGGCGCTCACGCTCCTGCGCGGCGACTGGCACACCGGCTACGACCCCAGCGAGCACCGGGTGGCCCCGCTGTGCACCCCGCTGGCCACCCAGCTCCCGCACGCCGTCGGCCTCGCGCATGCCGCGCGCCTCAAGGGCGACGACGTGGTCGCGCTCGCCATGGTCGGCGACGGTGGCACCAGCGAGGGCGATTTCCATGAAGCGCTGAACTTCGCCGCGGTCTGGCGGGCCCCGGTGGTCTTCCTTGTGCAGAACAACGGGTTCGCGATCTCCGTCCCGCTCGCCAAGCAGACCGCCGCCCCCTCCCTGGCGCACAAAGGCGTCGGCTACGGCATGCCGGGCCGCCTAGTCGACGGCAACGACGCGGTCGCCATGCACCAGGTGCTCACCGAGGCCGTCCGCCGGGCCCGTGGCGGTGGGGGCCCGACGCTGATCGAGGCCGTCACCTACCGCGTCGAAGCGCATACGAACGCCGATGACGCCACTCGCTACCGCGAGGACACCGAGGTCGAGACGTGGCGCGCGCACGACCCGATCATGCTGCTGGAGGACGAGCTGCGATCGCGTGGGCTGCTGGACGACGACGGGATACGAGCCGCTCAGGACGCCGCCGAACAGATGGCGGCCCAGCTGCGTGACCGGATGAACGCGGACGCCGTGCTGGACCCGATGGACCTCTTCGAACATGTCTACGCCGACAAGACCAGCCAACTGCGTGAGCAGGCGGCCCAGCTGCGCGCCGAGCTCGACGCCGAGTGCGACGCCGAGGAGGACCGATGACCACGGCGGCAGCCCCGACCGTCCCCAAGACCGGCCGTAAGCCCGCCAGCATGGCGCAGGCGCTGGGCCGGGCGCTGCGCGACGCCATGGCCGAGGACCCGACCGTCCACGTGATGGGTGAGGACGTGGGCGCGCTGGGCGGTGTCTTCCGGGTCACTGACGGACTCGCCAAGGAGTTCGGCGAGGACCGCTGTACGGACACCCCCCTGGCCGAGGCCGGGATTCTGGGCACGGCCGTGGGCATGGCGATGTACGGGCTGCGTCCGGTCGTCGAGATGCAGTTCGACGCGTTCGCCTACCCCGCCTTCGAGCAGCTGATCAGCCACGTATCGCGGATGCGCAACCGCACACGGGGCGCGGTGCCGCTGCCCTTGACCATCCGCGTTCCGTACGGCGGCGGCATTGGCGGCGTCGAGCACCACAGCGACTCCTCCGAGGCTTACTACATGGCGACTCCCGGGTTGCACGTGGTGGCTCCCGCGACGGTCGCCGACGCGTACGGGCTGCTGCGCGAGGCCATCGCCTCCGACGACCCTGTCGTCTTCCTGGAGCCGAAGCGGCTGTACTGGTCGAAGGCCGACTGGTCGCCTGACGCGCCGGAGCGTGTCGCCCCCATCGGCCGCGCGGTCGTCCGGCGCCCCGGCCGCAGCGCGACCCTCATCACCTACGGGCCCTCCGTCCCCGTCTGCCTGGAGGCGGCGGAGGCGGCCAGGGCCGAGGGCTGGGAGCTCGAAGTGCTCGATCTGCGCTCGCTGGTGCCGTTCGACGACGAGACGGTGTGCGCCTCGGTGCGGCGCACCGGGCGGGCGGTCGTGGTGCACGAGGCCACTGGTTTCGGCGGCCCGGGCGGGGAGATCGCTGCCCGGATCACCGAGCGCTGCTTCCACCACCTGGAGGCGCCGGTGCTGCGGGTCGCGGGATTCGACATCCCGTATCCGCCGCCGATGCTGGAGCGGCATCACCTGCCCGGCGTGGACCGGGTGCTTGACGCGGTCGCCCGGCTCCAGTGGGAGTCCGACTGGACACAGTCCGGGCAGGCCGAAGGCGATGAGAAGGGGGCGAACTGATGGCGGTCGTTCGCGAATTCGCCCTTCCGGATCTGGGGGAGGGGCTTACCGAGGCGGAGATCGTGCGGTGGCTGGTGGCCGTCGGCGACGTGGTGGCGGTGGATCAGCCCGTGGTCGAGGTGGAGACCGCGAAGGCGATGGTGGAGGTGCCCTGCCCGTACGGGGGCGTGGTGACGGCCCGCTTCGGTGAGGAGGGCACGGAACTGCCGGTGGGCGCGGCGCTGTTGACCGTCGCCGTCGGTGAGCCGTCGCGGCCGGAGCCGACGGCGGACGGCTCGGGCGCACCAGGGGCCGGTGGCTCGGCTGGGCAGAACGGCTCGGCTCGTGGCTCCGGTCGTGGCTCAGGTTCGCCGGACGCCGCCTCCGGCCGTGTTTCCTCGGGTGGCGGTGCCGGGGCCGGTGGTGGCAGCGCTGCTGAGGCAGGTGGCGGTGAGGGGTCGGGGAACGTCCTGGTCGGTTATGGCACGGGCGCGCCAGCGGCGCGCCGCCGTCGCCTGAAGGCGTCGAGCGTGACTGGGCGGTCCACGACCGCCGCGGAGGCTGTGCGCGCCGCCGGGACACCGGGTGACGGCAGGCGTGCGGCGGAGACGGCCGCGCGCGGAGAGGCGGGGCAGGCCGGGCGGTCGGCGTCATCGGGCCGGTCGGTGGACGCGGCGCGGCCGGCCGATGCCGGACAAACGGGAGCGGCGGCGCATCCGGTCGCCGCGGCGGTGGGCGACGCCCAGCCGGTCCCCGTGATCTCGCCACTCGTGCGGCGACTGGCGCGTGAGCACCGGCTCGACCTTCGGGAGCTGACGGGTTCTGGCCCTGAGGGGCTGATCCTGCGGTCGGACGTAGAGCGCGCCGTAGCGGACAGGGCGGCGGAGGAAGCGCGAGGCGGGAGCGGGCAGCCGGTGGCTGCCACGGCTACCGGAGTACCGGCTGCGGCGGCGCGTACCGCGAGTGCGGCAGGTGCGTCGGCGCTCGGGGCCGCGGGCGGTCAGGCGCCGGTCGCCGAGCGCGTTCCGCTGCGCGGGATGCGTGGTGCGGCAGCCGAGAAGCTGTCGCGCAGCCGCCGGGAGATTCCCGACGCGACGTGCTGGGTGGACGCCGACGCGACGGAGCTTATGGCGGCGCGCGCAGCCATGAACGCCGTTGGCGGGCCGAAGATATCGCTCCTCGCTGTGCTGGCCAGGGTCTGTACGGCCGCGCTCGCCCGCTTCCCCGAGCTCAACGCCACGGTGGACATGGAAGCTCGCGAGATCGTACGGCTCCCTGGCGTGCACCTCGGCTTCGCGGCGCAGACCGACCGGGGACTGGTCGTGCCCGTCGTCCGCGACGCCCACACCCGGGATGCGGAGAGCCTGACCGCCGAGTTCGCCCGGCTCACGGAAGCCGCACGGGCCGGGAGGCTCAGCCCGGCCGAGCTGACGGGCGGCACGTTCACCCTCAACAACTACGGGGTCTTCGGCGTGGACGGTTCCACGCCGATCATCAACCACCCCGAGGCGGCGATGCTGGGTGTGGGACGCATAGTGGACAAACCATGGGTCCACGAGGGCCAGTTGGCGGCCCGTCGTGTGGTCCAGCTGTCGCTCACCTTCGACCACCGGGTGTGCGACGGCGGGACAGCCGGCGGATTCCTCCGGTACGTGGCCGACTGTGTGGAGCATCCGGCGGTGCTGCTGCGCACGCTGTAGGGACCGGGCGCCCCCGTTCGCTGCTGCCACATCCCGTCCCGATCCTGATCCCTGTCCCCGTCCCCGTCCCGATTCCTGTCCCTGCTCCCGGCCCCACCTCGACCCCACCTCGACCCCCGTCCCCTCTTCCGTTTGCTGTCCTCTCTGTCTGTCCGCTCTCCTCTCTCCGCTCTCCTCTCTCCCGCTCTTCTCTCTCCCGCACGTCACATACACCCTCGCCACTCGGACCTCAGCGGGGTGGCGGCCATACTCGGGGCATGACAGGTGAACCGGTGGCGTATGACGTCGTGGTGCTGGCCGGGGGCGCGGCGCGTCGTCTCGGGGGAGCGGACAAGCCCGCGTTGCGCGTCGGCGGGCGCTCGCTGCTCGACCGGGTGCTCGCCGCGTGCGACGACGCTCGTACGACGGTCGTCGTCGGCCCACGGCGGCCGACGGCGCGCCCGGTCCACTGGGTACGGGAGGAGCCGCCCGGCGGGGGGCCGCTCGCGGCGCTGGAGGCGGGAGTACGACACACGAAGGCCGACACCCTGCTCGTACTCTCCGCCGACTTGCCCTTTCTCGTGCCCGAGACCGTACGGGAGCTGCTGTCGGTCCCCCCTGGTCAGGAAGGAGTTCAGCTGATCGACGCGGAGGGGCGCGAGCATCCGCTCGTCGCCGCTTACCGTGCGGAGCCGCTGCGCCGCGAACTCGGCTTGCTGGTCACTGAACACGGTGGCCTGTCCGGCCTGCCGTTCCGGTTGATGACACGTGAGCTGAAACTCGGGGGCCTGCACCGCCCGTCCGCCGCCTTCGACTGCGACACCTGGGATGCGGTCAGCGCGGCCCGCGCGCGGATCAGGGAGCATGGGCGTGTGCTTGATGAATGGATCGCCGCGGTCAAGGCGGAGCTCGGTATCGAGCTCGACGTCGACACGAAAGCTCTGCTCGATTTGGCCAGAGACGCCGCGCACGGGGTTGCCAGGCCCGCCGCGCCGTTGACGACCTTCCTCGTCGGTTACGCGGCGGCGCAGGCGGGCGGAGGGAGCCCCGACGCGGTCGCCGAGGCGAGCCGTAAGGCTGTCGCGCTGGCCGCGCGGTGGGCGGAGGAGGCAGAGGCGGAAGCGGCGCGGGAAGGGGAACGACCGACCGGGGCCGGAGAGCCCGGGGCACCGGAGCAGTCCACAGGATGACGGAGCGACATCGCGCGGCGTCGGCCAACGCTGAGAACGCTGAAGCGGAGCTGGACCGCGCGGCCGAACAGGCGCTGGCCATCACCGCCTCGTCGGGGCACACCTCCCCTGGCTCCCCCAGGGTTCCCAGGTCCGCCAGGTCTGCCACACCCCCTGGGCCCACATCTGCCGAGACTGCGCCCTCCCGGTCCGCCGATCCCCGGTCTGCCGATGCCCAGTCCAGCGGTTATCGGTCTGCCGGCTCCGGGGCAGCCGATTCCGGGGCCGCTGATTCCGGTTTCACCGGCTCCTGGCGTGCGACGGCCGGGCATGGGGAGTCGGGCGCTCGTCGTGATCGTGACGCCGGGCGGGGCGGCGGTTCTGCGGATGGTGGTGAAGCGGTGGGGGCGACCGGGGCCGCTGGTACGGCTGGGGCAGCGAACTCCTCCGGGGCGGCTGGGTCACACAGAACAGGCGGGGCAGATGGGACGGCTGCGGTGAGTGGGTCAGACGACGCGGCGGCGGAAGCGGAGACGGTGGCCGGGGGCCGATCGGCTGGGGCGTCCCGGGCGGGTGGTGCGGCTGAAGGCGGGCGCCCGCGAGGAAAGGGCAGGGGCGGGGCTGTGGCGTGGCGGGAGGCTCGTGCGAGGGCCGCGCGTGCGGCGAGTTCGTCGCTGCCGACGTCCGTACGGCCGCTGGGTGACGCCCTCGGCCAGGTGCTGGCCGAGTCGTTGCCCGCGCTGACCGACCTGCCTCCCTTCGACACCTCGGCCATGGACGGCTGGGCCCTCGCCGGCCCGGGCCCCTGGCGGTTGCCGGTCGGGAACGCCGGTGTCCTGGCCGGGCACGCGCAGCCCGCACCGCTGCACGATGGCCATGCGATCCGGATCGCGACGGGCGCCCGCACCCCGCCCGGGACGACCGCCGTGCTCCGTAGTGAGCACGGCACAGTCAGGGACGGACGAGAAGGCGGAAGCCGGGGCACATCCGGCGGCACCCCTGGTTCTGGTGGGTCGTCTGCTCAGGGCGACTCGCCTGCTCATCGTGGTTCCCCTGCGCACAGTGGTGCCTCCGCCCCTCGCGATGTCGTGTACGACCCGTACGCCGAGAACGGCCCCGAGGCGGGACGGCCTGAGACTGACCGCCGTGAGACCGACCGCCGTGAGACCGGCCGTCCTGACACCGGCCGTCCTGAGACCGACCGTCCTGAGACTGGGCGTGCTGGGGCGGAGACCCACGGGGCGGACCAGCGCGAGGGTGCGTATCGCGAAGGTGCGTACACGGACGAGTCCGAGAGTGGGCGAGCGGGCGAGGGCCAGCGAGTGGGGCGTGGCTCTGATGCGGAGGCGGGCTGGTTGTACGCGTCCGCCGCGCATCCCGTGCTGCCCGGCCAGGATATCCGGCCCCGGGGCCAGGAGTGCGGCAGAGGGGACGAGTTGTTGCCCGCTGGGACGCTTGTCACGCCTGCCGTGCTGGGTTTGGCGGCTGCCGCGGGCTACGACGAGTTGAGGGTTGTTCGACGGCCGAGGGTCGAGATCCTGGTACTCGGCGATGAGTTGCTGCGGTCGGGGCTGCCGCACGAGGGGCGCATCCGGGACGCGCTCGGGCCGATGCTCGGCCCGTGGCTGCGACAGCTCGGCGCGGAGGTCATGGACACGCGGTGGCTGGGGGACGCGGCCGAGGCGCTGTACGAGGCCGTCGCCGCTTCGCGTGCCGACCTGGTGATCACCACGGGCGGTACCGCTTCAGGGCCGGTGGATCACGTTCATCCGGTGCTGCGCCGCCTCGGTGCGCGGCTGCTCGTCGACGGCGTCGCCGTACGGCCGGGTCACCCCATGCTGCTCGCCAGGCTCGACAACGACCGGCACCTGGTCGGGCTGCCCGGGAATCCGCTGGCCGCCGTGTCCGGATTGCTGACGCTCGCTGAGCCGTTGCTCCGTACGCTCGCCGCCCGTCCAGGCACCGGCGGTGGGCCTGGCGCCGACCTCGGGCCCGAGAACGGCATCCGCCCTGCGACCACTGCTCGGGCCGGGGTGAAGACCGGCAACGAGGCCGGGTCCTGGTCGGCTGTGCTGGCCGCCGCTGTGCCCGGGCATCCGAGGGACACTCGGCTGGTGCCGGTGAGCCGACGCGTGGGCGAGGTGGTGCCGTTGCACTTCAACGGCCCGGCGATGCTTCGTGGGATCGCGGTCGCCGACGGCATGGCCGTCATCCCGCCCGGCGGGTCGGCGCGAGGCACCGAGGTCGAGGTCATCAGCCTGCCGTGGTCGGCACCGGGCGGGCCGCAGCCCGTACCCCCTGCCGGTGCCGGTGCCGGTGCCAGTGCCAGTGCCAGTGCCGGAAGTCTGCCCGGCGGGCCGTCTGATCCGCCTCGTACCGTACGTTCCGACGCGCCGCCGGACGGCCCGCCGCGTTCCGCCGGCCGCGCCTCGCCGCACGACCCACCCCCCACCACCCGCATGGAAACGCCGTACGACCTGCACGCACCACCTACGTCACCTACGTCACCTACGTCACCTACGTCACCTACGTCACCTGCGTCACCTGCGTCACCTACGTCGCACACAGCGCACGCATCGGGCGCGTGGGACGCGTCGGATGCCTCGCGCTCTTCGGACGCCCGGCACTCGTCGAACACATGGCTCTCGCCGGACACATCGCCCTCGTCACCTACGTCACGCACAGCCCGCATGGACGTGGGCGTGTCGCACGACGCGGCACGTCATCCGCGTTCCGGGGGAGAGACCTCGCCCGGCGTCTGGCCCGGAGGAACTGAGTGAAGCTGCCCACGCACGACGCGGCGGCGCGTACGACCGAAGCTGTCTCGCACCGCGTACAGCTGCCGCACTTCGCTGCGGGGCCGCTGCGTCAGGTCGGCCGGCGGCTGCTCATCGCGCTGCTGGTGATGGTGACGACAATTCTTCTCGTGTATCTGGACAGCGACGGCTATCACGACAACGCCGACGACAAGGTCGACTTCCTCGACTCCGTCTACTACTCGACCGTCACCCTGTCGACCACCGGTTACGGCGACGTCGTCCCGCACAGCGACAGCGCGCGGCTCGTCAACACACTGCTGATCACGCCGCTTCGCGTGCTCTTTCTGATCATCCTCGTCGGTACCACGCTTGAGGTGCTCACCGAGCGCACCCGCGAGCAGTACCGCCTGAACCGCTGGAGAACCGCCTTGCGTGATCACACCGTCGTCGTCGGCTTCGGCACGAAGGGCCGGTCGGCCGTGCAGACGCTGTGCGCGACAGGTCTGCCGAAGGGTCAGGTCGTCGTCATCGACCCGAACCAGAAGGTGATCGAGTCGGCGAACGCCGAGGGCTTCGCGGGTGTCATAGGCGACGCGACACGCAGCGATGTGCTGCTGCGGGCGGAGGCGCAGCGGGCCCGCCAGTTCGTCATCGCCACGCAGCGCGACGACACGGCGGTGCTGGTCACGCTCACGGCGCGGCAGCTGAACAAGGGGGCCAACATCGTGGCCGCCGTCCGTGAGGAGGAGAACGCGCCGCTGCTGCGGCAGTCCGGCGCCGATGCCGTGATCACCAGCGCGAGCGCGGCCGGGCGGCTGCTCGGCCTGTCCGTGCTGAGCCCGAGCGCGGGAGCCGTGATGGAGGACCTGATCCAGCAGGGCAGCGGCCTCGACCTCGTGGAGCGTCCCGTCGTCAAGGCGGAGGTCGGCAAGCACGTTCGCGAGACCGAGGATCTGATCGTCACGGTGCTGCGCGGACACCGGCTGCTGGGTTACGACCATCCGGAGGCGAGCCCGCTTCAGGCGACGGACCGGGTGATCGCGGTCATACGGGCTCAGCCGACGGCGGGGTAGACGGGAGTAGCCTCGCGACCATGCGTGCGATCACCATTCCAGAACCAGGCGGACCCGAAGCCCTCGTCTGGGCTGAGGTCCCCGACCCAGAGCCCGCTGAGGGCGAGGTGCTGATCGAGGTCGCGGCCAGTGCCGTCAACCGTGCCGACCTGCTGCAACGTCAGGGCTTCTACGATCCGCCGCCCGGCGCCTCGCCGTATCCGGGGCTGGAGTGCTCGGGCCGGGTGGCGGCGCTCGGCCCTGGCGTGGTCGGCTGGGAAATCGGTCAGCCGGTGTGCGCCTTGCTCTCAGGTGGGGGTTACGCCGAGAAGGTGGCCGTTCCCGCTGGTCAGGTGCTTCCGGTGCCCGATGGCGTGAGCGTCCGGGAGGCTGCCGCACTGCCCGAAGCTGTGGCCACGGTGTGGTCAAACGTGTTCATGGGACATGGGGGGACTTGCATAAACTCCAATGTGTTCATGATCGCGCACTTGCGTCCCGGCGAGATGCTGCTGGTGCACGGCGGTTCGAGCGGCATCGGCACGATGGCGATCCAGCTGGCGAAGGCGGTCGGCGCGCGGGTCGCCGTCACGGCGGGCAGCGCGGACAAGCTGGCCGCTTGCGCCGAGCTGGGCGCGGATGTGCTGATCAACTACCGGGACCAGGACTTCGTGGAGGAGATCCGGGCGGCCACGGACGGGGACGGTGCCGACGTCATCCTCGACATCATCGGAGCGAAGTACCTCGACCGGAATGTGCGGGCCCTCGCCGTCAACGGGCGCCTCGCGATCATCGGCATGCAGGGCGGTGTGAAGGGCGAGCTGAACCTCGCCACCCTGCTCGGCAAGCGCGGTGCCGTCACCGCCACGTCCCTGCGGGGGCGGCCGACGGTGGAGAAGGCGGCCATCGTCGCGGCCGTACGGGAACACGTGTGGCCGCTGCTCGCCAGCGGCCGGGTGCGACCGGTGGTGGACCGCGCGATTCCGATGTCCGACGCCGCGGAGGCCCACCGCGTGCTGGACGCCAGCGGCCACATCGGCAAGGTCCTCCTCACGGTCTGACACGACCCCCGACGACAGGCCCTGGCCACGGGCCCCGGCCACAGGCCCCGACCACGGAGCCTCCCCCTCGGTCTGCCCACAGAGTCCGAGGCCGCCCGGCCGCGACCGTGCCGCTGGTCCGGCCGACGGCGAGCGCGCCGCCCTGCGGGAAAGGGCGCGCTCGCCGGTCGGTCGCCCGTCAGTCGCCAGTCAGCCGTCGGTCGGTCATTGGTCGGTCGCCGGTCGCCGGTCGCTCATCGGGCGGTCGTGGTGCGGTCGCGGTGCGGCCACGTCGATGCCTGTGACCCAAGATGCCGGGTATGTCGCCGTGTGTGACGCTGAGACGGTCAGTCGATTGATCCGCCGGTACGGGAGGAACGCGGCCGTGACCTCAGCGCACCGATCACGACACGTAGAAGCTCCCCTGACGGGCACCGGCGGGCCGCGGAGCGTGCCGCGTGCGGGTGGCGCGCATGCTGCCGCGCGGTGGGTGGCCGCTTCGTCGCTCGCGGGAGGGCTGCTGGTCTTGGGATTCTCGCTGTCCAGCCCGGCGACCCTCGCGCTCGCCGCGCCTCCGGACCCGTCCGCGGGCAGGCTCGCGGGAAGCAGTTCCGGCGAGGGGCGCGCGCACCCGGGCAGGGCGCTGCCGCAGCACGTCGGTCCGGCGCAGGCCCAGCAGGGGCGCACGCCGGAGGCCCAGGCTTCCGAGCCGGTCCCGCAGGCTCCGCGCGACTCGTCCGGCGCGGCGCCGCCCGACGGCCTCTCGCCCGCGCTGCCGATGCCTCCCACGGCCCCGCCCTCGGGGAGGGACGCCGACTCCGGGGGACCATCCGCCACGACCTCCGACGGGTCTTCACCGACTTCCCCGGCGTCCTCCGATCCGTCCTCAGCGCCCTCGGCACGGCCGTCGGCCCACGATGCCGGGCCCTCCGGGTCGCCGCCCCGCGATCGGGACGAGGCGGGGCGGCCGCTGTGGCCGGCCCCGGTGTGGTCGCCGTCGGGGCAACGGGTGCCACCGCTCGCGCCGACCCAGGGCCAGGTCGGTCCCTCCGCGGGGGCGGCGTCCGACGCGGCCGGCGCCGAAGCCGGAGCGCGGCAGTCCTCGGCTGAGCCGACCGGACGGGTCATGCGGGTGCTGCCGCTCGGAACGGGTATGGCGCTCACCGGTCTTGGCCTTGCCTACTTCGGGTTGCGTCTGCGGCGGCACTGAGGATTGTCGTAGCCTCCGAGTAGCAGCGGACCCACGCCAGCCCGGCAAGGTGACGTGCGGAACAATGGGGGTATGAACCAGCCGATGAACGAACGGTCGCAGGAGAGCCCGCACGTGTTGGTCGTTGGTCCCGACGGCATGGCTCTCGGCAGCGCCAGTAGTGGCGATGGCAGCGGTGACGACGACTCGCGCGAGGTCCCCGTGACGGACATGGTCGAACAGCCGGCGAAGGTCATGCGTATCGGCAGCATGATCAAGCAGCTTCTGGAGGAAGTCAGGGCGGCGCCTCTTGATGAGGCCAGCCGGGTCCGGCTGAAGGAGATCCACTCCAGCTCGGTGAAGGAGCTGGAGGACGGTCTGGCTCCTGAGCTGATCGAGGAGCTGGAGCGGCTGTCCCTGCCCTTCACGGACGACACCATTCCGACCGAGGCGGAACTGCGGATCGCCCAGGCGCAGTTGGTCGGCTGGCTTGAGGGTCTGTTCCACGGCATTCAGACGGCGCTTTTCGCCCAGCAGATGGCGGCTCGTGCCCAGTTGGAGCAGATGCGCAGGGCGTTGCCGCCCGGCGTCGGCGGCGGTGAGGAAGAGGACGGCCAGAACCTGGGCGGCAGTGCCCGCTCGGGCCCATATCTCTAGCTCGTCCGTATCTCCAGTCTCTGGCTCGTCCGTATCTCCAGCGCGTCAGGCGGGCCGTCTTCTCGGTGGTCCCGCCACTTCACACTCTTCTCGGTACTTCTCGCGAAACTTCAGCAAAGCGCTCCGGGTGGACCTGTGACCACAGGTCCACCCGGAGCGCTTTGCTGGTCGGCGTGTCCTAGTCCTCCGGGTAGCCGGTGGAGACCGTCAGCTCGATGGTGTCCTCATCGGGGTCGAACGGCTTGCGCTCGTCGTACGTGTACTCCATGACCGTGCCCTTGCCCCAGACGTTCTCGTCCACGGGGATCTCCTCGTACTTCCAGCCCGCGTTCTGGAGGCACTTCTTCACGGACGCGACGTAGAGGTTCTGGAAGTCCGGGACGATGTACGCGTCGCTCTTCTCCGACGCCTCATACGCGTTCTGGCAGGCGTCGGGCTCGATCGTCTTGGTCTTGTCGCCCTCTTTGAAACCGGCGGTCGACTTCGTGCTCGGCTTCGCCTCGTCGTCCTTTTTGCCGCCTCCGCCTCCGCCTCCGCCACCGCCTCCGCTGGCCGCGAGCGCGATGATGACCGCGACGACCGCCACGGCGGCGACGACCGCCGAGCTGATGATCACCTTCTTGTTGCCACGACCGCCCGAGCCGCCGGTTCCGCCGCTGCCCGCGCCGGTGCTCGCCGGGGTGTTGTACGGCGGCGGGGTGCTGGCACCGCCCTGGTACGGGGACGGGGTGTGCGGGCCGGGGGCCGGGGCCTGGTAGCCGTGCTGCTGGGCCGACTGCTGGGTGGCCGCGTACGGGCCGGGCGGCGGGGTCGAGGGGCCGTAGCCGCCGGTGTACGGGCCGGGCTGCGGCTGGTACGGCGTCTGCACGTGCTGCGGGCCCGGGGCCTGGGCGTGCTGGTCGACCGGAGGGAAGACGGCGGAGCCGATCCCGGCGCCGCTCTGCGCCGGGGGGCCGCCGGTGATGATGATCGGCGCGGCGCCGGACTGCCCGCTGCCGAGGACCCGCGCGATCTCGTCGCGCATGGCTTCGGCGGTGGGGAAACGCTCGTTCGGGTTCTTCTTCAGGGCACGGGCGACGAGCGCGTCCATCGCGGGGGTGAGGGAGCGGTTGATGGTCGACGGGGCGACCGGCTCCTCCTGTACGTGGGCGTACGCGATGGCCAGCGGGGAGTCCGCGTTGAAGGGGAGCCGGCCGGTCAGCAGCTCGAAGAGCATGATGCCGACCGAGTACAGGTCGGAGCGGGCGTCCACGCCGCGCCCCAGGGCCTGCTCGGGGGACAGGTACTGCGGGGTGCCGACGACCATGCCGGTCTGGGTCATCGAGGTGACACCGGACTGCATGGCGCGGGCGATGCCGAAGTCCATGACCTTGACCACATTGCGCTTGGTCATCATCACGTTGCCGGGCTTGATGTCGCGGTGGACCAGACCCATCTCGTGACTGATCTCAAGCGCGGCGAGGACATCCGCGGTGATCTTCAGGGCCCGCTCGGCGGGCATCGCGCCGTACTGCTGTACGTCGGTGTCAAGGGCGGAGCGCAGCGGCTGCCCCTCGACGTACTCCATGACGATGTACGGCATGAGGCCGCCGTCGAGCTCGTCCTCGCCGGTGTCGAAGACCGAGACGATGTTGGTGTGGGAGAGCTTGGCGACAGCCTGGGCCTCGCGGCGGAAGCGCTCGCGGAAGGACTGCTCTCGGCCGAGTTCGGTATGCAGGGTTTTGATCGCCACCTGGCGGTCAAGCGCGCTGTCGTAGGCCAGGTGCACAGACGCCATGCCACCCTCGCCCAGCAGGTCCTGCAGCTGGTAGCGGCCCCCGCTGATGGAGCGGCCCTGGTAGCGGCCTTGTGCGCCGTGCTGGCTCATTGTTTACTTCCCCCTTGGCGCACTGCCCTGGCGTTTTCGCTCATCGAACCTCGGTGATCCTTATTTCTCGGCCAAGTTTGCCCGAGGCCGTCAGCACGTCAAGCCGCGTGCCCGTTCCGTGACCGGATGCGCAAGAAGCCGTCACGTGATTTGCCTCGCTCCGCCCAAAACGGGTTTGATGGCCGGTCCATCACGAACCGGTACGCCGCGCGAAGCCTGTAGCGTGCCTTAACGGAAGTACGTCCCCTAGCCTGCGGCATGGGGAACCCTAGCCCGTGCGAGTGGACAGAAACGACGGCGAGGACTGATGGCACAGACCCAGGGCGCTCAGGGGCCCTCCGATTCTGACGCCACCGGGGTTGGAATGTCCGATACGCCGGAATTCTGGGGCAACGGTGGGGTCATTGGTGACGGCCGGTACCGGCTCACGCACAAGCTCGGCCGCGGTGGCATGGCCGAGGTCTTCGCCGCTGAGGACGTCCGGCTCGGACGCACGGTAGCGGTCAAGCTGCTCCGCGCCGACCTCGCGGAAGATCCCGTATCCAAGGCGCGCTTCACCCGTGAGGCGCAGTCGGTGGCCGGGCTCAACCACCACGCGGTCGTCGCCGTCTACGACTCGGGCGAGGACATCGTCGGCGCCGTCGGCGGCATGCAGAACGTCGTCCCATACATCGTGATGGAGCTCGTCGAGGGGCACACCATCCGTGAGCTGCTGCTCAACGCGGAGGCACCGCCGCCCGACCAGGCGCTGATCATCGTCGCCGGGGTGCTGGAAGCGCTCGCCTACAGCCACCAGCACGGCATCGTGCACCGGGACATCAAGCCCGCCAACGTCATCATCACCAACAGCGGCGCCGTCAAGGTCATGGACTTCGGCATCGCCCGCGCGCTGCACGGCGCGGCCAGCACCATGACGCAGACCGGCATGGTCATGGGCACCCCGCAGTACCTCTCGCCCGAGCAGGCGCTCGGCAAGGCCGTCGACCACCGCTCCGACCTGTACGCCACCGGCTGTCTGCTCTACGAACTTCTCGCGCTGCGCCCGCCCTTCACCGGCGAGACCCCGCTGTCGGTGGTCTACCAGCACGTCCAGGACACCCCGGTGCCGCCGTCCGAGGTTTCCGACGCCGTGCCGCCGGAGCTCGACGGGCTCGTGATGCGCTCGCTCGCGAAGGACGCGGACGACCGGTTCCAGAGCGCCGAGGAAATGCGCGGCCTCGTGCAGTACGCGCTCCAGATGCTGCACGAAGAGGGCGGCCACACCGGCACCTGGAACACCGGCCCGGTCAGCCACCTCGGCGCCTCCACGCCCGCCATGGGCCTGCCGGGCACGGCCGCGCTGCCGCATCCCGGGCACGGCGACACCTCGCAGCAGCCGGTCCTGATCCGCCGGGACGGCGGGGACGACGGCGGCTTCGACGGCGATGGCCCGCACAGGAACGGACGCGGCAAGCTCTGGCTGTTCGTGATCCTCGCGCTGATCGCCATCGGCGTCGGCGTGGTCTTCGCCCTGCGGGCGGGCGAGGGGGACGGTGGGAAGCAGCCGGGCGACAAGGTGACGCCCACGAAAACCCACACGAAGTCCAAGGAGCCGACGAAGGAGCCCACGAAGGCTCCGACGACCGAGGCCACGCTGCCCGGTGGGACCTCGGGCAACACGGGTGACTGGACCGAGACTCCGACGCAGCCGACCACCCCGACCGAGACGGGCGGCACGGAGCCGACGGGTGAGCCCACCGACCCGACGACCGAGCCCACCGACACGCCCACCACGGACGACAGCAAGCCGACCGACCCGCCCACCGACCCGGTGACCGACCCGCCCACCGACCCGGTGACTGACCCGCCGGGCGAAGACGGCGGCATCGACGGCGGCGCGTGAGCCAGGTGCCTGGGTACGCCGAGTACGGGTGCCCAGGAGGCGCCGGGCTGAGCGTGCCCGGCGGCGGGTGAGCTGAGGCGGGCACGGGGCGGTCACCCGCCCCGGCCAACGCGCCCGTGCGCGTCCGCGCGCGTCCTCTGGGTTCCTCGCGCGGGCTCGGCCACCTGGTCACCTGGGGCCTTGTTGGTTCGTCGGCCTGGTCGGCCTTGCTGCTGCGGGCCTTGGCGCCCGTCCTAGTCGCAGAAGGCGTCCCGTACCGCCTCGTAGTGCTTGGTCCACCACACCACCAGGGCGGCCGCCGCCGGGAACTGCGGGTCGGCCCGGTGGTCACCGCGCTGGTAGCGCCAGCGCAGCATCCAGAAGTCGTTCAACCGCTCCCACCACACCCGGTGCACCGCGGCGGCCAGCTCCTGGGCGCTCGCGCCCGTCGCCCCCCGGTAGCCACGCGCGTACGGGCGGACCTTCGTCAGCGCCAGGGTCCCCCCGGGGCGTACGAAGAAGATCGCGGCGGCCCGTACCGCCTCCTCGGCGCGCGGCTGGACGCCCAGCCGGTCCCAGTCCACGATCGCGGCGGGCTCCGCACCCCGGTACAGCAGGTTCAGCGGGTGGAAGTCGCCGTGCACCCATCCGGAGGCCGGGACGGCGGCCGCGGTCGGGCGGCGGTGGGCGTGCCGTTCGAGCAGGGCGCGTCGCTCGTTGAGGCGGTGTTCGGCGAGCTCGTCGAAGGCGTCGCGCGGGCGCCTGCCGCGGGTGAGGGCAACCAGGTCATCGATGAGCGCGAAGGTGTGCGCGGGATCGGCCCCGGCTCCGACTCCGACTCCGTTCGTGGCCTCGACGCGTGGTGCCCCTGCCGCGTCGCTCTCCGCCGTACGCGGGGCGGGCGCTGTGAGCAGGCGGGGTAACGACCCTTCCCCGCCGGGCGGAGGAAAGAGGGAGCGGGGGGAGGAGAGGACGCGGGAGAAAGGAACGGGGAGGGGGGCAGACGAGGGGGGAGGGACAGAGGTGGCGGGCCCGGGCCCAGGACGGGCCTGACCGGGGAGGCGTGCGCCGGGGATTGCCGGCCGCCGGGGGGCGCCGAAAGGAGCGCCGAGCGAGGCCGCGTCCACCGCCCGGCGAGGCGGCGGCACGGGCGGGCGTTGCCCAGGTGCCGGCGACGACAGGGACACGGGCGATAACGACGGCGGCACCGACGACGGCACTGACGGCACTGACGGCACTGACGATGGCAGCACCGACGACGGACGCACCGGCCGACGGCCGTCCGGTCGCGCTGACAGCGCTGACAGCGCTGCGGGTGCTTGCGGCGCTTTCGGTGCTGACGGTGCTGACGGTGCTTGCGGGGGCGTGGGTGAGCCGGTCATGACCCGGTCCAGGCAGGTGTGGACGAGGCCGAGCAGCGCGCCGAGGGTGCGGCACTGGGCGTCGGTGAGTTCGGCGCCGTCCCGGTGTCTGCCTTCGACCCAGGGGTGCAGGGCGTAGCAGCGGCCGCCGAGCACGGTGACGGTGCCGCCGTCGGCCGCGGTGACCGGTGGGGCGACGGGCAGGCCGAGGGCGGCCAGCCGCAGCGTCGCGTGGTGCTGCTGGGCGATGGCGGCGGGGTCGCCGTCGAGATGGTGCTTGAGGAAGTAGCGGCCCCGGGTGGTCGCGAGGCGGTAGCCACGGTTCAGCAGTCCCTGCGTGAGCGGCTGGCAGGAAAGGGGCTCTCCGGGACTCTCGTAGCGCCGTAGAAGGGCGTTGAGCGCGTCGGGGGTGAGGGTGGCGGCGCTGTCGTGGGGGACACGCTGAACGGCGACGACGGAGGTAACAGGTGAGCGCGGCACGCGCCAGATGCTAGATCACACAGAGTGCGCGATCCGACGCGAAGGGACACCCTCAAGTCGGTGCACGGTGACGAACTGCGGCTCTATCCGCAAATACGCCGGGTCGTACGGCGCGCCGTCGGCCGTGCTCGGCGGCTCGCCGAAAAGTGCCAGCTCCGCCTCGGAGGGCGTGCAGAGCCGGGCGGTGCCGATGAACTGCACCGACCAGACCTCGGCCTCGTCGGTCTCCAGGTTGTCGGCTCCGTAGGCGACCACGCTGCCGTCGCAGGCGCGATGGTAGCCGTGGCCGCGGTGCAGGCGCAGCAGCGCGTGGCCGTCGACGACGATGTGCCGGGCGACGGTGACGAAGGGCAGCGCCCGCATGCTCACCGAAAGCCTGCCGTACTGGGCGCGGCTGAGGAGTTCGATCGCGTGGATGTCGTCCGCGGGCGTTTCGGAGGGCATGTCCTTAACCGTGCCCGCTTCCGCCCGCGTGCCCTAGAGGCAGCCGCCCCGGATTTCCAGGACGTTGGTCCCGATTGGGGCGCTGTCGGGCGAACCGGCCCAGGCGGGAGGGCGGTAGCGGCGGTGCGGGTACCGGGTGTGCGGCGGGAAGCGACACCCGAACGGGCTAACGGTGTGGGCCACCCGGCTGACAGGCTTCCCTCTTTTGCCGAATGCCCCTGGCCAGATGCCCCTGTGCGGATGTCCCCCTGTGCCGATGCCCCTGTGCGGATGCCGCCTGTGCCGATGTCCCTGTTCAGGGCTTTGGCTCAGGGATGGGGCGGGAGGGAGGGGAAGTCGGCAGGCGGTCGGATGGGGCGTCTCTGTTCCGGGCCGCCGCTCGCGTGCTGGTGCATGCTGACGCCCGCTGACGCCCGCTGACGCCCGGCTCTCGCGTGCCTACGGTTTCTCCGCCTGGAGGCGGGCCACATACGCGGCCGCCTGGGAGCGGCGTTCCATGCCGAGTTTCGACAGCAGGCTGGAGACGTAATTCTTGATCGTCTTTTCCGCGAGATGAAGCTGCTCGCCGATGGCGCGGTTGGTCATGCCCTCGCCGATCAGATCCAGAATTCGGCGTTCCTGTTCGGTGAGTTTGGCGAGTCGCTCGTCACCCTTGGGAGTGTTTCCGTCGCGGAGCCGTTCCAGGACGCGCGCTGTGGCGACCGGATCGAGCAGTGACTTGCCCGCGGCCACATCGCGGACCGCCGATAGCAGTTCATTGCCACGGATGGCTTTGAGGACATAACCGGACGCACCGGCCATGATCGCGTCGAACAGGGCTTCGTCGTCAGCGAACGACGTCAGCATCAGGCATTTGATGCGCTCGTCCCTGGAGCGGATCTCGCGGCACACCTCGACGCCGCTCCCGTCGGGCAGGCGTACGTCGAGCACGGCGACATCCGGCCTGGTGGCAGGGATGCGGGCCAGTGCGTCAGCGGCCGTACCCGCTTCACCGACGACCTCGATGTTGTCCTCCGACGCGAGAAGTTCATGCACGCCCCGGCGGACGACTTCGTGGTCATCAAGTAGAAATACGGTGATTTTTCCTTCTTCGGGCACGGCCCCAGTCTCACACAAGAAGTCTTCCCGTGCTCTTGCCCTCCGGGATAACGTGCGGTTGTTCCGAGGGGTCCCTCCGCCGAAGGCAGAGGGACGCCCGCAAGGCTGTGACCAGTGATTGTTTCCCCGCTTTCTCGATTTACTTGGAAATCCAAGCAAAATCGCAGGTCAGAGGGGTTTCGCAGAGATGCGGAGCACTGGGTAACGTGAGTTTTGCGGGCCACCCGCCGGGGCACCTGTCACGCCCGGTCGGGCATTGGCGCACCCACCCCGTGCGTCAGTCGCTGGCCGAGCGGAGCCGCCCTCCTGGCCTTGGCCGGAGGACCACCAGCCGCCGGCGGACCCCGGAGGCCGGACAGACGGAGGAGCACACGTGACCGTGGACAGCACTGCCGCGCGCAAACCGCGCCGCAGCAGCAGCACCAAGCGCACCAGGGCCAGTCAGCCGACGGCTGACCAACCCCAGCTCGTACAGCTGCTGACGCCCGAGGGCGAGCGGGTCGAGCATCCCGACTACTCCATCGACCTGACCCCCGACGAGCTGCGCGGCCTGTACCGGGACATGGTGCTGACGCGTCGCTTCGACGCCGAGGCCACCACCCTGCAGCGGCAGGGCGAGCTGGGCCTGTGGGCCTCGCTGCTCGGCCAGGAGGCCGCCCAGATCGGCTCCGGCCGGGCGCTGCGCGACGACGACTACGTCTTTCCCACCTACCGCGAGCACGGCGTGGCCTGGTGCAGGGACGTCGACCCGACGAACCTGCTCGGCATGTTCCGCGGTGTGAACAACGGTGGCTGGGACCCGAGCGTCAACAACTTCCACCTGTACACGATCGTCATCGGCTCGCAGACGCTGCACGCCACCGGCTACGCGATGGGCGTGGCCAAGGACGGCGCCGACTCGGCCGTGATCGCGTACTTCGGTGACGGTGCCTCCAGCCAGGGCGACGTCGCGGAGGCTTTCACCTTCTCCGCGGTGTACAACGCGCCGGTCGTGTTCTTCTGTCAGAACAACCAGTGGGCGATCTCCGAGCCCACCGAGCGGCAGAGCCGCGTGCCGCTCTACCAGCGCGCTCAGGGGTACGGCTTCCCCGGCGTCCGCGTGGACGGCAACGACGTGCTCGCCTGCCTCGCCGTGACCCGGGCAGCCCTGGAGCGGGCGCGCACGGGCCAGGGCCCGATGCTGGTCGAGGCGTACACGTACCGGATGGGTGCCCACACCACCTCCGACGACCCGACGAAGTACCGCGCGGACGAGGAGCGCGAGCTGTGGGAGGCCAAGGACCCGATTCTGCGGATGAAGACCTACCTCACCGCCGAGGGCATCGCTGACGAGGCGTTCTTCGCCGAGCTTGAGACGGAGTCCGACGCGCTCGCCAAGCGGGTGCGCGACGCCGTGCGCTCCATGCCCGACCCCGACGACATGGCGATGTTCGAGCACGTCTACGCCGACGGCCACGCGCTCGTCGACGAGGAGCGGGCGCAGTTCGCCGCTTACCAGGCATCGTTCGCCGAGGAGGGTCACTGACATGGCTGGCAGCACGACTACGGAGAAGCTGTCGCTCTCCAAGGCGATCAACGCCTCTTTGCGCAAGTCCCTGGAGACCGACTCCAAGGTCCTCATCATGGGCGAGGACGTCGGCAAGCTCGGCGGCGTCTTCCGGGTCACCGACGGCCTGCAGAAGGACTTCGGCGAGGACCGGGTCATCGACACCCCGCTCGCCGAGTCCGGCATCGTCGGCACCGCCATCGGCCTCGCCCTGCGCGGGTACCGCCCGGTGGTGGAGATCCAGTTCGACGGCTTCGTCTTCCCCGCGTACGACCAGATCGTCACGCAGCTCGCCAAGATGCACGCACGGGCGCTCGGCAAGATCAAAATGCCCGTTGTCATCCGCATCCCCTACGGCGGCGGCATCGGCGCTGTCGAGCACCACAGCGAGTCGCCCGAGGCCCTGTTCGCGCATGTGGCGGGCCTGAAGTGCGTATCGCCTTCGAATGCTTCCGACGCGTACTGGATGATGCAGCAGGCCATCGCCAGCGATGACCCGGTGATCTATTTCGAGCCCAAGCGCCGTTACCACGACCGTTCCGAGGTGGACACCGCCCTCATCCCCGGGCCGCTGCACACGGCGCGCGTCGAGGTGCCCGGCACCGATCTGACGCTCGCGGCGTACGGGCCGATGGTGAAGGTCTGCCGCGACGCGGCGGCGGCCGCCGCCGAAGAGGGCAAGTCGGTCGAGGTTCTCGACCTGCGGTCGATGTCCCCTATCGATTTCGACACTGTCCAGCGGTCGGTGGAGAAGACGCGCAGGCTGGTCGTGGTGCACGAGGCGCCCGTCTTCCTCGGCACGGGTGCGGAGATCGCCGCGCGCATCACCGAGCGGTGCTTCTACCACCTGGAGGCCCCGGTGCTGCGCGTTGGTGGTTATCACGCCCCGTATCCGCCGTCGCGGCTTGAGGACGAGTACCTTCCGGGTCTTGACCGGGTGCTCGACGCCGTTGACCGCGCGTTGGCGTACTGAAGGGCTTGAGGAGCAGTGACGATGACGACAGCATCTTCCCGGGGGACCAATCCCGGCGCCCCTGATGTGCAGCGCTTCCGTGAGTTCAAGATGCCGGATGTCGGCGAGGGACTGACCGAGGCGGAAATCCTCAAGTGGTACGTCCAGCCCGGTGACACGGTCACCGACGGGCAGGTGGTCTGCGAGGTCGAGACCGCCAAGGCGGCCGTCGAACTCCCCATCCCCTTCGACGGTGTGGTGCACGAGCTGCGCTTCGGCGAGGGCGTGACGGTGGACGTGGGCACCACGATCATCTCCGTGGACACCCAGCCGGGCGCGGGCCCGGCCGAACCGGCACCGGCCCAGGAGGCGGCTGCCGAGGCGGCTACCCCGCCCAAGGCCGAGGAGCCCGCCGAGCCCGAGCAGCAGGGCCGCCAGGCCGTGCTCGTCGGGTACGGGGCGGCGCCGTCCTCCACCAAGCGCCGCGCGCGCAAGCCGCAGCCCGGCCAGGAGGCGTCCGGCCAGGGCCCGTCCGTGGCCGCCGCCGTCCAGGCGGAACTGAACGGGCACGGCACCGCCGCCGCACCGGCTTCGGCCCCGGCGGCTCCCGTTTCCGCTCCGGCGGTTCCCGCGCCTTCGGTGCCCGCCGGTGGGCCGCGCCCGCTCGCCAAGCCGCCGGTGCGCAAGCTGGCCAAGGACCTCGGCATCGACCTGGCGGCCGTCGCGCCGTCCGGTGCGGGCGGGGTCATCACCCGCGAGGACGTGTACGCGGCGGCCAGTGCGACGGCGTCCGGTGCCGCGCCGGGCCTGCCGGAGGAGGCCGGGGCAGCTGCCCCGGCAGCGCCTGCCGTGCCCGTCGGCGCCGGTGAGGGCGCGCCGCAGGCCGTCGCCGCCGGTGGCGAGACGCGGGTGCCGATCAAGGGCGTACGGAAGGCCACCGCGCAGGCGATGGTCACCAGCGCCTTCACGGCGCCGCACGTCACCGAGTTCATCACGCTGGACGTCACCCGCACGATGAAGCTCGTGCAGGAGCTGAAGCAGGACCCGGAGCTGGCCGGTGTGCGGATCAACCCGCTGCTGCTGGTCGCCAAGGCGTTCCTGCTGGCCATCAAGCGGAACCCAGAGATCAACGCGACCTGGGACGAGGCGAACCAGGAGATCGTCCTCAAGGACTATGTGAACCTGGGCATCGCCGCGGCCACCCCGCGCGGCCTGATCGTGCCGAATATCAAGGACGCGGGCCGCAAGACCCTGCCGGAGCTGGCCAACTCGCTCGCCGATCTGGTCACCACCGCACGCGAGGGCAAGACCACTCCGGCGGCGATGTCGGGCGGCACGGTCACCATCACCAACATCGGCGTCTTCGGCGTGGACACCGGGACCCCCATTCTCAACCCGGGGGAGTCCGCGATTCTCGCGGTCGGAGCGATCAAGCCCCAGCCATGGGTGCACAAGGGCAAGGTGAAGCCTCGTCAGGTGACGACTCTCGCGCTGTCCTTCGACCACCGGCTGGTGGACGGGGAGTTGGGCTCGAAGGTCATCGCCGACATCGCGGCGATTCTGGAGAACCCGGGCAAGCGGCTGATCACCTGGGCGTAAGTTCGTCTCTCCCTGAAGTGCCGGACAGGCTGGAAGTCAGCCTGTCCGGCACTTTCGCGTCCGGGGGCCCGTCCGGGGGCCCGTCCGGGGGCCCGTCCGGGAGCCGGGGGTGGGGGCCGGGGCAAGCCCGCGTCGCTTCCGCGTCGTTCACCTTGTCGACGTCGTCCGCCTCGTCCGCCTCGTCCGCCTCGTCCGCCTCGTCCACGTCGTCCACCTCGTGAACACCCGTGATCAGCACCGCGCTTCCATGTGAGTAAGGTAAGCCTAGCCTTGCTTCTAATTGGTGCTGAGGAATCGCTGATGACCCTGGCCCTTGCCCCGGCCTGCCCGCGTACCGCGCCCGTCACGACCTGCGCGGATCTGCTCGCCGACAGCTATGAGCGGCTCACCGCGCTCTGCGAGCCGCTGCGTCTGGACATCCGATGGCCGGGCGGGGCGGAACCGGCGGAGCCGCGCTACGACGTCGAACAGCTCGCCACCCAGCCGGAGTTGCTGAACGCGTTCCTCGACGTCGAAGCGGCCCGCATCGAGGACGCGCACGGATTCGTCCCGCCCCGGCACGTCGTCGCGGCCCGCGCCCTGCACAGCTCTCTCTGGTCCGTATCGCTGCTGCTCAGCGGTCCGTGGTACCTCGACAACCGGGTTCCCGCGCTCAGCCCTCGCGACGTACGCGCCGACCTGGCCGGTGACCTCCACGAGGTCTCCCCCGGCGGCTTCAGCTGTCTGCCGGACGACCCCGCCGCGTCGCTGCCGGGCGCGCGGGTGGTCGCCGACGAGGAGGCGCTGGACACGGCGCTGCGCACGGCCGTCGTCGATCTCGTACGGCCGCTGCTCGCCGCGATCGCCCCGCAGTTCCGGCGCGGACCGCGGGCGCTGTGGGGGATGGTGGGCGACGACCTCGTCTCCGGCATCTGGTCCCTGGGGCGCGCGCAGGACGCGGAGGAGTGGGCGGTACGCCGAGCGGAAGCGCTCCTTCCGCACGCCGTGGCGCCCTTCCCCGGCGGCGCGGACTTCCGGCGGCTGACCGGGACCGGCGGCCGCACGTACCTGACGCGCACCCGCGTCGGCTGCTGCCTCTACTACGCCATCCGGCCCGCGGAAGCGTGCGCGGCCTGCCCGCGCACGGGCGACGCGGAGCGGGTCCGGCGTTTCGAGGAGTTCGAGGAGTGAAATTCCCGGCACCGGCCGGGGCGGCCTGCTACTTGGCCGGCTTGGTCGGCTTCATCCAGGACGTGTCCTCGCCACTGTGGCCCGCCGAGCCGTGCGACCAGGCCCGCACATCGCGGCGGGTCGCCCGCACCGCACCGGACATGGCGGCGCTGTCCTGGAAGCTACGCCCGCGCCGTCGCGTGCGCCGCTCGATGACGACGGCGAGGGCGACGATCCCGGCGAACAGGCAACCCAGTACGACCAGCAGCATGCTCCCCATTATCCAGTCAAGGGCCGGTGCAGTACAGAGGGTTGTCGCCCGCACCGTCACGCGCTTCCGCTGTCCCGTAGCGGCGAGGCGGGGCGAGGTGAGACGAGACGTGACGTGACCCGGAGGGCGGCGTGGGCCTTACCGGCTTCACAGGTGCTTGACGCTCTCGACCATCCGCGTATGGCTGTCCGCGCCATGGCCCTCGGCGATCTGCGTTCCATGAGGTCCCATACGGCGGCCGGGACCTCGGTGCCGATGCCCTGGTCGGCGCTGACGTGGATGATGTGGTCAAGGGCTGACTTGTTGAACTCCAGGCTCTGCACATCGGTCGTGTAGTCGGCCTTGTCGATGAGCATCGAGCTCTCGGGCAGGACGGTCGCCATCGCCTGAATCCACGGCACCGCCAGCTTGGCGCGGTGACCAGCACGGTCTTGCCGTCCAGTTCCTTCACGTGGATGTCTTGCACAGTGCCTCCAAGTCGAGGTGGGATGTGCGGTGTCACCGGTCCGCCTGACGGGCCTCCTCGCGTTTGGCGATGAGCTGTTCGAGCTGGATGGCGTACAGCTCTACCTGGTCCGGTGTCAGGACCAGTACCGATTGCGTGGTTCGGCCGTCGGTGTGGTGTGCCTCGATGCCCAGGGCGGCCTGCTGGGCGCGGTGGTCGTACGTCGCGTCCCGCTTCAGCGGCGTCGCGTGAGTGACCGACGCCCACACAGCTTGGGCGGCCGGGTCCTGCTCGTTCATCTCGCTCACCTCTCCGGGGGATCGCGGGCGGCCCGCTCTGCGTACGCGCCGCCCCTCGGTGTCGAGGACACCGCAGTCCGCCCGGCGGCGGGAGGTGCGGCCTGTCGGCGCGCACACCGTTTGCACGCGGTGTAAACGGCTTGCGTCTTCTCCTGCCGGGAGGCGGTTTGACCGGGACAATGAGTCCCGGCAGGAGGTGAGTCGTGGACGGCACCCATCCGATCTGGCACTCGGCGGCCATGCGTGACGCTCTCGCCCGCAGCGACGCCGGCACCATCGTCCGGATAGCCCGCCGCGCGGCCGACATCACGCTCACCGAACTCGGCAGGCAGGTCGGCTACACCGCTGCCTCCCTGTCCCGGATGGAACGCGGCAAGCAGCCGATGCGCGATGTGCTCCTGCTCCAGCGCCTCGCCACCTGCCTGGACATCCCGCCACACCTGCTCGGCCTCGCGACGCGACCCCAGAGGGCAACACCGCACCAGGTCACCGGTCAACGCCTGCCAAGCGCCACTACGCTGGGCAGGCATGTCCTGTTCGGCGAAGAGGGGGACGACCCGGTGCGACGCCGCGAACTCCTGGCCACCCTGGCCGGAACCACTACCAGCGCGGTCTTCGGAACCCCAGCCGCCGCCCACGCTCCGGCAAAGCCGAGCCTGTCCGGCCTGGAAGACCTCCTGCTCTACCGGCAGCATGGCCAGGTCCTCGGCCCCGATCCCACCCCGTCCACCGTCGCCGCGGCGGTGGACGCCTCCCGACAGGACTTCAGCGCCTGCCGCTACGACACCCTCGCCCGCGCCCTCCCGACCCGGATCGCGCATGCCCAGGCCCTCGGCGCCAACGGCCAGCCGGACCAGGCGGTGACCGCCATCGCCGATCTCTACACCACCGCAACGCGGCTGTGCATCAAGCTCGGGGAAGACGGCCTGGCGGCCGTCACCGCCGACCGTGCCCTCACCGCGGCACTCGGTGGCGCGGACGCGCTCACCGTCGCCGAGGCCCACCGCATGGTCTCGTCCGCGTGGCGCCGCCAGGGCCACTACGCCCGGGCCACGGACGTCGCCGTCACCGCCGCCCAGCACCTGTCCACCGACCGCACCACCGACGTAACCGAACGACTGTCCGTCCAGGGCAATCTGTATGCCACCGCCGCCTACACCGCAGCGAAGCAAGGCGACCGGGACACCGCGCAGGCCCTCATCAGCGAGGCGGAGGCCACCGCCGGGCAACTGGGCCACGACGCGCTGCTGCGCGGTACCACCTTCGGACCCAGCCAGGTACTTCTCCACCAGATCTCGATCAGCCACCTGCTCGGCGACGCGGGCCAGGCCATCGAGCACGCCCGCCGCATCGACGCCGCCGCCCTGCCCACCAACGAACGCCAGGCCCGGTACTGGATCGACGTCGCCCGCGCCTTCGACCAGTGGGCCAAGCCCGACCGCTGCTACCGCGCTCTGCTCGCCGCCGAGCACGCGGCACCGCAGGAAGTCCGCCGCGACGCGGTCCGGACGATGGCCGCCGGGCTTACCCGGCACGATCGCACCCTCCCTGGCGTACGCGCGTTCGCGCACCGCGTCGGCGCCCTCGCCTGACCGACCGACCCACGGTCGAAGCACCCGTCCTCACTGAGGGCACTCGGCCGGTGAAGGAACGAGCCACCTGCGTCGCCCGAGCCACTCGCGTCGCCCGAGGCCGGCAGCGGCTGCGCGGGTCGCTCCCTCCCCGGCTCGTGCCCCGGTGCCGTCCGGCACCCGTGGTCACCGCTGTCCCCATCCGCCCCCGTCCGCATCCCGTCCGCATCCCGGACGGGGTCTTCGCACGCATACCTGTTGTATCTATCCTGTGCGCATGGCTCCCGTCCCCACCGTCCCGGCCACTCCTCCCGCCCCTTCCGCCCCGGCCGCGGTCAAGCCGCCGCCCGCCGCCGAGCGGGTGTACGCCCACATCAAGCACGCCGTGCTCGATCGCCGTTACGAGGGCGGCACGCTGCTCACCGAGGGTGACCTCGCCGACGCCGTCGGCGTCTCCCGCACCCCCGTGCGCGAGGCGCTGCTCCGTCTTGAGGTCGAAGGGCTGATCAAGCTCTATCCGAAGAAAGGGGCCCTCGTGCTCCCGGTCTCCGCGCAGGAGATCACCGACGTCGTGGAGACCCGGCTGCTGGTCGAGGAGCACGCCGCCCGCAAGGCCGTGCCCGCCCGTACCGAGCTGATCGCCCGCCTTGAGGAGCTGCTGGAGCAGCAGCGGCGGCAAGCCGCCGACGGGGACCTGGCCGCCGTGGCCGTCAGCGACCGCTGCTTCCACGCCGAGATCGTCCGCAGCGCGGGCAACCAGATCCTGGCCCGGCTCTACGACCAGCTCCGCGACCGCCAGCTGCGGATGGGCGTCGCCGTGATGCACGCCCACCCCGACCGGATCGCCAAGAACATCGCCGAGCACGCCGAGATCCTGGACGCGCTGCGCGCGGGCGACGCCGACGCGGCGGCGGCCGCCGTCCACCAGCACGTGAGCTGGGTGCGGAACCTGGCACAGGGCGACATCCGATGAGCGCCTCCGACGCGCCGCGCGCGGGCGGCGCCGCCCAGCTGCCGGGCGACCTACCGGGCGGGCGGCGAGCCGTCGCCGTATGGGGGCTCGGTGTCGCCGTCTACTTCGTCGCCATCACGTACCGCACGAGCCTCGGTGTCGCGGGGATCGACGCGGCCGAGCGGTTCCACATCAACGCGTCGGCGCTGTCCACGTTCTCCATCCTCCAGCTCCTCGTCTACGCGGGCATGCAGATACCCGTGGGCCTGATGGTCGACCGCCTCGGCACCAAGCGCGTCCTCGCGATCGGTGTCGTGCTGTTCACCGTCGGCCAGTTCGGCTTCGCGCTGTCCCACTCGTACGGGATGGCACTCGCCTCCCGCGCCCTGCTCGGCTGCGGTGACGCGATGACCTTCATCAGCGTGCTGCGGCTCGGCTCACGCTGGTTCCCCGCCCGCCGCGGCCCGATGATCGCGCAGGTCGCCGCGCTGATCGGGATGGCGGGCAACCTGGTCTCCACCCTGGTGCTGGCCCGGCTGCTGCACGACCTCGGCTGGACGGCGACGTTCGCCGGGAGCGCGGTGGGCGGGGTGACCGTCCTCGTCCTGGTGCTGCTGTTCCTGCGCGACCACCCGGAGGGGCACGAGCCGGAGCCGCACCCGCATGTCGGCAACGGCTTCGTCCGCAAGCAGATCGCCGCGGCCTGGCAGGAGCCCGGCACCCGCCTCGGCATGTGGGTGCACTTCACCACGCAGTTCCCCGCGATGGTCTTCCTGCTGCTGTGGGGCATGCCGTTCCTCGTGGAGGCGCAGGGCCTGTCCCGGGCGGAGGCCGGGGAGCTGCTGACCCTGGTGGTGCTCTCCAACATGGCGGTCGGCCTCGTCTACGGCCAGGTCATCGCCCGGCACCACGCGGCACGCGCGCCCATCGCGCTCGGCACCGTCGCCGCCACCGCCCTGCTGTGGGCGAGCGTGCTCGGCTGGCCGGGCGACCACGCCCCGGTGCCGCTGCTGATCGCCCTGTGCGTCGTGCTCGGGGCGTGCGGCCCGGCGTCGATGATCGGCTTCGACTTCGCCAGACCCGCGAACCCGCCGGAGCGCCTCGGCACGGCCTCGGGAATCGTCAACATGGGCGGCTTCACGGCCTCGATGGTCACCCTGCTGGCCATCGGCGTGCTGCTGGACGCCACCGGCGACAACTACCGGATCGCCTTCGCCTCGGTCTTCTTCCTCCAGGCGGTCGGCCTCTCGCAGGTGCTGCGGCTGCGCGGCCAGGCCCACCGGCGGGAGCGCGAACGCGTGGTCGCGAGCCGGGTGGAAGCGGTGCACGTCCCGGCGTAAGGGCACGTCCCCGTGTGACGGGCCCGCAGGACATCCGCCCGCGCGCGCCCTACGGTGTGACCGAGAACCTCGCCAGGATCGCCTTGGCGAGCGCGGCGTCACCGTCGATCTTCACCTGCGCGGCGACCGTGTCCGGCCGGACGCGCCCCGTCGCCAGTCGCAGATACGTCTCCCAGTCCATGCTGAGCGTGGCGGCCGGGCCCAGGGACACGCTCGCGTCGAGGGTGCCGTTGCCCTCCGCGTCGACCCTGACCGTGCGCATGAACTCCAGCTGCCCGCTCACATCGAAGACCACGGCCGAATTGGCGGGCGCGCCCGCCTTCTTGGCCACCACCTTCGGAAGCCCCTGAAGGAGCCGGTCGCGGGTGATGGCCGCGCCCGGCGAGTCGAGGTTGCCCGGCTTGCCCAGTGCCCGGCGCAGGTCCTGCTCGTGCACCCACACGTCGAGGACCCGGGTCATCAGGGTGTCGTACAGCGAGTGCTCGCCGAGCGGGCCGCGCACCACCGTCTCCGGGTCGCGGTGCTCGTTCCGCAGCTGACGGGAGCGGCGGATGATCGTGTACTCCAGCTCGGACGTCATCTCCGGAGCGGTGTGGCAGCGCCGCACATCGACCTGCACCTCCACGTACCGGGCGAACTCGCTGGTGACGTGGTAGAGATCACGCGGCAGACTGTGGATCGGGCGTGGGTCGCCCAGCAGTTCACACTCGAAGCCGATGACGTGTGAGACGACATCACGCACCGACCATCCCGGGCACTCGGTGGCCCGGTTCCACTCCCCCTCGACGAGCGGTGTCACCAACTCGGATATCGCTTCGATGGAGTGGGTCCAGGCGTCGATGGCAGGCTGAAGACTTGGATGGACGGTCACGGGACCCCTCGGGCGGTTCGTACGCGGGCTGGGTGCTGTTGTGCAGTTAAGTTACGCTGCGCACGGGCACCCCGGCAGTGCTTTCCAGACTGATCGTAGGCCCGGTTGGACAGCTCGACAGTCGAGAGCGGTGGTAATGTGCGCGCTTCCCTGATCCAGATCGGTGTGGACCTGGACGAGCCGGTCGATTCACGCCGTAAGCGCGTCGTCTCGCTCGTACGCGACACCCAGCGGCAGACCGGCGCCGACTTCATCGTGCTCCCCGAACTCTGGCCCGTGGGCGCCTTCGCCTACGAGTCGTTCGCCGCCGAGGCGGAACCGCTGAACGGACCGACGGCCGCCGCCATGTCCGTCGTCGCGCGCGAGACCGGCGTCTGGCTGCACGCGGGCTCCATCGTGGAGCGGGCACCCTCCGCCGCCGGTGCCGCGGACCCCTCCGGCGCGGCGGACGAGGCGCTGTACAACACGACCCTCCTCTTCAGCCCCGACGGCGAACTCGTCCGCAGCTACCGGAAGATCCACCGCTTCGGCTTCGACAAGGGCGAGGCCGTCATGATGAGCGCGGGCGACAAGCCCGTGACCGCGCGGCTCCCGGCCGCCACCATCGGCCTGACGACCTGCTACGACCTGCGCTTCCCCGAGCTGTTCCGGCTGCTGGTGGACGCGGGAGCGCAGCTGCTCGTGGTGTCGGCGGGCTGGCCCGAGCGGCGGCGCGAGCACTGGACGCTGCTGGCCCGCGCCCGCGCCGTGGAGAACCAGGCGTACGTGCTGGCGTGCGGTACGGCCGGAACACACGCGGGCGTCGAGCAGGCCGGGCACAGCCTCGTGGTCGACCCATGGGGCGAGGTGCTGGCCGAGGCGGGCTCCGGCGAAGAGGTACTGACCGTCGATCTCGACCTGGACCGGGTGGCGAATACCCGCGCGGAGTTCCCCGCGCTGCGGGACCGGCTCCTCGGCCTGCCGGTTCCGCGCCGCTGACCGCGGTGGTGCCCGTAGTGCCGGTGGCGGCGTGGCCGAGGTGGCCCAGCCGGCGAGAGCTCTCGATTCCGTACCGGTGCGGCAGGTTTCTCGCGACCGGACCGTGACGGGCCGGAGCCAGGCCGTGTCCGGCGGATCGTGCGGATGGGCGAGCGGGGAGCGGGGGGCCCGTGTCCGTGTGCCGCGGAGTGCGGGTGCGTCGTGGCTGGTCGCGCAGTTCCCCGCGTCCCTGACGGGGCACACGCCTTCGCTGTCCCAGGGCTGCTTCCCCTGGGCCCTGGCCTTGTGGACATCCTGTGGAGAGACCGGGCCGCGGGCGGGTAGAGGGGGCGGCCCGTGGGCCACACCGCCGCAGCGGGCCGGGAACGGCTGGCAGGATGGCCGCAGCGTGGCCCACCGCTCGGGCGCGCTGTTCCACCCACCCATGAGGACCAACCCCCGGGGGTCGCAGCCATGTCGAACCAGAACCCGTACGGCGCTCCGCAAGGCCAGCCCGACCAGAACCCGTACGGCGCTCCGCAGGGCCAGCCCGGCCCGAACCCCTACGGGCCTGCGCAGGGCCAGCCCGGCTACGGCCACCCGCAAGGCGGTGTCCCTGGCCAGCCCGGTTACGGCTACCCGCAGCAGGGCGCCCCCGGTCAGCCCGGTTACGGCTACGCGCAGCCCGGCATGGTCGCCCCCGGCGCGCCGTTCGGGCCCCCCGACCCCAGCGCCCCGTTCGGCTACGACCCGTACGGCCGCCCCTACTCGGACAAGTCCAAGATCGTCGCGGGCGTCCTCCAGCTGTTCCTCGGCGGCCTGGGTATCGGCCGCTTCTACACCGGCCACACCGGCATGGCCCTCGGGCAGCTGTTCACCTGCGGTGGCCTGGGTATATGGGCCCTCATCGACGGCATCATGCTGCTTGCCGGGGACGGCAAGACCGATGCGCAAGGCCGCGTCCTGCGTGGCTGACAAGCTCCGCTCCGGGGTTCTCCGCGCGGTCACCCACCCGGCCACGGCGCCACTCGCGGCGCTGGCGGCCGGGGTGGCCGGGGCCGTCTATCTCTGGGGCACCAACCCCCACGAGCCCGGCCACCCGCTGCCCCGCTGCCCGGTCAACTGGGCGACCGGGCTGCTCTGCCCCGCCTGCGGCGGCACCCGCATGGCGTACGACCTGCTGCACGGCGACCTCCCCGGAGCGTTCCACGACAACGCGGCTCTGCTGGTCCTCGGGCTGCCGCTCGCGGCGTACTACCTCGCGCGCTGGCTGCTCGCCGGGTTGCGCGGCCGCCGTTTCCGGCCCGCGCTCGGACGGCGCGGGACGGCCGCCGTCCTGGGCACGGCGGTGACCTGGATGGCCGCGCGCAACGTCATCGGCTGAGCCGGGCAGACGCCGCGGCCGGCCCCTCAGAGCCCCAGGCCCCTCGGGCTCCCCGTACGCATTCCACCGGGCTCTCAGTCCTCTTCCTTCGCGCGTTCCGTCGCGCGCTTCTCCTCTTCCTTGTCCCGCTCGTGTTCGGCGAGCCGGTCCACGCACACGGCGACGGAGATCAGCAGCGCGGCGTCCGCGTCCTCCCGCACGACGTTGACGGAGTACGTGTCACGCATCCGGAACCACTTGCGCGAGATGTGCGCCAGCAGCTCGCCCCCGTACTCGACGCCGTACTCCTTGTCGAGGATGTCGCCCGACACCTCCAGCTCGGTGCCGTCCGACAGCTCGACGCGGTAGTGGTCGCGCAGCGGCGTGAACCTCTTCTTCTTGACCGTCGCCAGCACCTCGCCGCCGCGCTCGATCTCCATCGTGTCGCGAAGGCTGAGCAGCTTCTTCCGTATGACGGCGAGCACCGCGCCACCCGGGTCGCACAACTCGAAGGTCTCCCGCAGCCGCAGCGCCTTGCCGTCCACGAGAAAGGCGCGGTCGCCGTTCTCGTCCTCGATCCAGTAGTCGTCGCCGATGGCGAACACACGCTCTCGCACTCGGTATCTCATGCTCTCGGAGTTCCCGGCAGGCCCGGGGGAATGCGTACGGGGGTGGGTGATGTTTGATGGGGTCATGGCTTCACGTGCGCGCGTCCGGGCCCCCGAACTCATCGGTGCGGGCGGCTGGCTGAACACAGGCGGAACTGACCTCACCCTCGCTGACCTGCGAGGACGTATTGTCATCTTGGATTTTTGGACGTTCTGCTGTGTGAACTGCCTGCACGTCCTGGACGAGCTGCGCGAGCTGGAGGAGCAGCACAGGGACACGCTCGTCATCGTGGGCGTGCACTCCCCGAAGTTCGTCCACGAGGCTGAGCACCAGGCGGTGGTGGACGCGGTCGAGCGGTACGAGGTGCGCCATCCCGTGCTGGACGATCCCGAGCTGGCGACCTGGAAGCAGTACGCCGTGCGGGCCTGGCCCACGCTCGTCGTGATCGACCCCGAGGGCTACGTCGTCGCCCAGCACGCGGGTGAGGGCCACGCGCACGCCATCGCCAGGCTCGTGGCCGAACTGGAGGCCACCCACGAGGCGAAGGGCACCCTGCGGCGCGGTGCGGGACCGTACGTGGAGCCGGAGCCCGTCGCCACCGACCTGCGCTTCCCCGGCAAGGCCCTGTCGCTGCCCACCGGGAACTTCCTCGTCTCCGACTCGACGCGGCACGCGCTCGTCGAGCTGGAGCCGGACGGGGAGACGGTCGTACGGCGGATCGGGACCGGCGAGCGCGGACTGGCCGATGGGACCGATGGAGACACAGAGACGGCCCGGTTCAACGAACCGCAGGGGCTCGCGCTGCTCCCGGAGGCCGCGGGCGGCCTCGGCGGGCGGATTGTCGTCGCCGACACCGTGAACCACGCGCTGCGGACGTACGACCCGGCGACGGGCGCCGTCGAGACCCTCGCGGGCACCGGCAGCCAGTGGTGGCAGGGCGCGCCGACCTCGGGCCCGGCGTCCGAGGTGGCCCTCTCCTCGCCGTGGGACGTGGCGTGGTTCGCCGACCGGCTGTGGATCGCGATGGCCGGTGTCCACCAGCTGTGGACGTACGACCCGGCGACGGGCACCGTCCAGGTCGCCGCGGGCACGACCAACGAGGGCCTGGTGGACGGCCCGGCCGCCGAGGCGTGGTTCGCGCAGCCGTCCGGGCTCGCGGTCGCGCACGACGGGGACCGGCTGTGGGTCGCCGACTCGGAGACCTCCGCCCTGCGCTTCGTCGAGCGGGACCCCGGCCACGCCGGTGCCTTCGTCGTCCGCACGGCCGTCGGCACGGGCCTCTTCGACTTCGGGCACCGTGACGGTCCCGCCGGTCAGGCCCTGCTCCAGCATCCGTTGGGTGTGACGGCACTGCCTGACGGCTCGGTCGCCGTCTGCGACACGTACAACCACGCGCTGCGCCGCTACGACCCGGCGTCCGGCGAGGTCTCCACCCTGGCCACCGATCTGCGGGAGCCCTCCGGGGCGGTGCTCGCGGGGGACGACATCGTGGTCGTGGAGTCCGCCCGGCACCGGCTGACCCGGCTGCGGCTGCCCGAGGAGGCGGTGCGGGTCGAGTCCGTCGCGCACCGCACGCGACGGGCGGCCACCGAGGTCGCCCCCGGCAAGCTCCGTCTCGACGTGGTGTTCCAGGCGCCCAGCGGCCAGAAGCTCGACACCCGATACGGCCCCTCGACGCGGCTGCTCGTCAGCTCGACGCCGCCGGAGCTGCTGGCGGCCGGTGACGGCGCGGGGACCGACCTGAACCGGGAGCTGCTGCTCGCCGACGGCGTGCGCGAGGGCGTGCTGCACGTGTCGGCGATGGCCGCCTCCTGCGACGACGACCCGGAGATCGAGTACCCGGCCTGCCACGTCCACCAGCAGGACTGGGGCGTGCCGGTCGTGGTCACCGACGGTGGCGCCGACCGGCTGCCGCTGGTGCTCGCCGGACTCGACGCGGGTTAGCTGTTTCCTTCTGGAGCAGCGAGGGACGTACGTTGCCGAGTCCGCCGAGCCGGTCCGCGAGGACGAGCCCCGGGACAACCAAGCAGCCCCGACCGCGCGCCATGGGGGAGCATCACGCACGGGCGGGACAGATCAGGCACTAGCTGTACTGACCCGTGAGGTTGGGGACGCGGCTGGCGGGTGGTTGGCCTTTCAGCGCGGTGTGTCCGCGGTGATGATTG